>CAWUJQ010000048.1:0-20355 GCA_963922445.1 uncultured bacterium
AGGAAGGGTGATCGTATGCAGACCGATCTACGAGGTCGTGATCTGATCTCTACGCAAGATTGGACAAAAGACGAAGTTGATACGCTACTTGACATCGCTTGGGACTTGAAGCGCAAGCGGGCTATGGGTGAACCCCACGCCTATTTGCGCGACAAGGTGCTGGCGATGCTGTTCTTTTTCAGCAGTACGCGCACACGCATTAGCTTTGAAGCGGGGATGGCTCAGCTTGGCGGCCATGCGCAGTTTATCGAAAGCCGCACAACGCAAATCAGCCACGGGGACACGGCCAAGGAGATTGGCGAAATCGTTGGGCGCTACACCGACGGTATTGCGATCCGTCAGGTGGATTGGGGTTTGGGCAATCAGTACCTGAATGATGTGGCAGCGGCTAGCCGGGTGCCTGTGCTCAACATGCAGTGTGAGGTGTACCACCCGTTCCAGATTTTGGCGGACATGATGACAATCATGGAGAAGTTTGGGCGTGATGTGCGCGGACGCACGATCAATGTGTCGTGGGCGTATGCGTCCAGCTATCAAAAGCCGATGAGTGTGCCACAGAGCCTTATTTTGCTGATGACGCGCTACGGTATGAACGTCCGCCTCACCCGTCCGCCGGAGTACAAGCTAATGCCAGATATTGTGCAACAGGCGCAAGACAACGCAAAGGCATCTGGTGGATCATTGGAAATCCTGGAAGACTTCGACGAGGGCTTCAAAGATGCCGATATTCTATATCCCAAGAGTTGGGGCGCGCTGCTCACGACGACGGACGACGAGGAATCGGCTGCGATTGGTCGCCAATATACAGACTGGATCACAGATGATCGTCGCATGGCCTTGGCAAAGGACGAGGCCATTTACATGCACTGTCTTCCCGCTGACCGCAACATTGAAGTGACGGACAGCGTAATTGATGGGCCACAGAGTGTGGTCTATGATGAGGCGGAAAATCGCCTGCATGTGCAAAAGGCGACAATGGCCCTCACGATGCATTAGGTTGACCCCCAATATGCCCTTCCTGGGTTTTTGGCCAGGAGGGGCTACCATGCTTTCACAACGAAGTGCCCCTGGCTTTAGGGATGGAGGAGCGGTGCTACCAGGGTTGGAGATGTACGTTAGCGATATATTCCCCTGGCGCTGCGGCATGGTGGCAACCTGTACAATCCTGTAAAATGCAGCCTGAAGCCGCAACGCGAGTGACCTATGCCTCAAGAAGAGCGCCCTAACCTCTCATACGCTGGTCTCGGACAGCTCAGCGGAGTCCAGATTACGTTTGCGATGATTATCGCCTTCGGGCTAATTTTGGCGATTAACTTCAGCACGCGTATTGCCGCTGGCCAGCCGCTGATGGAAACTTACATCCAAATGCAAACTGAGGTCGCTGCCTTGCAAGAGGAGCAGGCCACCCTGATTGCCGCTCGTGATTATTCACAGAGTGATACCTATGTTGAACAGTGGGCGCGTGGCGAAGGCAAGATGATCCGCGAGGGTGAGATTTTGGTCGTCCCTGTGCCTGCGCTCCCTGGAGAAGCCGCCGCGACCCCGCAACCGACGCCGTCGGTGCAGGTTCAAACGACCAGCCCGCAGCTTGAAAACTGGATGTTGTGGTGGGCGTTGTTTTTCGATGGGCCGCCCCCATCATGATTACTGAGGCTGCACTGAGGTCGACGGAAGGGCTTCTGGATTGAGCCGGACGAGCCGTTTTGGGCCGGGCAGCACCCTGGAAAAAACAAGCAGCGATACGCCAGCAATAAACAACATAATTGCGCTGGCCAGCACACGCGGGCTAAAGTCGCGATAGACGCTTGAAACGATGCCGTCAAAAATGCGAATTTGGATCATCTCAATTTCGGAAGGTAAATCCGTGCCGACCTGGCTAGCGGCTGATTGCCCGATAATTCCCATTGAAAATAGTAGCAGCGTAACCACCAACGTGCTGCCACTGAGTATGCTTACCCAACCTGACCATACCGCTAACCCTCGAAACGACCGTACCGCAAAAAACACGATAAGGCCAAACAGCGCCACGGGTGCGCTGATTGCTGGCCTCGTATACATACCACGGAGTTCATGCACGATGCGCAGAAAAATAAACGCATCGCGACTGGAACCCTCGGCTTCGGCTTGCATGGGCAACGTTAGGGTGTCGTCGCTTGGGTTCAAGCGCTCTTCGATTTGAAAAAAGCCGATGTCGAGCGTATCTGCGAGAATGTCATCTCTTGTGAGCGACGCGCCGATAATGGCGAAACTTTCCAGCATGGCGGCAGTCATGCGTTCCGTTTGGAGCGGGTTATTTGGGTTGCAAATCGGTATGTTTTCATCGTTGTTGATGGGGATCTGACGAATCTGACGAAGCTGTGCGGGTGAACAGTTTGGCGAAAACGTCAGGATGCGCGTCACGGCCCGCTCTGCGCCCGCACCATAGAAACCCGCTGCAAGTTCCTCAATGTCCAGCGCATAATCAACAGCCTCACCTCCGCCGATGTAGCCGTAAATGCTGTCTAGGGCGCTTTCAGTTTGTGCCTGTACCCATTCAGGCGGCATCAAATCGTGGGCGACACTACGCCAATCGTCAGGGGCGAGGGTGTCACGGATTTCATCAAGATCAATCCGGGAAGGCGGGTCTTGCAGTTCTGCTGTGAGTTCGACCAACGCAGGCAACGCAACCAGAACAACATCCGGGTAAATGCGCTGCGCTTCGAGGCCAGCTTTTATCGTCTCCGGTTGCGAAATTGAAGGGATAGTCGCTGCCACAAAAATCGTGGCCGTGATAAGCGCCACTTCGGCGGGCATTAGCAATATGGCGAAAAAGCGGCCCACATACAGCAGTATGCGCTGCAAATTACCCCTCCTGGGCTAACATGGTCGCAGGCGGAGCGGCCCCGGCCAGTTCGATGACATGTACGGATTGGCTGTCTTGGGTTGTGAGTTGTGTACCGGGGAGCGCAAACGCTGTTTTGACGACACCAATGCCGACGATCTCGTTACTTGGCAGTTTGACGCAACTGGTGACCGTGCCCACGGATTTACCCTCGGCAATGAGGGTTGCAGGCGGTTTGAGTTCGTGAGGCAAGCGTAGCCGCACCATAACACGGGCCAGCCGATTTCGGCTTTCCATGCGAGCGATCACCTCTTGCCCGGTGTAACAGCCTTTAGTGAAGCTAATTTCGTCCCACAAGCCCACTTCTACGGGCAGGTAATCTGGCGTGATTTCACGCCCAAACGCGGGGCGTCCGGACTGAATGCGCACCATATTATAGGCAAGTGATCCTGCACAGCCGAGGCCGTCCGGTTCCCCGATGGACAGCACAGCTTCCCATACATCACCCGCTGCACCTGCGTCCAATACAATCAGCGTCCAGTAGCGGCGTGTCAGGGGTTTGCGCTGCGCAACCAGCACGAGCGTGTTTGCAATGTCCACGACGGTGCTAGTCAAATAACCATCGGCAGCGGGTTGGACGCCGAGCTTGGCGATGATAGCATCAGCAGTGGGGCCGTGCAGCACAAATTGGTGGCTCGTTGCGGTGACTTCCTCGACAGTTGCCTCATCGTTGAAAAATATCTGGCGGCTGAGGAACTGTTTCATGGCCGGGCTACGCCCTGGTGCTGTGATAAGCATTAGCGCGTCGTCACTGTTGTAGGCCTCAACCCTGTCAATGAGGCGGGCGTTGGCCTGTGTAAACACTGTGCCGCGCCCCTCACCCGGTGCCATGTTCAGTAGGTCATTCGTCGAGATGCGGTGCAAAATGTCAAATCGGCTGGCACCCGTAATCCGAAGTCGTCCCTCGTGCGAACGATCCATCAGGACGGCATGTTGGTTAGCGACTGTGTATTCGCTTTCCACATTGCCAAAGTGAAGCGGGATACCGTCTGGTGCATGGACGGCTCCACGGGCTGTTTGCGTCATTTTGAGGTCTGGCATGGTCACTTTCCTACTGTTTGGCGGGAGGGGGCGGTTATGGAACCCAATTGTTGGTAAATCTCATCTGGAACAGCCGATGACAGCGGTTGCCAGTCCCAACCATCGGGTAGGTTGGGTGAAATTTCGCCAGCAAGTGCATACCAATACGTAGCTTGCTGGTAGCGTGGCTGCCCTACCACCGTAAAGTCAATCATCTTTGGGGGGCGCTGTTCCGCTGGGGTATAGAATACTTCAGCTACCGCACGCATTGCTGCCTCTGACGGAAGTTCACCGTCCAGAATTTGTGCATTGGGCAATGCGTTGTCATGACACAGCACATCGTCGCCTTGTGTGATGATGGCCGCAGCCCGGTAAACGAGCGCACGTCGTGGTTGATTGCGCGATACACGGAGGTTGGCTAAGTCCCGGCGGCTGTATTCTGCGCGAATAATGCTCTCAAGGGTATCGGTTGCATCATCGGCATCATCGTTGGTAATAATGTAGTCGCAGTGAACAGCGAATTTCATTTCCATCTCAACGCGCCGCAACCGGGTTGCAATATCCTCCGCAGCGTCCCCACGCATTTCGAGGCGTTGACGAACGATGTCAAGCACTTCGTCATCACTGCCGGGGCTAACGAAGACCAGCACGACATTGTCCGGGTAAAGTGAACGTACGCGCAAGCCGCCCAGCACATCAATGTCGGCAATGCGGTCTAGCCGGTTCGCCACAAGATGCTCAACCGTGCCCTTTGGAACGCCGTATAGGTTGCCATGCACATTTTGCCACTCCAAAAGTTCGGCTGCCTCAATCATACGCTCGAATTCTTCACGCGTGACAAAGTGATGTTCACGACCTTCCTGTTCTTCAGGGCGAATTGGGCGAGAGGTGGCTGTTGGTAGTTGCTGAAGTGCGTCCAGGCGCTCAAGAACGCCGTTGATAAGCGTGTTTTTCCCTGCCCCAGTGGGGCCGACCAGGATGAACAGAAGTCCTAGGCGTTGTTGATGTGCGCTCACAGTTCGATCCCTGTTTGTTGGCAACTCTTCCTGAGGGACTAAGTGTAACAAGCCGTTTGCGTCGATTCTAGGCACACCCCGCTACAACACAAAAAACGGGCCAACTGCTGGCCCGCTTTTTGCGCTATTGAATTTGACCGCCGGATTGCGGTGTGCGTTCCCTAGCGACGCGTGACTGAAAGGGCATTCAGGCGTGCTGGGAAGAAAGCTGTACTATCGCGCTTGATATTGATGTTGATGTTGCCATCTGTTACCGGAATGTTGAGTACGGTCGCGCTGCAGTATTGATTGGTACTGCACTCAACAACTGGTGTGAAGTTGTCCACCCGTAGACTGCCCTCGATGGTGATGTCTACCCTTGAACTGTTGTTATCGGCAAAGAAGAAGGTAGCATCGTAGCTGCCCGATGAGACTGGCAGCGTGAAATCGAAGCCAGCAGGATCGGCAGAGTCAATGTAGCTTACGAAGACGCTGCGCGGGATAAAGGCTGAGTCGACCAGGAAGTTATAGGTCCACGGGGCGTCGTCCAGCGCTTCATTACGCTGGTAGAACGATGGGTCGGCATTAGACTCGTAGATCGGCGTACCGTTGCTGTAGGGCGTGGTGAATGATGCCCATCTGATGGTTTCACCACTGTCGCTGGCCGTGATAGCGCCATCACTGTCATTATCACCCACATTGATGTACCAGCGGTCACAGGAACCGGGTGTATTGGGGTCGAAGACGCAATTGTCTGATACGAGCGCTGTGCGGCTGGTGACCGTCGTTCCTGACTCCGTATTGGTGACCTCAACATACACGTTGACGGGGGCTTCTGGTGCGGGTGGTGCGTTCAACGTTTTGAGGACGAGCCTGCTGTTACCGGATAGGTTGCCGACAGACTCAACGATTTCGTAGGGGCCACCGTTGGTGATTGGCGTGCCATCTACGTACCACTGGAAGGCCAAGTTAGCGCCTGTTGCAGCGACGGTCACAGTCGCCTGACCGCTCCCATCTGCCAAGGTGTCATCCGGCTCGTCGGTGATTTCAGGCTCAGTGTCGGTGACTGGGAAGATCTCAATACCCGAAATGAACGTCGTCTTGCTGTTGCGTTCTACACGAAGATCGATGGAATCACCGACCCCTGAGATGGAAACCGGCGCAAGCTGAATCACTGCTGGGGTTTGGTTTGCTTGCCCAACGAGGTTGTAGAAGTTCACGTTGTTGAGTACCGAGGTAGAACCGCCCGTGATGTACTCAGAAACGGTACCGTTCACAAAGACGCTAAACGCACCTTGGTCGTCCACTGGGTTGTTGTCGAACGGGTCCGCCATATACAGGCGCACCGTGTACTGACCTGCTTCAACTGGGAAGCTCCACGTCATGTCACTGTCTGTTGCGCGGAAGGTGCGGTAGAGCGACTCTGGTGCCGCGCCGACGATAGCAGCCTGGATAAATTCATTGTCACTCGTGCTGGGTGTGTTGATGTCGGCGTCACTGCCTGGGAAGCTGGTACCGCTGGGCACAAATGCCGCCGCCGATTCGAGGTCACCACTCCATCCCGGTTGGGTATTATCTGCCGTGTCAACATCAGGGCCGTTCACGTTGATGCGGTAGATGTTGCAGTCGCCTACATCCGTCGGCAAGCATTCCAGAACACGATACTCTGTCGGGATGCTTTGGGCCGGTGGGATGTTGGGGTCTGCGTCAGACACGCTGTTGGAAACGCGTACCCAGTAAGTGTGCAGGCCCGGTTCCAGGGTTGCTGGTGGGGTAAACGTACTCGTGGTTGCCCCGGCAATAAGGGTAGCGTTGGTTGGCACCGCATTTGGATCGGCGGGTTGCTCACCCTTGTACCACTCATAACGGAGCGGAGCGGTGCCCACTGCCAGCACAGAAAGCTGCTGCGGTGTGCCCCCTTCGCTAACGAAGACGCTAACTGGCGGATTGAAAACAATCTGCGGGGCTGGGTTGTCTGGCTCAAGGTCAAAGACCAGCACCTCATCAATGTAGACGCCATCACCACGGTCATTGTTTTCCTGGGTCTGCATTTGGTTTAAGCCAGCGCCCACATCCAACCGGAAGCGCATGCCGATGAGTTCACCATTGTAGGATTCGAGCGTGTTTTGGCGGAATACCCAGTTATCCTCAGTGCCCGACCAGTTTGTGGAACCCGTCGCAGAGAAGCTCGTGCCGTCGCTGGTGGTGACGATGCCTTGCAGTCCGCTTTCTGACCAGGTAAAGCCGCCGTCGTTGGAAACCTCAAGGTAGGCCGTTGCATTGATGTTACTCAGGGCGTATGTCGTGTAGTAGTTCAGGACCGGTTTGTTGGCCGTCCGCAGGTCGATCAAGCCATCGTACACGATGGACGTATTGCTGAGGTAGTTCGCTGGGATAAAGTCTTCCTCAATGTCCTCGACTGGCACAGCGACCGGGCTGTCCGTCAGTGACGTTTCACCGGTACCCATACCAAAGGCGATGACACCGCCACTACCGCCCTCGTAGTAATGAATCGTGAGGATGTACTCACGCGGAGAGCCGTCGGGTTCGGTCACCAAGCCAACGGAGCGTGTGTAGACAGTCGGTGCTTGCCCGCGCCATTGGTCGATGACATTACCATAGTAGATCGGGTTGGTGCCGTTGATTGCACTATCCGTATACGTCCGGCTGCCCCCATCTACCGGGACGTTTTCGAACGCGGCTGTGAGTGAGTTGCCCGCACCGCCAACATCGTCCAACTCAGCCGTTGTGGGCATGTCGGTAATGCCAACGCGCACACCGTCGTCCGTTCGGACGTAGAAGTCATAGACGTTTGCTTCGGCTACCTCAATCGTGCGTTGGAACTCTGCTGCGAAGTTGTCGTGCCAAACACGGTTGTTACGAGCACCTGGCGGACGACCCGCCGTGCCACTGGTATTCTCGAAGGTGTACTCGAACGGAAGGCCAGTCGGCAGGGTTTCGTTCAAGTACCAGTTATTGGGGTTCGCAGTGCCATAGTAGCTGCGATAGTCGGGGTCGGCAAGCAACTTGTTGAGGTTGTTGCCCTTGTTGCTACAGCCCTGGTCACCGCTCGCTGCTGCTCCTGTGTTCTCATTGGGGCGGTAGTTGCAGTTGAGCCAGTTCACATTCCAGTTGGAACCGGGGAAGTTGGCGATGGACGTGCCGCCTTCGAATTTGTTCGGGTCTTCGCCCCAGGTGCCTTCTTGCACCCAGGTCGTCAATTCTGGGTCGTTGGTGAAGTTGGTGATAACCGGTACTTGAACGGTGAACTCAATGTCGTCAACGAACCATCCGTCACGGGATTGGTCACCGGTGACGTCCAACGCATCCAGGACAAAGCGCACACGAAGCTCATCGCCGATGAAGTTCTCACGGTCGATGATGTCGCCGTTGGCGTTGTAAATGGGCGCGTTAGCCAGGTTAACGCCTTGGCGCGTCCACGCGTAATTCTCATCATCACCATTGGCGTAGTAAATTGTCTGCCATTCGCTCCAGCCGTACAACTCGTCGTCGCCATAGGAGAGCGGGTCACCAGCGCGATATTCGTCAGGGCTGGTTGCCTCTCGTGTGGCAACCTGAACCAGCATGTTGCCATTCACACCACGGTCGTAGCGCTGCCACCAGTACATGATGGGGCTGCCGTTGTCGCCAGCAGTAGCAATGCCAACCGGGTCACCTGTTGCGCGTTCCGTTTCCAGGCCGGTCATGTCAATCGTGCGGATCATTTCCAGCACGCTGAAGCTGCGCGTTTGGTAGAAGAAGTTGTCGTCGTCGTCTGGGTTCCCGTTTAGCGGGTTTTCGCTGGTAGTTGGGCTTTCATGGAATACCTGCGTGCCAGAGCGGGCGATCAGGTCGGTTTGCTCGTCACCGTTTTGGTCGAGGTACGTGTATTCGTAGAAGCCAGAGAACCAGTTGCCGCCGTAGTGCCAGCGGTCGAACCAGCGACCGCCTGTATCATCACACGTTTCGCTGTTGTCATCGCTATCGCCATCACAGTTATCGCGGTCGTCACTCAAGTTTGTACGAGCGTCCACCGTGTCGATATACCTGCGTCCGTCTCCGTCGTCTTCATCGGGTAGGTCATCGTCTTCCCACAACCGGAATGAGCGCGCAACGGGCGAATCTGCGAGTAAGAACTCGTCAATGTAGACGCCGTCGGCCTGGGTAGAGCCAGTGCTGAGGTTGAACGAGATGATGATGTCGTCGTCATAAACGTCCGCGTTGCCGGTGTCAGTTTCATCGTTGATGAACGGGTCAAGGTCAATTTCTACCCGTTCCCACACCGTTTGGGTTGCATTGCTGCTGTCATAGTTGTATTCCCAAACCGTTACGGGGGCGTCCTCGCCCGCGTTGGTGCGAATTTCCACAGTCAGGCGGGCTGGTGAAGCAAGGCCGCGCCGCCACCAGAAGGTGATTTGTGGGTCAACGGCTGGGACGTAGCCACCTGTGCCGGGGGTACGGGTGCTATTGTCTTCCGGATTGAGGCAGTTTTCAGTACAGGCCTGGCTGTAGGGGTTTTCTGGCGTGTCGCTGTTCAGGTCGATGAGCGCTCGTGTTTCGGTGAACGTATCGGTAGAGGCCAGATAGTCGGAATTGGGGCTGTCACTCAGAACCCAGTTGCCATCACGGGAGGGGCGTTCTTCGGTAAAGGCCCAGGTACCCGTGCGCTGCCAGTTGTTCACCAGGTCTGCTAGTTCTGGGTCGCCCGTCTGGTCAAACGGATACGGAATGTAGTCAAACACGCCGAGGCGCTCAATCTGGATTTCGTCAATCGTCCAGCCGTTGGCAGCGTCAAACGTAGCGGTTTCCAATACGATCATCGCCATGCGCACACGGATGGGGCCGTTGGCCCAGTCTTGCCAGACTGTGCTGCCGGGGGCGGCGGTGTCGTAGGTGTCGAACACGCCTGTACCCAGGCCGTTGCTATCGGCTACTTCACGCTCGTTGAGCTGTACCTGCACGAACGCGGTGCTGGCAGATGCTTCGGCACCACTGCCTGTCTTGACAATCTCACGCAGTAGCTGCCAGCTTTGCTCAGTCTCATCATAGTACTGCACTTGCAGCGAGACATTGTCTTGGATGTTGTAGCTGTTCCACAGCGTGAGCATGGGCGCGCCCTGGTCATTGTCGCTGTCTGCTGGTGCAGTCACCGCGTCAACAACAAAGTCCGTACCGTTGGTTGTGGTGGCGCTTACGTCGATTGGCCTGTCAAATTCGACCCAGTAAATACGACGATCCAGCGGGTCTGCACCCAGGTCAGCACCGTCTTCAAGGCTGTAGCGGTTGCCGGGGTCATCACCCAAGCCCTGATTGGCCCGTGCGCCTGTGTTGGTGAGCGCCCAACGCCCCGTTGTACGGAAGTCGTCTACGTCGGTGGGGTCGCTGAAGTCCCAGTAGGTTTCACACGTGGTTGTGTCAGCGCAAATGCCGAATGTATCGGGGGAGGTCAGGCTGCTGGCCATCGTGAGGTCTGGTAAGTTGCGGTTGCCAATGCGGATGTCATCCACATACCAGCGCTTGCGACCGCCACCGCCGTTGTTGTTCTCGATGACGAAGCGGTAAGTGATGTGGTCGCCAACCGCAGCGCTAAACCCGCCTGGGTTGCTGCCATCCAGCAGGATTTCTTCCTGTGTCCACTCGTAGTTGCGAGTACCGCCTGCGGTTTCCCACACGGTTGTCCAGGTGCCAGGGCCAACGTCCGGCGGCGTAGGATCAGCCGGTGGAACGTAAGTCGCCATTTCGAGTTTGACATCTGTGTTTGGGTTTAAGTCCCATATATGCCAGAAGGTAAATGTGGGCACAGTGGCGACGCCGTCGGTGTCCAACTCTTCTGCCGGGTCGACGGTGACGTACCCCCGTAGCTCAAGGTGGCAGCGTTGGTTATCTGGGAAGTCGTCCAGGCCAACCGCAGCGTACCATGAGAACGGACGCACATTGGAGCGGTCACCCTCGTACTTGCCCCAGTTACACTGAACCGTTGCACCATTCAGGCCGGCGTCATCGGTGTTCTGGCGAGGCGTGTCGATGGTGACGTTCAGGCTGGGTACGGCAGCCGAGCGGTTGTAGAACTCAATCCACAGGACAAAACCGTAGAACGGGCCATCCTCAGGGCCAGGGTTCGGGCCAGGGGAGCCAAGTGCGCTGATAGCATTACCGATGCTAAACGTGCGCGTTGCGGACAGGTTGTCTTCATCCGGAACGTCCACCCACTCGTCAATGAGAACGCAGCTAGACCCGTTCTCAGTGTTGCGGGCCACACCATCCAAGGGTGAAATCGTGTTCCGGAAGTTGCTGCAAGAACCACCGTCTTCGTAGTAAACGCGAACACCACCACTCGTGTCATTGATGGTGATAGTAAGCGTTTCATCCTGCGTGATCCAGACTTCGCGGCGGAACTGGGCTGAGAAGAACTGCTCGTTTACACCGGGTACGTTGTCACCTGGGGCAATGAGGGCTTGCTCATGCACCGGATTGGGTTCGCCCGTGTTTTGGTAGTAAAAAGCCTTCCCTTCAAGGTTGGCGATATTCAACGAATTATCGGAGTTATCCTGGAAGAAGCGCGCAGTTGTGGCCTGCAAGCCGATGTAGGCGTTACCTTCCAGGCGATAGCGATCTTCGGTGTTGTCTGCCGAGTCGTTATAGGTCAGGTTGAAAGAGACGTCTTCCGGTGTTGCGCTTGGAACCAACGTCGGCGTCAGTTCCGGCGGCACCCCTGTCGTCTCAATCGCAGGCGGTGGCTCTTCCGTCACGCCTTCGGGTAGGTCGGTCGGTTCGATCTCCGGGTTCAGCTCATCTGGCACGCCGGTTGCAGGGTTGGCCGCAATCCATGCGAGCGTTTCTTGAAAACCCGCGATTTGATCGCGCTCAGCCGGGTCGTTTACATTCTCTGACGCGGCAACGGCATTCGAGAAAATATCATCAATCACCGAGCCGGTGGCTATGAAGGCAGCCGCCAGCGCGACCACCACAAGGGCGAGGATGAGCGCGTATTCGGTGACCGCCTGTCCCTTATCTCGCCGCCGATTGAACGTTGCAGTTATACGGTCTCTGTCCATTCCAAATTCCCTATTGAACTCATTTTTCTTCCGTAGGATGGGTTGTGTTCGTGCAATAATTGCAACAATAGACCCAAATTATCTCAAGCGTAATGGTACCGAACTCTGTTTGAATTGGGGTGTATGTATTGTCGTAAGTTGTTCAAATGTGTTGACAACGACCCGCCACCACCCGCTGAACCCGCGTCCAACAATTCGGCTGCTGAACGATGGGTTCGCCAGCGCAATGTCCACTTCGATTGGTGGTGACGGATTTGATTGTGAATCTGTTCACGAACCGCCCTGGCGGGTATAATTTGGCCAAATATGGCAGCTAACCGAACGGATATGACCCATGCGGCTGTACTGGACTTTATGTGGACTTTTGCTCATGGCTGTGTTGACGGCTTGCGGGGCGAATCCGCCAAGTGCCATTCCTTTTGAGGACTTACCCGCCGAGGGCGACCCAATACGCGGCGAGGAACTGTACACCTCACAGGTTGGTGTGATGCCCGCCTGCAACTCCTGCCATGTGGAGGGGGCAAGAGGTGCGCCGACCCTCCTTGACTATAATGCGGAGGTGGCTGCCCAGCGTGTAGACGGCGAGGATGCCCGCGAATACACGTTTTACGCCATTGCAGAGCCAGGGCGGTTCATCGTAGAAGGGTATGGCAATGCCATGTACAACAAATACGATGATAACCTGGCTCCCCAAGACATCGCTGACCTGATTGCCTATCTGCATCAGGATTAGCGACCGTCAGCCCATCGCAACCCAGGCTTGCCGCACCCAAACCCCAAATAACCCGAAGATCAGCGCTTCGTGGGTCAGGCACCAGGGGCAGTAAGCCTGGATGACAGCAGCTTGCAGGTAAACCAGATACACTGAGTAGATGAACGCAAACAGCAGCACGCCAAACACGATCAGGGTGCCGTGTTCGCGCAGCAGCGGTACGCGGTCTTGCGCAAGCAGCAGCGTCAGCACGATAAGATTGGTTGCCAGCCCAAGCCACGCGATGGGAATGCCACCAATTTCGGAGTAGGCGCTGTTCAGCACGGTTCCGCAGTCAATTCTACCGGCGGCGACGCAGGCGGCGTCTGCACTGGCAATTTTGAGATAGCTTAGGTAACCACTGACGACGATGGCCAGTGCCAGCAGCGCATAGCTGATCGTTTTTGCGTTAATTGCGGACGCGATTGATCGGCTTGCAACCGGGGCCGCTTCGACGTTCTGTGCCATAGGTTTGTTCCTCACCAAAGTAACAATTCATCGCGGGCATTATACAGAACAAGCCGTCGCAGTAGCTACCCCGTTAGCAATCAAATGCGCGGCGGGGTCACGCCCCGTTGCCCCTGATATTTGCCTTTGCGGTCCGCGTAAGACACCTCACACTCCTCATCCGCCTCAAAGAAGACGACCTGTGCAAGCCCTTCGTTGGCGTAGATTTTTGCCGGGAGCGGCGTGGTGTTGCTGATTTCCAGCGTGACGTGGCCCTCCCAGCCCGGTTCAAATGGCGTGACGTTGGTCACAATGCCTGCCCGTGCATAGGTGGACTTGCCAACGGTAATGGTTAGCACGCTGCGCGGAATACGGAAATACTCAATGGAGCGGGCCAGTGCAAACGAGTTGGGTGGAATGATGCACACATCGCCCTTAAAGTTAACCATTAGCTCGTCACGGAAGTCTTTCGGGTCCACGATGGTGCTGTTGATGTTGGTAAAAATGCGGAACTCGTCGGCAACACGCAGGTCATAGCCATAGGATGACAATCCGTAGCTAATGACCCCTTCGCGCACTTGGCCTTCTACAAAGGGGTCAATCATGCCGTGTTCCTGGGCCATCTTGCGAATCCAGTGATCGGGTTTGAGGCCCATGATTACATCACCTCCGGGGCACTCATGCCCATCAGATCTAATACGCGCTTGAGCGCTACCCGCGCCGCCCGATAAAAGCGCAGGCGCGCTTTGGCCACATCTTCGGGTACGTCAGTGTGCAGCACGCGCACGTCCTCGTACACTGGATGAAAATTGCTGGCCAGTTCATGCGCGTAAAAGGCGATCTTGTGCGCTTCCAGGTTGGTTGCCGCAAATTCAATGATGTCCCCCATCTCCATGACCTTGCGTAAAAAACGCAGTTCCGGTTCGCCAAGCAGGTTGGAGTCTATGTCGCCGTCGTCGCTGAAGCCGCGTGCTTGTGCTTCCCGGAAGATGCCCGCACAGCGTACATGCGCATTCTGAATATAGTACACCGGATTTTCGTTGGACTGCGCGACGGCGGCATCCATGTCAAAGTCCAGATGAGAGTTGGGGCTACGGGCCAGCAATATGTAGCGCACCGCGTCCACGCTGGTTTGGTCAATCAGGTCGTCTAACGTCTCGTAGTCGCCAGCACGGGTGCTCAGCTTGACTTCTTTACCGTCCTTGAGCATCCGCACAAGCTGCACCAAAATCACCTGAATGCGGCTGGCATCTTCTCCCATGGCGGTTACACCATGCTGTACAACTTGAGCCTGCGCGTGATGGTCTGCACCAAGCACATTGACCGCCAGGTCGAAGCCGCGATTCAGTTTGTTCAGGTGGTAGGCGAAGTCCGGTAGCGTGTAGGTGGCGTTGCCGTCAGCCTTTAGCATGACGCGGTCTTTGGCGTCGCCATATTTGCTGCTGCGGAACCACCATGCTGGGTCAGCGTCCTTGAGTTTTGCCTGTTCTTCCTCGTCCGCGCCGTCCCAAACAGACGCCTCGTACATATCACCGCTGGCCTTGAGCTTCTCTACAACTGCATCGACCTCTTTGGTGTCGAAGAGGCTGTTTTCATTGAAAAAGGCGTCGTGACGAATGCCAACCCGGTCTAACGTAGCGCGGATCATATCGAACATCTTCTTTTCGCCGTATTCTTTGAACGGCTGCCAGTCCTTGTCCGCCCAGCTATCGCCGACTTCGTCAACCAACTGCCCGGCAAAGTCCGCCAGATAGTCGCCCCGGTAGGTGAGTTCGGTATCGGGTTCGCGGCCCAGCTTTTCCATGTAACGGAATTTAAGGCTCTTGCCCAGATTTTGCATCTGCACGCCAGCGTTGTTGAAGTAGTACTCGCGTTGCACCTCATAGCCTGCCGCTTCTAATACACGCGCCGTCGCGTCACCAACAATGGCACCCCGGCTGCGCCCGATGTGCAGCGGGCCAGTGGGGTTGGCGCTCACAAACTCGACTTGGGCCGTTTTACCCGCGCCGATGTCCAGCTTAAACAGGTCGTCGCCCTCCGCAATGATGGCTTCAACTTGCCCCTTGAGCCACGTTTCGTCCAGGCGAAAGTTGATGAACGGCCCGGCGAGTTCCACCGCGCCGACAAACTCAGCCGGTTGCAGGTGCTTTTCAATGGCCTGGGCAATTTGTGGCGGTTTCATTTTCGCATCTTTAGCCAGACGCAGCGCAATTGGGCAGGCGTAGTCGCCGTGTTCGGGCTTTTTAGGCGCTTCTATGGGGATTTCGGGGATGTCGAATTCAGGCAGATCGCCCGCTGCCTGCGCCGCCTTGATCGCATCTTCGATCAGCTTGGCGTGTTCCTTCGGGAGTTGTATCACAGGATGGGTGTCCTCTGTTGAGTGGCTGTGTTTACACGATTGCAGGCGATTCTAGCAAAAGCCACTGACTTAACAAGTCCTGTGAGCCGTATAGACCTCTAAAACGCCATCATCGCCAATAGGAACCTGTAGCGCGCAGTTGTCACAAACGAAATTGGGCGTGGTGAATGCGAGGGATTTCTGGGCACAGCGCGGGCAGCGCATCACAGCTTCAAGTGGCTTCACTCTCACCGGCTGCGATTCACCGACTTTACGGCCCCACACTTGGTTGTATTCGTCCTGCCACGCTTCGAAGGTCACCTGCTCAATGCCTGACTTTTCCAAAGCAGATTGAATCTGCGCTTCTGACCATAGTTTACCGGGCATGGTTTTTACATTGATGCGCTGCGTCGTCAACAAAATGCCGCCGGGACGCAGAACGCGCACCGCTTCTTGAATTGCTGTGTACGGTTGGGCGATAAATTCAATCGCTTCAAGCAACGTGACCACATCAAATGTGCTATCGTCGAACGGCAAGCAGGTTGCCGGGGCGTGAAGCAAATCAACATAAGCGAGATCGTCAGCAAGTTTGTACGCCGCCTGTCGCAGCATTTTGCGGCTGATGTCCACGCCAATCATGTGCCCCTCAAAGTCTGTCAGTTGGAGCATGGCGATGGGCAAGCGCGCTGTGCCTGTTGCCACGTCAAGGATCAGCGGCGCGTGGTTGGGTTGTATGGCGTCCATGATGGGGATTGCAAGCAGCAGGGTTTCATAGGGCGGTTCATATTCCTTGATGGTGTCGTAGCGCGCTGCAAACCGATCATATAACCACGTTACCACAGGTTGCCCAAGGTAAACGCCTTCCGTTTCGATGAGCAGCCACCACAAGATCGCGCCACAAGCACCTACGATGATGATGGCCAAACTGACCCACAGTGCGGTCAAGGCTTGAGCAGCCCCTGTTCGCGCAGCCAGGGCGCGGTGTTTTGAATTCCGGCCTTGAGTGGCACACTCGGTTGCCAATCGAGTAAGTTATGAGCCTTGTCCATTTTGTAAGTGACGGGCCACTGGCCCCATACCAGCTTCTCGTTCCAGGCTTTTTCGGCTGCGGCTGGTGAGAATGTTGCTTGTAGCGTAGCACCCAGGTGGGCGAACACCGCTGGAATCCCCAGCCAGTTGTTGTGTCCGGCTAGTTTGCTGTATTCGCCCAGGAACTCACGCCAAGTAGGGGCCGGGTCCGGCGTGCAGTTGAACGCTTGTCCGTCGGCTTTGGGGTGAGTAACCATCTTGAGACACATATTGACGACATCGTCAACGTGGATGGGGTGGGCGTGACCGCTGCCATCACCGATGAACAACGTAGGGTTGCGGCGGGCAATTTTAAACATCTGCGCCGTCCACGGCTGGGAATGCGGCCCGTAGATCATGCCAGGGCGGATGATGCTGTAGGAAATCCAGCGCTTTTCCGCAATTTGCTGGACGCGCTCTTCGGCTTTACGCTTGGTGATGGCGTAGCCGTCATAGCTGATGGTGGGTGGCGTGTCTTCGGTAACGGGGCCGTCTACACCGTAGCCGTAGTAGGCAATCGAGCTGACGTACACAAGCCGCTCAATGCCGATGGCTGCTGCGGCGTCAGTGACGTGACGCGTGCCTTCCACGTTGACGCGCTCCATATGGTCGCGGGAGCCGCTCAATGCTGCTGCAACGTGGAATACATAGTCGCAGCCTTCCATTGCTTTAAAAACACTGTTGCGGTCTGTGAGGTCACCAATGACGACTTCGACCAGCGACATCATATCGAGGTCGGTCGTGTTTGACGTGTGCCGGATGAGGACGCGGCTGCGCGCACCGTCCTGGGAGAGCCGCCGCACGAGTGCCTCGCCCAAAAAGCCGGTTCCACCCGTGACAAAAACCTTTTTCCCTCTCAGCGACATCTATCAGTCGGCTCCCAACTCGGTGAATGGTACGTCCTGCTTGAACTGAAGTTCGTACAGGTGAGCATACAGACCGTCTGGCTTGGCAATAAGGTCGTCGTGTGTGCCTAATTCCACAAGCTTACCACGATCTAGCACAGCAATGCGATGCGCGACCCGAATCGTACTCAGCCGGTGGGCAATAATAATCGTTGTGCGGCCTTGCATCAGCCGAGAAAGTGCCTCTTGCACATCGTTTTCGCTCTCACTGTCCAAGCTGGATGTGGCCTCGTCTAGCAGCAAGATTTGCGCGTCTTTGAGGATGGCACGGGCAATCGCCACCCGCTGCCGCTGCCCCCCGCTCAGGCGAACGCCTCGCTCTCCGACAACCGTGTCGTAGCCATCCGGCAGTTCGGTAATAAAATCATGGGCGTTAGCGGCTTTGGCTGCGGCAACAATCTCGTCGTCGGTCGCGTCTAGCCTGCCGTAGCGGATGTTTTCCTGAATCGTCCCACCAAAAAGCAGCGTTTCCTGGGGAACCACTGCGATATTCTGGCGTAAGCTCACCTGCATCACAGTTCGGATGTCCTGCCCGTCAATGCACACGGTTCCCGTAGTGGGGTCATAAAAGCGGGGGATCAGGTTAAACAGCGTGGACTTGCCCGCACCGCTGGGGCCAACCAATGCCACTACTTCACCTGGGGCTACATCTAGGTTGATGTCTTGCAGCACGTCCATGCGGTCTTCATAGGCAAAGCTCACATTATCGAATGTGATGCGGCCTGCAACCTGCCCGATGGGTTGTGCATCTGGTGCGTCGATTACATCGGGCGGTGTGTCTAGCAGTTGGAAGACGCGCCGGGTTGCACCCAGTGCCTCTTGAAATTGCGTGTACAGGTTCACGAGTGACCCAAACGCACCTGCAACCGTCAGGCCGTAGATGAGGAATGCAATTAACTCACCGCCTGTAAGCCGGTCTGCGAGTACTTCACGGCCCCCGAACCACAATACAAGCGCCAGCCCACCAAACGACAAAAATGCCACGATTGGCCCGAACAGCGACCGCACCCGCAGCACTCGTATGGCCGCCCTGAATGTTTTGTCGATGGCGTCGTCGTAGCGCTGATTTTCGTAGGGTTCACGCGCAAAGCTCTTTACCACGCGGATGCCTTGCAGCACCTCATCCACAACGATAGTCGAACTCGCCAATTCATCCTGGACTTGCGTACTGGTACGGCGCAGCCACATCCCGAACAGGGCACCCATCACGCCGATGATAGGCGTTAACACAAGGATGAACAGCGTTAAGCGCAGGTTCAACACCAGCATAATCGCAATCGAACCAGCGGCGATAAGCGTTTGCTGGAGCAGGGTGTTGATGTTGCTTGTGAGGGCCGTGCGCATAATCGTAACGTCGCTGGAAATGCGCGAGACCAACTCCCCGACGCGCCGCTGGCTGAAGAAGCTAATCGACTGCGTGAGTAGGTGGTAGTACAGCTTCAAGCGCATGTCCATTGCGATGCGCTCGCCTACGTAGTTGAGATTGTAGTTTTGCAAAAGTGTGGTTGCACTACGTACAAGGAACACGAGCAGCAGCCCAATCGTAATCTGGTTTAGCAGAACGATATTCTCGTCTTCAAGCACGGAGTCTAGCACGCTGCGAATCACTGCTGGAAAGACAAGGCTCAGGGCGACGCTAAATAACAGCATTACCAGCGCGAGGGCAAGCCGCGCCCGGTACGGCGTTAAATAGGCAATCAGGTTGCGCCAGTTGACGGGATAGTCTGCATAGGTTGATTCGTCTGGCTGGTCAGGGCGGTCTGTGGGTGGGGTACGTCTACGACCGAACATAGGGGCACTTTCTTCGCGTAACGGCTGGCTATCAGGTTGAAAGTATAGAACAGCCGCGCGGTGAAATGAGGAAGTTTCACCGGCTGCTGATAATAATACGTGGGGCGTCTAGCGAGAGTTTCGGGATGTATTGGGTATTCCACAGGCCAAAGCGATCACAACCGTCACAAACGCTATCGGGATGGTCGAACGCCTCGTAGATCGTCCAGCCTAGCAGATTATTGATTTCGGCAGCGAGTAGCGCCTCATAAAGTTGGTCGCGCTGGCCGATTTC
The DNA here is from genome assembly GCA_963922445.1 of uncultured bacterium. Lineage (GTDB taxonomy): Bacteria > Chloroflexota > Anaerolineae > Aggregatilineales > Phototrophicaceae > DAOTTY01. Next base: position 19,526 of record CAWUJQ010000048.1, read on the forward strand.
ATCCCCGGCGTTTTGCGGGTAGCCCACACCCGCCAGCAGCATCGGCTTAGACGTTTGGCTGCGTAACACGGCGATTTGCTGACGGAGTTCATCCACACTGCCATACTGCTGAAAGCTTACGAAATCAACAACGGGTGCGGTCGCGGCAGCATCGTTGCGCCAGCCTGCCGTCACCAGTTGATTCGGTGCGTGCTGTCGGGTGAGCAGGGCAGCTTGCGCCAGCCACGCCAGCACAGCCTCACGTTCATAGCTGCCGTCAGCGTAATTCTGGTCGCCGCTGTCCAGCATATCCCAGGCAAGGATCATGGGTTCATCGGCATAGCGACCTAGCAAGTACGTCATCTGGTCGGTTACGTAGGGGGCGTTGCTGTAGCGTTGTGCCTCATCAGATGCGTGTTCCATGACGGCGATAATGCGCAGTTGAAGATTGGCGGCCGTGTAGATCAAACTATCCAATCGGTTTATAGCGGCTGGCACAGGCACCGCACCGCTGCCGGGGCATTGAAACAGCGCGTCATAGTGCAGGTATACGCGTATTGTGTTCAAGCCTGCTTCGGCAATCAGCCTTAGCTCACGTTCAACATCCCCTGGCGATGCTTCCGTCCAGAACAGTGGGCCGGGGGCGCTGCGTGGCTTATACACAATGCCGCTGACGGTGAAACGTTCGCCGCCAATCTGGAATTCGTCAGTGTTGAGCGTGACGAAGGCACGACTGCTGTTCACGAAATCGGGGACAGCCGCCTTTGCAATGCGGATTTCATCATCCGAGCAGGTTTGCAATGATCAGACGTCGTCCGCCGGGGTGGTGGTGCTCGATGATAGTGGTGTTG
>CAWUJQ010000049.1:0-19968 GCA_963922445.1 uncultured bacterium
TTGCCGGGAGCATCAGCGCTGCCCGCCTCGGCCTGGACGCAATCCCGGCGGACTGGCGCGACCGCTGCGAAAACCGCAACTATGTGCTAGATTTAGCCGAACGCATGTTTACTACCAGGGAGAAGATGCTGCCATGAACCGAGCCGACCTCGTCAAGCACCTGTTGGGTAAACCGGGCACTGTGGAAGATTACCCCTTTGGCCCGGACACACCTGTTTTCAAAGTGGGGGGCAAGCTGTTTGCGCTCATTTCTGTTGAAACCGAGGCAAACACGATCAACCTGAAGTGCGACCCCGATCACGCCGTTATTCTCCGCCAGGTATACCCAGATGACGTGAAACCGGGCTATCACATGAACAAAAAGCACTGGAACACCGTGACTTTTGACGGCAGCGTTCCCGACGACGAACTGCTCGACATGCTTCAGGAATCGTACGATCTGGTTGTGGCCAAGTTGCCCAAAGCCGAACGCGAGGCACTCAAGCGCCTGAGCGCGTCAGATGATGAACCTGCATAAGGGCGATATTGATTGCATCAGCATGGCCGGGCTGCCATACTCGTATACACTTGGAAAACATCACGGCTGGAACAAGGACAATGACGGATCACAATATTGAAGCGATGGGCCAACAAGCACTGGGCGAAGTCGGCAGCGTATTCACCGCCATTGACCCCGCCACCCCACAGGCCATGTGCGACACCATCCTCGCGGCCAAGCGCATTGCATGTTACGGCGTCGGTCGAGAGGGGCTGATGATGCGCGCACTGTGTATGCGCCTGATGCACCTGGGCCTGGACATGCATATGGTCGGGGATATGACCACGCCCCCCGTCGGTGTTGGTGACCTGCTCATGGTGAGTTCCGGGCCAGGGGGGCTTTCAACAGTGAATGCGTTGCTGGGCGTTGCGCAGGGCGCTGGCGCAAAAACGCTCGTCGTTACAGCGCAGCCACAAAGCGACTCAGCCCAGGCCGCAGATGTGGTGATTCACCTGCCCGCCCAAACGATGGCCAACGACCAAACAGGCGATGTTAGCCTACTGCCGATGGGCAGCCTATTCGAGGCGGCACAGTTGCTTTTCTTCGACATTATTTCCATTATGCTGCGTGATCAAATGAACCAGCCGCCGGAAGAAATGCGCGCCCGCCACACCAATTTGGAGTAGCCCCGTCGGCCTAGCTACCGCCCGTCAGCAAATCATCGGTGATGTCGTCAACAGACGCGCACCCCGTCAGCGCCATCGCCACATCGAATTCATGCCGCAGCAGCGAAAGTACCTTTGCAACACCGTCCGCGCCACCTGCGGCTAGTCCCCACATCACCGGACGCCCCAACATAACGGCATCCGCGCCCATTGCTAACGCCTTAACGATGTCGGTACCCCGCCGCACCGACCCATCCATCAACAGTGTGCAGCGCCCATCAACATGTTCTGCAATGCGCGGCAGCACCTGCGCTGTGGCCGGGGCCGTGTCCAGTTGACGCCCACCGTGATTGCTGACAATGATTCCCTTGACGCCTGCATCCAGGGCGCGCACTGCATCATCAGCGCGCAGCAACCCCTTCACCAGCACCGGCAATGCAGACGAGGCGGCAAACTGCTCCAGGTCAGTCCACGTTACCGACGGGTCAATTTGGTCAGCAGCGTAGGCCATCACCGACGGATAGCGCGTCGGGTCATAATACTGGCTCAGGTTGGCTAGCGTCACACCGTCGTCCAGGCTAACCGGGTGATGAACCATGCCCTCGCGTAGCCCCGGCACAGGCGCATCTACGGTGACAACCAGTGCCTTGCAGCCTGCGGCCTCCGCTCGCTTAACAAGGTCGGCGGTTAGGCCACGATCTTTTTGAATATACAGTTGGAACCAAAGCGGCGCGCCAATCTCTGCGCTTTCTTCCACCGTCTGGCTAGACATCGTGCTGACCGTCATGGCCAGCCCTGCCGCTTGGACTGCCCGTGCGGTTGCGCAGTCACCGTCTGGATGGGCTAAACCGCTCAGTGCCATTGGTGCGATCACAACCGGCATCGCCAGGTGCTCACCCAACACCGTTGTGGATAGGTCACGCTGGCTTACGTCGCGTAGCGTGCGCGGGTAGAGTGCAATCCGGTCGAAGGCGTTACGGTTTTCCGCCATTGTGACTTCATCGGCAGCCCCACCGCGAAAGTACTCGTAGGCACTTGCCGCCAACTGCTCGGCGGCAACGACCTCGAAGTCAAATAGGTTAGTGAAGTCCATTATTCATCCCGCTTGACGTACTCTGCCAGTATTTCTACGCTATGAACGGCTCGCGTCCCTGTGCCATCGTGAATTTGGTGACGGCATGACGTGCCTGTGGCCACCACACGCCCCGTTGCAGCGCTTACCGCCGGGAACAACCGATCTTCGCCCATCCGCATAGATAGGTCGTAGTGTTCCGCCTCATAGCCAAATGACCCGGCCATCCCACAGCAGCCGCCATCTATCAGGCTGACCCGCAGCCCCGGCACTGTTTGCAATACCGTCATCAGGGCAGCCTCGCCGCCGAGGGCGCGTTGGTGGCAGTGCGGATGCACGCTTACCGCCTCATCTGCTGGATTGAACATCTCCACGCTGATAGCCCCGGCATGGATCTGCTCAGCAAGGTAGTCTTCAATGAAATAGCTGTTTTGTGCCACCTCGCGGGCGTCGTCGCTGCGCAGCAAATCTGGATATTCGTCTTTGAACGCAGAAATGCAGCTTGGTTCCAGGCCAACCACAGCGTACCCTCCGCGAATATAAGGCAGCAGTTCGCGCACGTTATGGTCGGCAACGCGCATCGCGCTGCTAAGCAGCCCCTTCGAGATCATCGGACGGCCACAGCAGCGACGGTTGCCCGCCACAGCCACATGATAGCCCAGGGCCTCCAGCAAGCTAACAGCAGCACGCAAAATGTGCGGCTCATAATCGCTGTTGAAGGTGTCATCCCATAGCAGCACTTTGCCGCGCTTGCCCGCCGTCGATTGTGCCTGCGCCGTGTAGCGAAACGGCTGCGCGGCAAATTTTGGCAGGGAGCGCCGCCTGTCAATGTGTAACACACGCGCCATAAGGTCACGCACAACCGGGTTGCTAAACGCCCAATTTGTCAGCTTACGCAGCCGGAAGCGGGTCAACACTGAGTTAATTACCGCAATGTCACCGAATATCTGGCTGCGCATGGGAACGCCCTTCGTCTGCTGAACCTGAGCTAAAAACTCATACTTGAGCTTGGCCATGTCCACCATAGATGGGCACTCAGATTTGCACGCCTTGCACTCCACACACAGGTCTAGCACCTCGTACACTGCCGGATGGTTGAGGCCATCATCGCCCAGGGCACCGCTTATCGCTGCGCGTAGCGCATTGGCGCGCCCCCGCGTGGAGTGCGCTTCATCGCGGGTGACCATGTAGGGCGGGCACATCACACCCGTTTCGGTTTTGCGACAAATGCCCATGCCGTTACACATCTCTACCAGACCGGCAAAGCCGCCATCTGCGGTGAAGTCGAGGAAAGTGGTATTGGGTGCGTGGGGCGTGCCATAGCTCGGATTGATCCGCATCAAAGACGGATCCCACGGTTCAGGCCCGTCAATGATTTTGCCGGGGTTCATCATATTGTTGGGGTCAAACAGCCCCTTCACCTGCCGGAAGGCCTGATGCAGCCGCTCTCCGTACAGCCGTTCGTTGTAGTAGCTGCGTGCAAAGCCCTCACCGTGTTCCCCAGACGTGGTGCCGTTGTAGCGCAGCACGACCTCCATCACGCCCTGGCTAATCGCTTCAACTGCCTCAACGCCTTGCACTGTCTTCAGGTTCAGGTTCGGGCTGATGTGCAAACACCCCGCCGAGGCATGTGCGCCAAACGTCGCCGCGACCCCATTACGTTCCAGCACAGCCCGCACATCTTCTACATAGTCCGCCAGTTGATCGACCGGAACCGCCACGTCTTCGATAAATTCGAGGGGCTTGCTTTCTTTGCGTTCACTGCGAATGAGGCCAAGCGATGCCCGCCGGATGTTCCACAGACTGCTGACTGCTCCTGGCGTGCGCAGATAGGAGATATGGCCCGTGTAGCCGCCCTCCCGCAATGACGACTCAAACGCCGTCGTTTGCTCAAGCAGCGCGTCCGCGCTATCTCCATAGAACTCCACGGTTAGAACGGCTGCCGGGTCGCCTTCGATGAACGTTAACTGGCGGCCAAACGACGGCACGGAGCGCGTCATGCGGATGTAAAAGTCATCCATCAACTCGACGGAGGCGGGTTTGTGGGTGAGGATGTGCGGCACAAGCTCTAGCGACTCGCGCAGGGCATCAAAGTGGACGACGCATAGCACCGTTGCCTTGGGCACCGCCACCAGGTTGACCTTTATCGCCGTAATCACGCCGAGTGTGCCCTCGCTGCCCACGATAAGCGGTGCCAGATTAAGCGATTCGCCGCTGTCAATAATCTTGAGCATCCGTTGCAGGTTGTAGCCTGCCACATTGCGCCATGTGCGCGGGTAGCGCTCTTTAATATCTTCGCGGTAGGCGTCAATTAGTTGGGGGATGTCACGGTATAGCCGACCTTCGAGGGTATCAGTCGCTTGCAGGGCGGCCACTTCGTCAGGGGTTTTGGGGCCAAACGTGACGTGACGCCCATCGGCTAGCACCACATCCACTTCGCGCACATGGTCAGCCATCATGCCGTACAAAATCGAATGCACGCCCGTTGAGTTGTTCCCAGTCATGCCGCCAACGGTTGCGCTGGGTGCCGATGCCGGGTCTGGCCCCACTTTGAGGCCGTGCTGCGCCACATAGCGATTGAGGTTGGCCAGCGTCATGCCAGCCTGCACGCGCACCCAACACCGCTCCGGGTTAAATTCCAGCACGTCGTTAAAGTGCTGCGACAAGTCAATAACGATGCCCTCACCGACGGTTTGCCCACTCAAGCTGGTACCGCCGCCACGTGGCACAATCGACACACCGTATTCACCTGCAATGCGCACCGTCTGGCAAATGTCGTCAGCCGTGCGCGGCGTGACCACCACCGACGGCATGACGCGGTACAACGACGCGTCCGTGCTGTACAGGTAGCGGTCGAGTTCCGCTGACCGCACCGCACCCGTTACTGCATTGTTCAGTTGGCTGATTAGGGGACTATCGATAACAACCATTAAGACCCAATTCAACAAGGTTTAATTTTGGGCGCTTCGCGTTTCTTAAGGTCAGGGACCGTACTTTAGTGACAGTTAAGCGTAACGCTAAAATACTCTAGCGAATTTAGTCTCACCTTGCAAAGGACATTTTATGGTTTGCGACTCCATTTCACCTACAGTGTCTCCCTTCTAAAGATGGCCAAAGCGCTTAATCAATTTCACACGCATCGCAAACACGGTTACTCCCACGGCCACACCTAAACCAAGCACAATAAGAAAGCCGAATCGGATCGCTTCGCGCCACGGCGGAGCCTCTCCGGTGGCGGGCAAAACTTGTACGTTGGCTGCAATTGCACGGTCGCAGATCTCTGGGATGCCCGATCCTGTTAGGCACGCCAGATTTGTCACCGAAGTAATATTTATAGAAGGCGTGGTAATGATTGATATCGCAACACTTTCACCTGGCACTAAACTGCCGACTGTCACCAAAACTGTCTGCCCAGAGACTTCGGCGAAGCCTCTTGTTGTTGTTACATTCATCACTTGCAAGTCGCTGCTAATTGTATCGGTCACGGTCAAATCAGACTCGGTACGAGTGCCTATGTTCGTGACGTCTATTTCCCACATTACCATTGAACCATCCGATTCCAAAACACTGCGCGTTTCGATGGTCAGAGGAATGTTGCCGCTATCCGCAACCTGTGCAGAGTTAATGCGCTCGTTATCGTCATCATCATCTACCGTGTCTGCTGCGCCATTATCGGTGGCGTTGTCATTCCTGCTGTCAGGGCCTTCAGTGGCATTGCTATCGCCGTTGTCTCTATCATCGTCGTCGCCACCATTTGGATCGTCATTCTCGTCATCAGGCTCATCATTCCCGTCATCAATGACAATTGACCATGATGGCGCCACTAAACCACCATCATCTGTCGTCAGGATTGTGACCCGATCCGTCCCGTCCGGGTCCATCGTGATAACCCGCCATTGCCTATCCGACGAATTCGTTTGGGCAAACACTAGCCTTGACCCATCCGGCGACCAACTCGGGCCACGATGATTCCCGTTAGTGGTTAACCGCGTCAGATCGGTGCCATCCGCATTCATCACCCAAATGCCGAAAAAGGCATCCGACCCTGTTCCATGAAATGCGATCTGTGTGCCATCCGGCGACCACGCTGGCTCTACTAAGCCGCTATCATCTGTCGTCAGGATTGTAACCCGATCCGTACCGTCCGGATTCATCGTAATCACTTCCCATGTGTTATCCGGCGCCGATATATCACTGAATACCAGCCTTGAGCCATCCGGAGACCACACCGGGCCACGATGATCTCCATCTGTGGTCAATCTCTGCAAGTTTGCCCCATCTGCATCCATCACCCAAATGCCGAAAAAGGCATCCGACCCTGTTCCATGAAATGCGATCTGTGTGCCATCCGGCGACCACGCTGGCTCTACTAAGCCGCTATCATCTGTCGTCAGGATTGTAACCCGATCCGTACCGTCCGGATTCATCGTAATCACTTCCCATGTGTTATCCGGCGCCGATATATCACTGAATACCAGCCTTGAGCCATTCGGAGACCACACCGGACCACGATGACCTCCATCTGTGGTCAATCTCTGCAAGTTTGCCCCATCTGCATCCATCACCCAGATGCCACCATAGTCTGCTGTGCCCCCGTGTAAGGCAATAAACGATGGCCCATCTGGATCCTGGAACGCTTGACTGAGATTCCAATTGGCTGATCCCACAACAAACAAAATAAGTGATACGACTACAGCATTGCATATCTGCCTCATTGAATCTTCCCCTCACACCAGTTTAGCCATTGCCGTGTTCCTCAGCCAGAATTGCACCCAAAGCGTCAATAAAAGCCCGGTTCTCATCCATCAAGCCGATGCTGACGCGCAGGCAGTTCGTCAGGCCGTCGCCGTCCATGTGCCGCACCATGATGCCGCGTTGCTCAAGCTTCGCGTGAATCTGCGCTGCATCGGTGGGCGGCTGCACCAGGATGTAGTTGCCCTCTGTGGGCCAGTAGCGCACACCCAGGCGGTCAAATTCAGTATACAGGTAAGCTTTGCCTTCGTTGTTATTTTCGACTGTCCGCGCCACATGATCCAGGTTGTCCAACGCGGCCACGCCCGCTGCCATGCCCAACGCATTGATATGGAAAATCCGCCGGAACTTCTCCGCCTCTGCAATCAAGTCAGGCTGCGCGATCCCGTAGCCCAACCGTAACCCCGCCAACCCAAACGCCTTGGAAAAGCTGTGGACAATCAACACATTTTTGCCATCCAGCACATACTGGACGCTGTCCGGGTAATCGTCGCGGCCCACATAGTGATGATAGACCTCATCCGCAATTAGATAGACGTGGTCGGGCAGTTGGTCAACTAGCGCATTTATCGTCGCCGCCGGAATCATAACGCCCGTCGGGTTATTAGGATTGCACAGATAAATCAGGCGCGTGCGCTCGGTAATCGCATTCAGGATTGCGTCAACATCCGGCTGGAAATCATCCGGCGTTAGCGGCACCTCAACACACCTTGCCCGCTGTAAATTCCCCATCCGCTTGTACACGCCAAACGTCGGCGGGCAAATGATGTACGCATCCCCATCACGCACAAACGCCCGCGTGAACAACTCCAACGCCGTTGAGCCGCTGTCCCCGGTGATAAAGTGAGCCGCCGTCAGCCCGCGCCCGTGATATGCCGCCAAAGCCTGCCGAAAGTGATCGTCCTTGCGTGGCGGGTAGCGATTCAAGCCGCCCACCATATCCGCAAGCAGGGCCGCCACATTAGGCGACATACCGATTGGGTTTTCATTCGAGGACAGCTTTATTACGTCGCTGATGCCCGCTCTTGCCTTGACCTCATCAGCACCCATACCGCCCTGATAATCGACCGTTGTCATAGCCTGTAAACCTTTTGCCTAAACAATTATTGCATGGATCAGAATGGTTTGCTAGTCTACCCGAACTAACGACTGCTAACCACCAGCGTAGCGACCATGTGCAATATCAACGCCCCCGCAGCGCGTGATGAAACCTAACCCACCATGACACAGCGTATTTCGCTTCGTGAAGCCGCCGCCATCGTGCAGGACGGCTCAACTCTCGCCCTCGGTGGGATGACGCTCTATCGGCGTCCGGTTGCATTTGTCCGTGAGTTGCTCCGTCGTGACCCACACCCCCACAACCTGACGCTGCTTGCGTTCACGGCAGGCTACGCCGCAGACCTACTCGTGGGCGCAGGCACCGTGACAACCGTGCGCAGCGCTTATTTCGGCCTGGAAGTCTTCGGTTTGGCACCTATGTTCACACATATGGCCAACCAGGGCGCACTCACCATCCGTGAGGAAACGGAAGCAAGTCTTGTCATGGGGCTGCGGGCGGCAGTGAATGGCGTTGGCTACCTGCCATCAACTGCCTGGCAGGGCACCGACCTGCTTCACCTGCGCCCGGACGTAAAATCCGTGCCCGACCCCTACACGGGTGAGCAGCACACCGCATTCCCCGCTATTCCCGTTGATGTCGCCGTTATCCATGCGCTTGAAGCCGATGCAATGGGCAATGTCGCGATCAATAACAACCTCGCCATTGACCAACTGCTTGTGTATGCCGCCAACACCGTGATTGTGACCGCAGAGCGGGCCGTTGAGCGCATTGAGCCTGCGCCACACAAAACTGTGATTCCCTTTCCTGGCATTGACGTTGTCGCGATAGCGCCCAAGGGTGCGTATCCCACAAGCTGCTACCCGCTCTATCCCCTAGATGGGCACGCCTTCCTCCACTACACAGACACATGCACCACTCCCAATGCCTTTAGTGCCTATCTTGCAGCGTGGCTCGACGCTGACGCCGCACCCCGGTATGATGAGTAGGAGCCAGCCCTAAACAACACATCCCATGCCGACTGTTTTGCTTAACAACACCACCTATCGCTATGAACGCGCCGGGAGCGGGCCGCCGCTGCTGCTGCTGCATGGCTTCACCGGCTCAGCCGCGAATTGGCAGCCGCATGTCGGTGTATTGGCGCAGCAGCGCACCGTCATCACAGTTGACCTTCTTGGGCATGGCACTACTGACGCCCCAGGTGATGCAGCGCGCTATGCCATGCCCTCCGCTGCGGCTGATCTCATCGCGCTGGTTGATACCATCAGCAAGCCACCGTTTGACCTACTTGGCTATTCAATGGGCGGGCGACTCGCGCTTTATTTAGCGCTGCACCACTCAACGGCTGTACGCTCACTTCTGCTGGAAAGTGCTTCACCCGGCCTGCGCACAGAAGCCGAGCGCACAGCCCGCCGCGCCAAGGACAACGCCCTCGCACACCGCATTGAGCGTGACGGCATCCCAGCTTTTGTTGACTTTTGGGAATCGCTGCCGTTATGGGAAAGCCAATCGCAACTGCCACCGGCAGCACAGTCACAACTGAGGCAGCAGCGGCTGCAAAATCGCCCGCAAGGGCTGGCTCACAGCCTGCGTGGGATGGGTACGGGCGTGCAACCCGCGCTGTGGGAGCGGCTCAACACGGTGCAACAACCGACGCTGCTTATCACAGGGCAACATGACGCGAAGTTCATCACCATTGCGGACGAGATGGCCGCGAAAATTCCGCAGGCGCAGCGGGTCACCATTGCCGGAGCAGGCCACACCACCCACCTCGAACAACCGGAGGCGTTCCAACAGGCGGTCGTCAACTTTTTGGAGAGGTGGCAATAGATGGTCTGCGTGTACTGCGGTCGGGTGCCGCACCGCTGCGACTGTGCCCGCCCTGACAGCCGATTGCAGAAGTTCCTGGGACGTGCCAACATTGCTTACACAACCAGACTGCGTTCACAGCCGTACAAGCGCGGTGTGCCCCCCCAGGTTAAACGGCGCGAACGCGCCACGCTGCGCCGCCACTACCGCGACTGGTACACCACACTAGCCCAGCAGCATGGCGACCATTGCCAGCACTGCGGTGTGACGGATGACCTCGTTCTTGACCACATTGTCTCGATTGCCAAAGGCGGCCTGTCCCTGATAGACAATTTGCAACTGCTGTGCGCAGACTGCAACACCGCCAAAGGCAAGCTCATCTACGATTGTCGTCGCTTCAACGCCCCCTCAGGCCAAACCAAAGAGTAGGGACTGGAATATCACCCAGACCCACCCTGCTGACTGGCCTACCCGCCACAATCAGTCAATCTCAGCGCTGCGCTTCATCACTTCTGGCTTGAGGGGAGCCTGCTTGTCTTCGTCTTCTTTTTCACTGTGAACGTCCTCCACCAACTGCTTCATGGCACTATCACCACTGAACTCACGCAGCTCGTGTTCCAGCTTTTCAAGCTCATCCCCGCCAGACATCATGCGAATCATCTCTTCACGCGTGAGTTCGGCCTTGGTGAACGTGCCCAGCGTCTTACCCCGCTTGAGGATGGTGAACTTATCACCGATGGGATAGGCGTGGTGCGGGTTATGCGTGATAAAGATAACCGAAATGCCGCGTGCCCGTGCCTGGGCAATGTAGCGCAGCACCGTACCGGCCTGCTTCACACCCAGCGCCGATGTCGGCTCGTCCAAAATGAGCAGCTTCGCGCCGAAGTACACCGCCCGCGCAATCGCAACGGACTGGCGCTCACCGCCGGACAGCGTGCCAACAGGCTGTTCTGGGTCACGAATGTCGATCCCCATCTTGGACATTTCGTCACTGGCAATCGCGCTGGCGGTCTTGATGTCAAACCGCTTGAACGGCCCAAAGCCCTTGGTTGGCTCACTCCCCAAAAAGAAGTTGCGGGCAATGCTCATCAGGGAAACCATCGCCAAGTCCTGATAAACCGTCGCAATACCATGATCCAACGCATCACGCGGTGAGCCAAAGTCAACGGGCTGGCCTTCTACCAGGTATTCGCCCGAACTAGGCTTGTGTACACCCGACAGCGTCTTGATGAGCGTGGACTTGCCCGCACCGTTGTCACCCAGCAAACACATAACCTCACCCGGCATCACGGCCAGGCTCACATCGCTGAGCGCGATGACACTGCCAAAATATTTGCTCAGGTTGCGGACTTCGATGACGGGGGTTCCATTTTTAGCAGCCATCTCTAGCGCCCTCCGAGTGCTTGCTTGCGGACGAAGTTGTTGACGAGTACGGCAATAATAATCAGGGCACCCAGCACAACCCGGAACAACTCCGAGTCAATGCCAGCAGCTGGCACACCCACACGCACCATACCGTAAATCAGCGCCCCCAATGCCCCACCGATGATTGACCCGTAGCCGCCCGTCAGCAGCGTACCACCGATCACAGCCGCAGAGATCGCAAATAACTCTTGTAGGTCACCGCGCAGCGATGAAGCGCTTTGAATACCGAATAGCTGAATCTGGCTAAGCAGCCATGCTGCCGCCGCCGTCCCCATGAACAGCAAAATCTTTACCCGGTTAACCGGAACGCCCACATTGCGGGCTGCGTTTTCGTCACCGCCCACCGCAAAAACCCAGTTGCCAAACTGCGTCCGGCGCAGCAGCCACGTTCCAAATGCAATCAAGCCAATCCACCACAAAATCGACACGTCAAAGTCAACAGAGGACGTAATCGTTGTCACCTCACCCGTGAAGGAGGTGCGCTCCGTCACGCGTTCCAGGCTAAAAAAGGCTGAGTGAAAGAACGGACGCCAATCTGCCCACCCCGGCACTTTCTGCGCGAGTGCGTCCACGTTAGACGTGCCAGACGCAGCCAATGACAGGGCAATCGTCGCGCCACGTACAGCAAATAGAGAGCCGAGCGTGATAATAAAAGAAGGTAGCTTGGTGCGAACAACCAGCACCCCGTTAAAAAAGCCAACTGCAAGGCAGATAAGCAGTGACAACAACATGGCCACAGGCACGGGCAAACCGTACACGGTAATCAAAATAGCCGTTGCCATGGTGCCTGCGCCCATAATGGAGCCGACAGACAGGTCAAACTCACCTGCAATCATCAGCAGCGTCACGGCAACCGTCAGGACGCCAAGTTCTGAAGCTGTTTCCAGGAAAAGGGCCGTACCGCTCGCACTGGCAAAATCTCTCCCAGCAGCGAAGGCAAAGTAAAGCCAAATTACAATGGTGCCGGCGATGGCCCCGGCTTCTGGCCGACGTAGGAACCGCCGAAACGTACTCGTCTGTTTAACGCGTTCGTCGCTTTTTGGCGCAGACGCGACAGGCGGACTGGTGGATGCCATAACAAAAATACCTCAACGCTTATTTATTTAATATAAATCCATGTACACAAACGCCCCGTCAATAAACGGGGCTACGCTACAGGGTAGCGGTCTCATTACGGTGCCGATGCAGCCGCCGACATGACGGCCACATCAGCCTAACCCAAACGCGTCTTAGCGAGTACCGCGAGCAGCATAGTCGATCACTGCGTCAGCGGTCTCAGCCGTCACGAAGCCGGGGCCGGTTTGAACAACGGTGCTGCCTGGGGTGTTCAGGTTATCCAGGAACAGGTACATGTAGATGATGCTCAGGTAGCCCTGCGTGTACTGCTGCTGGTCGATAGCAAACAGCATGTCACCGTCGCTGATTGCGCTCAGCACTTCAGGAGACAGGTCGAAGGTCGCCAGGGCAACCACGCCGATCAGGTTCTCATCACGCATAGCTTCCAATACTGGAACAGCACCCGTCGGCCCAAGCGTGAACACACCGTTGATGGTCTCATCTGCGCCCAAGGCGGCGATCACACGGTTCTGCGTGTCTGTCGGGTCGTTCAGGTCAACTTCCAATACCGAGCTGGTACCGCCAGCCTCAGCCAACGCGTCGGAAAAGCCACCGCAGCGCAGGTCAAGGGCAACGTTACCCACTTCCTGGTTGATGCACAGTGCGTTGGTCACACCAGCAGCCGCCATACGCTGACCGCCACCGAAACCAGCCTCGTACTCCGTCTGGCCAACGTGTGCAACCACGCCTAGTTCCTCGGCAACGTCGCTGCCGGAGTTGATGCTGATAACCGGAATACCGGCGTCAATCGCACCCGTGATGGACTCTTCCAGTGCGGACGGGTCTGGGTTGGAAACAACCAGGCCATCCGGTGCGCTGGCCACAGCCGCGTCAATCAACTGAGCCATAGCAACCATATCGAACGTTTCTGGTGCTTGGTATTCAGTCTCAACACAGTCCAGTTCAGCGTCAGCGTCAGAAACGCCATTGCTCACTACCGACCAGAACGGGTCAGCAGCCTGGCCGTGGGTAACCACCACGATACGATAAACCGTGTCACAGTCCTGGGCAAAAGCGGGGGCGGCTACAGAGGCCACAACGAGGACGCTCAATACGAGCACAATGCGAACAAACTTGTTCATAAAAGACTCCTAGACTCTTTGAAGTAAACATCATTTCACTACTGCCAGCAGGTCAAGCGCTTGTTTCGCCTTCTTACACTGGCCTAATATTGGTAACACGCCGTTTCCCATATGTCAACAAATTGTTGCGCATCGGCTGTTCTGTGCTATAGTGTTGGCCAATAGGCAACAACTATGGGAACATATGCGCCAAATTCAGTCACTCGCCAGGGGTTTACAAATCCTGGACCTCTTCGTCAACACACGGCGCTCATATAGTGTAACCGAAGTCGCGCAAATTCTCGACATCGACAAAAGCAGTGCCTCCCGATTGCTAGGCACGATGGAACACTACGGTTACATTACACAGGCGACCGACACACGCGGCTACTCGCTGGGCAAGCGCATGTTGACGATTGGCTGGCAACTGACGCATAGCTACGCCTTGAGTGAAACAGCCCGGCCCTACCTAGATGCCCTTGCCCACACCACCGGAGAAGCAGCCCACATCGGGGTTTATACCATGGGCAAAGCCCTCATTACCGACGACATTCAACCCCAAACGTCGATTTTGCAGGTGGTAGGCGGTGCCGGTCGCACGATTACCCTGCACAACACCGCGATTGGTAAAGCACTCATCGCCCTTGGCGACTTTCCGCTGCCCGATTCGCTCCCGCAGCTCACACCCCGAACCTTGACCACCTATGATGCGCTAGAACAGAACCTGGCCAAGGTCAGACAATCGGGCTGTGCCATTGACGACGAGGAGAACGAACCGGGCGTGCGGTGTTTGGCCGCACCGGTATTCGACTCAATTGGCATTGTGATTGCGGCGGTGGGCATTTCTGGGCCAACGGTGCGTATTACCGACGCCCGATTAGACGGCCTGGTGCAAATGGTAAAAGATACCGCCCAGCGCCTTTCGCAAGAACTCGATTACGATGGGGAGTATCCCCCCAAACGTTAGGAAAGCAACGTTATGCCGGAAACAGTTGAGGAGGTCGTTACCCATGACTAAAACCTACGACGCGCTGCACATGGGGCGCAGTTCCATTGACCTTTACGCCAATGATATTGGCGTGCCGTTCCCGCAAATCCAGAGCTTTGCCGCATATGTGGGCGGCTCCCCCACCAATATCAGCGTTGGCGCGCACCGCCTTGGGCTAAACACCGCTCTGCTCACGGCTGTGGGCGAAGACCCGGTTGGCGACTTCATTTTAGCGTTCTTGAACAAAGAGGGTGTCGTCACCGAATTCATCCCGCGCAAGCCCGCTAACCGCACCAGTGCGGTTGTTTTGGGCATCGAACCGCCAGATAAATTCCCGCTCGTCTACTACCGGGATAACTGCGCAGACATCAACCTGACGATAGATGACGTGCTGGCTGCTCCGGTCAGCGACTGCAACGTGTTCCAGTTTGCGGGCACCAACCTGAGCCTGGAACCGAGCCGCAGCGCGACGGTGTTTGCCGCAGAACAAGCCAAGGCAGCGGGCGCAAAAGTCATCCTTGATATCGACTTCCGCCCCGACCAGTGGCACGACGTGCGTGCGTTTGGTGTCAGCATCCGGGCGGCACTGCCGCTTGTGGATGTCGTCATCGGCACCGAGGACGAAATCAATGCGGCGATGCTCACCGACCCGGCAGCCATGTCGCTGACGCACTCTCAGGTTTCTGACACCAAAGTGACCGGGGACAGCCGCGCTAACATCGAACAAATCCTGGAAAACAACCTTGAAGCCGTCCTGGAAAAGGTCGGCGCACAGGGCGCAAAAGTTCATCTGCCGTCAGGCGACGTGATTGACGTGCCAGGCTTCCCGGTAGAGGTGACAAATATCCTCGGTGCAGGAGATGCCTTCGGTGGGGGGTTTATCTACGGCTATGTGCAGGGCTGGGATTGGTACCGGTCGGCTCGTTTGGGCAATGCGTGCGGGGCGATTGTGGTCACGCAGCACGGGTGCGCGAACTTTACACCGACGATGGCAGAGGTCGAGTCATTCGTCGGCACTCACGGGGGGTGGTAGGTGTGTGAAGCGATCAGTAATGAGTGGATAGTGATAATCCCGTCCACGCATGGGTGAAAATACCTGGACATTCCAGGACCCGCGTCTTCCGCTTGTGCATCACGGGATGGAGTCAGTTAGTTTGAAGTAATTAGCTAGTCACGAGGCGATATTACAGCGAAAATTGAGGTCTTATTCATGCAGGACTATAGAAAATTACAGATTTGGCAGCGATCACATCGTGTTACTTTAGCAATTTATAAAGTGACTGCTTCCTTCCCTGACGATGAGAAATTTGGACTGGTAAGTCAAATGCGCCGTTCCGCCGCCTCAGTGCCTACAAATATTGCTGAGGGAAGCGGACGTGGTTCCAATGCCGACTTTGTTCGCTTCCTGTACATCGCAATGGGTTCATCCGCCGAACTCGACTACCAACTTCTACTCTCGCACGATTTGGGATTCATTGAGGAAAAAGACTACACACAAATTTCGACGGAACTCACAGAAATACATCGAATGTTAAACGGTTTTATATCAAAACTAAAAACTAATCACTAAAAACTGGACTCCAACACCCATGTCTACCACTACCCGCCTCACCATGGCACAAGCACTCGTTTTTTACTTATCCCAACAGCACGTCAACCGAGACGGCACCGAAAACCCGTTCTTCGCAGGCGTGTGGGGCATCTTCGGCCACGGCAACGTCGCTGGCATCGGACAGGCCCTTCAGCAGTACACGGACAAAATCCGTTATTACCAATCCCGCAACGAACAGGCGCAGGTACACGCGGCAGTGGCCTATGCCAAGCACAAAAACCGGATGCAGACCTTTGCCTGCACGTCCAGCATTGGCCCCGGCGCAACCAACATGGTCACCGGGGCGGCCCTCGCCACAGTGAACCGGATACCCGTGCTGCTGCTGCCCGGCGACATCTTTGCAGAGCGCATCCAAGCGCCTGTACTCCAGCAAATTGAGTGGGAACACACGCAGGACATCAGCGCCAACGACGCCTTTAAGCCCGTCTCACGCTACTGGGATCGCATCTATCGCCCCGAACAGTTGATTACATCATTGCCAGAGGTCATGCGCGTGCTGACCTCCCCGGCAGATACGGGCGCTGTCACACTGTGCCTACCCCAGGACACCCAAACCGAAGCCTACGACTATCCGGCAGAGATGTTTGAAAAGCGTGTGTGGACGATTCCACGCAACCGGCCCGACGTGACGTTTATGCAAAAGGCCGCCGAATGGATTCGTGAATCCCAGCGTCCGATGATTATCGCAGGCGGCGGCGTTCATTACAGCGACGCCACAAATGCCCTGGCCACCTTTGCTGAGGCAACAGGCATCCCAGTTGGTGAGACGCAAGCGGGTAAAGGTGCCCTACCCTACGATCACGCGCTTAACCTGGGCGCGATTGGCCCCACGGGTACGGATGGCGCGAACATCACCGCCCGTGAAGCTGACCTGATTATTGGGATTGGCACACGCTACAGCGACTTCACCAGTGCCAGCAAGACCGCCTTTCAGCAAGGTGGGGTGCGCTTTATCAACATCAACGTCGCGGAGTTCGACGCTTACAAGCACAATGCCATCCCGCTTGTGGGTGACGCCAAAGTTACGCTGGAAGAACTCAGCACCTTGTCAGACGGCTACCAGACTGACGACGCTTATCAGTCGCGTGCCGCCGCGTTCAACAAAAACTGGGACGCCGAGGTTCATCGCATCTACTCACTGGAACACGAGCCACTGCTCAGCCAGGGTGAGGTGATAGGCATGGTCAATACGCAGTCGCGCCCGCAGGATGTAGTGTTGTGCGCGGCGGGCAGCCTGCCCGGTGACCTGCATAAACTGTGGCGCACTCGTGACCCACGCGGCTATCATCTGGAATATGGCTATAGCTGCATGGGCTACGAAATCGCCGGGGGCATGGGCGTGGCGATGGCCGACCCTGCCCGTGAGGTTTACGTGATGGTCGGTGATGGCTCGTTTTTGATGATGAACAGCGAGATCGTGACCATGGTGCAGGAAGGCATTAAGGTCAACATCATCGTGATTGATAACCACGGCTATGCCAGCATCGGCGGCCTGTCGGAAAGCGTCGGTAGCGCGGGCTTCGGAACCCAATACCGCTACCGCGACACGGCAGAAGATCAACTGGCCGGGGATACGCTCCCCATTGACTTTGCCGCGAACTGCGCCAGCCTGGGTGCCCATGTGATTGTCGCCAAAAACCGGGCAGAATTCAGTCAAGCCCTTGAAGATGCCAAAGCCATCAAAGGCAAGCCCGTGTGCATCGTCACCGAAACCGACCGCGAACAGCGTGTAGGCGGCTACGAAAGCTGGTGGGATGTGGCCGTGGCCGAAGTCAGTGAAAACCCGGACGTGCAAAAGGCACGCGCCGACTATCAGGAAAACAAATCCAAAGAACGCTACTATCTTTAATCAACAAAGGAACGCACACACATGACAACCAAAGTTCTGGACTTTATCAACGGGCAATGGACAGATGCCAACTCAGCAGACGTGCTTAACGTCATCAACCCGGCGGAGGGCGCACCCATTGCCGAAGTGGTGATGACGCCCAAAGAGGTCGTCGCCAACGCCGTTGACGCGGGCCAAAACGCCTTCAGGGAATGGCGCTTAATGCCCGTGACCAGCCGCATCCAGTATCTGTTCAAGTTTAAGATGCTGCTAGAAGAACATCTCGACGACATCGCCAAGATCATCACCAACGAGTGCGGCAAGACGTACAAAGAAAGCGTTGGGGAAATGCGACGCGGCATCGAAAACGTTGAGGTCGCCTGTGGCATGCCATCACTCATCCAGGGCTACAACAATGAGGACATCGCCAGCGGCATTGATGAGCACATGTTCCGTCAGCCGCTCGGTGTGGTGACCGCGATTACCCCGTTTAACTTCCCTGGCATGATTCCGCTGTGGTTCCTGCCGTATGCCGTCGCCACGGGCAACAGCTTTATCCTCAAGCCGAGTGAAAAAGTGCCCATGACCACCGCCAAGCTGTTTGAGCTGATCGAAATGGCGGGCTTCCCCGAAGGTGTGATCCAGCTTGTGAACGGCGGCAAAGATACAGTAAACGCCCTGCTTGACCATCCCGATGTGAAGGCCGTCAGCTTTGTAGGCAGCACACCCGTCGCCAAGTACATCTACAGCCGCGCAACCGCTAACGGCAAACGTGCCCAGTGCCAGGGCGGGGCCAAGAACCCGGTCATCATCATGCCAGACGCCGACATGGACATGGCCACCCGCATCATGGCAGACAGCGCCTTCGGCTGTGCAGGCCAGCGCTGTCTAGCGGCTTCCGTCGCAATTACCGTTGGCGGGGCCAAGAACATCTTCACGGAGCAAATTGCAGACGCCGCAGCCTCGCGCAATGTGGGCTATGGCCTGGACGACGATGTGCAGATGGGGCCGGTCATCACGGGCGAAAGCAAGACCCGCATCGAAGGCATCATTGCCGACGGCGAAAAACAGGGCATCAACGTCCTCGTTGACGGGCGCGGTAAGTCCGTGAGTGGCTATGACAATGGCTACTGGCTATACCCCACGATTCTTGACGGTGTGCCCGCCGAAAGTGACATCGCCAGCACAGAAATCTTCGGGCCAGTTCTCAGCTTGCAGCATGCCGAAACCGTCGAAGACGCGATTGCGCTCGTCAACAACCGAGCCTACGGCAACATGGCCTGCATTTTCACCAGCAGCGGTGCAGTTGCGCGCAAGTTCCGCTATGAAGCCGACGCCGGGAATGTGGGCATCAATATCGGGGTGGCAGCGCCTATGGCCTTCTTCCCCTTCAGCGGCTGGAACGACAGCTTCTTCGGGGATTTGCACGCCCAGGGTCGTCATGGCGTGGAGTTCTACACACAAACGAAGATCGTTGTAGAGCGCTGGCCGAAAGAATGGAGTCGTCAGTTCTAGTGGACATCACACTTGGGAAGCGTCGTCACCTGTCACGGGTGGCGACCCCAGACGGCCACTTCGTCGTCCTGGCCATTGACCACCGTGACAACCTACTGGAAAAGCTGAACCAGCACGCACCGCAGCCCCTTACTGACGGCGCGTTCACCGCCTTCAAATCACAGGTGCTTGCGGCCCTAACGCCCTATGCGTCTGGCGTGCTGGTAGACCCCGCCTACGGGATGCCACAGCCGCTCACCGACGGCACCATTGGCGGGGGCACCGGCCTGCTTGCCCCGCTGGAAGTGACAGACTACAGTTTGCACCCCAGCCAGCGCGATTTAGAACTGATCCCAGACTGGTCAATTGCCAAGATGAAGCGACTGGGCTGCGACGGCGTGAAGATGCTGCTGCCCTTCCATCCCGGTGCGGGTAACACCGCCAAGCTAGAGCGGGTAGAGGCCGTCATTGACGAGTGTGCCCGCCTGGATATTCCCTACTTCCTGGAACCCATCGCCTACTCGCTCAATCCAGAAAAATCACTGCCCAACGCCGAACTCCTTGACATCGTAGTCGAGATGGCGCGTGGCTTTAGCGCGATGGGTGTGGAC
>CAWUJQ010000050.1:0-19658 GCA_963922445.1 uncultured bacterium
ACTGTCCAATACATCGGGGTCACAGGCGGACTTAACCCAGAGCAATACCGACCTGGCGCTGCTGCTCAGCCTGGAAGCCGCTGACCTGTCGCCGTCGTCGGTGCAGGTATTGCAAACCCTGGCGCGGGTGGCCTTCACACCAGCGACCCGCCGCGTCTACACGGGCCACAGTGATCGCATACAGTCCGTTGCCTATAGCCCTGACGGGGCGCAAGCCGCGTCCGTGGGTGACCGAGGCGAGGTGTTTTTGTGGGATGTTGCGACGGGTGACGGTCGCCAGCTTGAGGGTCACGACGCGGAGTACACAGAAGGCGACCTCGAAGAAGCGAAGATCAACATCGTTTATGATGTGGCCTTTAGCCCAGATGGATCGCAAATCCTGACCGGGGCCGAGGATGGACTCGCCATTTTGTGGAATGTTGCCAGC
Source organism: uncultured bacterium (assembly GCA_963922445.1). Classification (GTDB taxonomy): domain Bacteria; phylum Chloroflexota; class Anaerolineae; order Aggregatilineales; family Phototrophicaceae; genus DAOTTY01. The sequence continues at coordinate 428 of CAWUJQ010000050.1, forward strand.
GGTGACATCGTGCATCAGTTAGAAGCGCATACGGATGTCGTGAAGACGGTGGCCATCGCGCCGGATGGACAAACGGCCCTCACTGGCTCCCATGATGCGACGATTATCCAATGGGATTTGGCGACGGGTGATGTGCTGGCCGAGTTGACGGGCCACAGCGATTGGGTCAATGATGTTGTGTTTAGCCAAAGCGGGATCACAGCGCTGTCTGGCTCTGCTGATGGGACGGCTATCGCATGGAACCTGACCACGAGTGCCCCATTTGTGCAGTTACAGGCAGACGACAGCGAAATTTACTCTGTGAGCTACACCCCCGGTGACACCGGCATCATGACCGGCTCGTCTGACGGCAACTTACGCCTGTGGGCGTTCGACTCACCCGACCCGGTGCGCCAGTACAACGGCCATGCTGACCGCGTCACGGATATAAGCTTCAACCTGGACGGAACGGAGTTTGTCACCAGCAGCCAGGACGATTCGATTATCCGCTGGGACTTTAGCACGGGCGAACCGTTGCAGCGCTACCTGGGGCATGTCAATCGCATCTATGGGGTCGCTTTTGACCCAACCACAGATGCGCAGTTCCTCTCTGCCAGTTGGGATCGAACGCTGCGCTTATGGGACACACAAAATGGTGCCCTAACGCGAGAGATCACCCTCCACGCGGATGAAGCCCGCGCAATGGCCGCCTCACCAGACCGGACGATGGGCGCTACCGGCGACGAAGACGGGGCAATCCAGTTGTGGAGCATTACCGACCCGCAGGCTGACATCCTGACGATAACGCTGACCCCGAACGATTGCAGGCCCGCCGCAAATGCGGAGGCGCAAGCGGCGTCTATCGCAGTGCGCTCACTGGTGTTTTCGCCAGATGGCCAAGCGCTGTTTTCGGGCAGTCGTGACGGCGAGATTCGCGAATATGACGTGGCAAGCGGCGAACTCGTCCGCTGCTTTGGCAGCGAGGCAAGCGGCCACAGCGACATCGTCTATGCGTTGGATATTCACCCGTCGGGTGAGCAGTTGATGTCTGGTTCGCGTGATAACAGCGTCATTTTTTGGGATATGGCAACGGGCGAACCGCTCGACCGCATCTATGAGCATACGTTCCATGTGTTGGATGTTGACTACAGCCCTGACGGTCTTCAGGCGGTGTCCGCAGGGCGTGACGCCAGCGTTTTTGTGTGGGACACGACCGCGTTGCAAGTTGAGCGCGAGTTTACCGGGCACAACGACTGGGTGTTTACGGCGAACTTCAGCCCAGATGGAACGACGGTGCTATCTGGCGGGGCGGAAAATAACCTCGTTCTGTGGGACGCGGCCTCTGCGCAGCCTGTGAGTGTGCTGGAAGGGCACGACAGCTTCATCGCAACGGCTGCTTTTGACCCCGACGGGCGTTATGTTGTCTCCGGGAGTGCGGACGGCCAGTTCATCTTATGGGATTTGACCAATGTGATTGAAATCCAGCGCATCCAGGCCCATCTTGACGACATTCGGCACATTGCCTTCGTCGATGAGACCACGGTTGTCACGGCGTCTGATGATATGCAGGTTTGGATGTGGGCGCTGCGGTTTGATACGGCGGCACTATTAGATTGGGTGGCGGACAACCGCTATGTTGGGGAACCGACATGCCAAGCCCGTGATTTGTATGGGCTAGAGCCGTTGTGCCCGCCCCCCACGCCGATTCCGTTTGAAGAGGGCGGGGCGTAACTGAGGGTGCGGGCGGGACACATACCATGCCCCGCCCGTTGACCGCGAGGGCTAGTCGCAACCCCAGTTGCACTTGTTGTCGTCGCCGCCACCGCTGTCGCCGTCATTGCCAGCCGCCTGACCGCCAGCGCTGCGCAGCAATGTGACGGTTCCTGTTTCGCAAACGGTCTCTCCGTTTACCAACGCTTCCACATTCCAGCCATAGCTCAGGCCGTCGCCAATCCCATTGCTGGACGTGTCGATGGCGGTGGTTGTTGTGAAGGCGTCAATCGTCTCGGAGCGGGCCAGTTCGCCGTCCCGGTAGATGTTGACCCGGTATTCGGTCGCTTCTGCGGCACCGTCCCAGTAAAAGTCGGTTGCGCCAAACGCCAACCCATCCAGCGGTGATGTTGGCCGGAAGCCGTCGCAACTGCTTGCTGCTGCCGAAGCCACGGTTGCATTGGCACTGCCCGTCACGCCCGCGTTAACCGTGCGCAGCGTTGCGGTAATCTCATCCTGCGTGGGCACGGTTACAGCGCGATACAGGCCCGCTTCTGGCATCAACTCCAGCACGCTGAAAAAGGCCTGCTCATCACCAGAAATAGGCCGGAAGCCCGTCCAAGCGCCAGCGGGAGCCGTTTCGTCTGCGTTCAACTGCATGTTGATCGTAAAGCCCTCGGCCAGGGTGATGCCGTCTGTGGTAGCGCTGCCCTGCAACACCACCAACTGCATCACGCCGCCCGGCAGCGTGCGTAGGGCGATGGTGTCTGAAAATTGGATTTCGGTGCCGTTGGCGGTCACGTTGCCCGTCACGCCGTCAGGCGCTTGAATCGTCAACATGGACGGCGAATCCTCCGTGCATTCTGAGCCGCCGGTTGCATTACGATAGTGGAACGCTTGCATGGGGGTGCGCGCTTCTGCGGACAGCACAGGCAAGTCTGAAATCAGGCCGCTATCAAGCGTGACGACGATAGACGTACTCACCCAGGCGATGGTCTCGCCAAACGTTACGCGCACCCAATCACCTGCCGCATTCCGGCCATCGGCAAGCAGCTCCATGCCTGCCGGAGCGCTTTCCACGATGCGCCCGTCCGTGGACGGGAAGCTGCGCAGGTTAGCGCCAACCAGTGTTTGCAACCGGATGGGTTCGGCAGGCATGAAGGCATCGGTGGGGGCGACTGCGTTCTCTAGTGTGGCGTCCCCAATCAGCACAAATGTGAGGCCTGTGCGTGATACATTGAGCGGCACATTGGCATGAACGTTGACGCGGGCCATGCCCCATTCTGGCAAGGTCAGGTCGAGCGGTTTCGTCGTCAGCGTGGAGAAATCCGTCAGGGCGACGGTGTCCCCGATTTGCGTGAAGGCTGCTTCACCATCAACTTCAGCCGCCATTGCGTAACAGGCGGTGTTGCCGTCTGCGTTGGCACAGCTCTCTAACGCGCTAAAGGCTGCCTCAGCCAGCGAAACGCAGACCTCATTTTGAGCGTCGGCGCGGGTGGCACCAAAAATGCCGATGGATAACAGTAAAACTGTGAGCGTAAGACTCAATCGAATCATGTGTCTACCTCCTACGTGTTGGGGTATTGCTTCTTGTATTTTGCGATGTAGATTGCATTTCATGTTTCGATTGTAAACGCAGGTCAGCCGTTTGGTGTGTATCTATGTTGTTTTTTTACGGTCTGCGGGGGGGCATCCACACTTGCTATGATATGTGTGGATGATCACAGGGGTATATCAGCTAAGCATTTATCGTTTTCAGGTGTGGCACCAGGATGTCGAACAGGCCAATGTAGAGCTGTTCCACGAACTGAGCCAGGTCAGCTTGTTGGGCCAGGTCATCGAAGCGCACCACGATGCCCCGGAAGCCGTCGCTATTCCACACGGCGGGTGCAGGCAGCGCAGGCTGCTCAAAGTCGTCGGGATATGGGTAGATATACACGTAGAGGTATGGCTTTTCAAAGCCGGGGCTAAACGGCGCAAAGCCAAAGTTGATGTGGGCGTCGTGTTCGTCCATTGTGGCGTTATCTGGATGGAACCACAGCGTGGACAGGTCGAAGTGTTCTGGCCAGACAACAATAGGCGTCATATGCCCTTCCAGATGTGCCCGAAAGCGGGCCACGCCCGTGTACACGTCGTAGAGCATCTTGGCGAAGGTGCTGGCGCTGTCACTGTCGACAGTAAGCGGGTCGGTGTGGGTGACATCTTCGATTTTCAGGAACTCACCCTGGTTGGCGTGTAGTTTCGTCAACAAGCCAGCGGCCAGCGTATCCGATTCCACATCCGCAAAAAAGTCGGCCAGTTCATCCTGCTTGAGTTCGGTCAGGAGGGCCTCGTAGAGTGACGCCTGGGTGTGATCTTGGAAAGCGAAGTGTTTCGCATCACCACCACCAACTTCGTAGTCGATACGCTGGTGGTTGAAGTTTACCTTGATGCGTCCGCCGCGTGGCAGTTCATGCGAAACCAGCCCATAGGGCTGAATAAACATCGGTAGCTGTAGAAAATTCCTGCGCTTCGCAAACAGTGCATTCTGGATGGGGCCAAGCAGCATGGCCGCCTGATGTAGTGCTATGGATGTGGGTCCCCAGTTGCTGCCAAGTTCGATGTTTGTCATCTAAGTTTCTCCTCCTGCTAGGCCTTCGCCGCCGTCAACTCGTAAAATGGTGCCGGTTGCATAATCGTTCCCAGCCAGGAACATACATGCATCGGCAATGTTGCCCGGATTGCCAATGTGCCCAACGGGTAATGCGGCGGCAATCTCGTCCAATACGGATTCGTCCGCGTCTGCTGGAACCAGCACTGGCCCCGGAATTACACAGTTGACGCGGATGTTGTGCGGTGCCAGTGCCAGCGCACTCACCTGGGTGAGCATGATGACCCCGGCTTTGCTAATGCTGTGATGTGGGCGTGATGCCCAGGCATTCAGCCCGCTGTTGTCGCTGATGTTGATAATAACACCGCCGTCGTGCTGCTGCATTAAGCGGGCGGCGTGCTGCGTGAGCATGAACGGCCCCTTCAGGTTGATGCCCATCACCAAATCCCACTCTTCCTCGGTGATGTCTAGCAGGTCGGTGCGCTTGAAGATGGCCGCGCTGTTGACCATGACATCTAAACGCCCGTAGTGGTTTTCAACAGCAGCAAACATCTGACGCACGTCGTCGCTGTGGGCCTGGTTGCCGCTGACCACGATAACATCGCGGCCCAGGTTGCGCGCTTCTTCCGCCGCAGACTCGGCGTCATCTGCACTGCGGGGTGATGAATGATGCACAACAAGGTTTGCGCCCTGGGCGGCGAAGGCAAGCGCAATGGCCCGTCCGACGCGGCGCGCCGACCCAGTGACGAATACAACTTTGTTCTCAAATGGGGTCACGAATCGGTCTCCTACCTGCGGGCGGGCACCTGCCCGCTATTGTATGTATTTATCTGCGGCGGCTGATTATATGTGCAGCATAACAACATTTTGTGTCTATTCACGTATCCATGAGAATGATTTGGGTTAGCGTGCGGCGGACGCAGTAGGCTGCGTCCCTACGGGTCACGAAGGATGTGTAGAGATGGCATACACGCTGTCCGCCATCTCCCAACCCAAACGGAATCTACGCCCCAGCAGGTTCGCTGGCAGCGGCTTCCTCTTCGCGCTCCGGCTGCCAGGGCCAGCGCCCTTCGATTTCCAGCACCAGTGTCCAGCTCAAAAACGTGCGGATCACCACCAGCAGGCCCAGCACGCCCAGGCTGGTAAACGTCGGCTCTATCGCCACCGTCTTGATGATGTCCGCAGCGACCAGCACTTCCAGGCCCAGCAGCAGCGCCAACCCGATTTCGATTTTCAACAGACGGTACGGACTCGGCATTACGTCATCGCCGTTGGGCTGGGGCGTGCGCCGGAAGTAGCGCAGGAACGCCAGCAAAATGCCAATGCAGATAATCAAAACGCCAATGATGTCGAAGATGATACCAATGGCTTCCAGCGATTCCTCGATACTGTGAATGACTTCTGCCAACATTAGAGTCCTTTCGCTTTTATCAACCACACGCCCCATCCCCCTCAATTCATTGAGGGGGATGTAAAGCGCGGCGCGTCATCGCATTTTGTGGTACACCGATTTCGGCGATAAATTGGTGCCACGAGGAAATTATACTATGTATGTTGACGTTCACAAAACCTACAAGTGCCGCGCCGCAGTACCGCAACGACAAACGTGATGGTCACTTGTACTAGCAGATCAATGTCGTGGGTCTGGTGTGGAATCATGCTCTGGCGCTGCAACGTCACTTTCGTCCATACGAAGTGTCACGTAGAGAGAACGCCATCCGTGCCGATTATGCCGTTAAATATCGCGGGCGTCCAAATTGCTGCGCGATGCTTGCTATGTATAACATGCGCACGGATAGGCATATGTAAGGGAGCATACGTAAACACGATGCAGAAATTGCCGACTGAAAGCGCTTACTCCGTCAGCAGTGGCAGCCGGATGGTGAATTCGGTGCCGGATGGCGGCTGCGTTTGACTGGCAACCGTGATTTCCCCGCCGTGCGCTTCGATGATCGCCTTGCCAATGGCCAATCCCAGGCCAGCCCCGCCGCTGCCCCGCTCCCGTGACGGGTCAACGCGATAGAAGCGCTCGAATATGTGGCTAAGGTGGCCCGCGTCAATGCCCTCGCCCGTGTCGGCTACCGTGATATGCACACTCAGGTCGTGTTGACGCATGGTCAGCGTGATTTGGCCGTCAGTGGGTGTGTGGCGCAGCGCGTTGACGAGCAGGTTTTGCATCACCTGGCTTAAACGCCCCCGATCACCAGTCACGATGCATGGCTCATTTGGGATGGTAACCTGGAATGCGATGCCTTCTGCCTCGGCAACGGGGTTGAAAATGTCGCTGATTTGATGGAGAAAGGCGTTGAGGCTGATTTGCTGGAAGTCAAACGTCAATTCATGGGCATCGGCCAGCGATAGTTCGTGCAGGTCATTGACCATGCGGCTAAGCTGGCGCGTCTGGTCATACAGCGTCAACACCTCGGTTTTGGTCAGCGGATAGACATCGTCAATGAGGGCGCGCAGGTTGCTCTCCATCACCGTGAGTGGGGTGCGCAGTTCGTGGGCCACATCTGCAATCAAGTTACTGCGCAACTGCTCCGATGTTTGTAACTGTGACACCATGTCGTTGAACGCAACGGCCACAGACTGCATCTCGCGGCTGCCATCCAGGTTGACGCGCATATCAAAGTCGCGGGCACCCACACGCTGCGCACTGTAGGCCAGGTTCGACAATGGGGCGGCGATACGCCGTGAAAGGAACACGCCGACGGCAATTCCCAACAGGGTGCCAAAGATGCCCAGCAGCATGAGCAGTGCTTCTGGGGATAGGATATTGTTGGGCGGGGGCATCCGGCGTTCGTTATCGTTTGGCAGTTGGATGGCGACGCGCAGCGTGGCCTCGTCAAAGACAATCTCAGTGGCATTCGCCTCGGCCCCTCGTGGAATTCTGCCGTAGACCGTTTGTCCATCTGGGCGTTGCAATTCACTATGTAGGCGGAAGGGCCGCCCACGGCGCTCACGCTCTGCATCGCGCAGCAAGCGCACCGCGCCTTCGATGCTGCCCCTGGCGTCGAAGTGGGCTTGCAGGCGGGTGACAAGTCCCTGGTCGTCGTAAAGGACGCTTTCCTCTATGGAGGTACGGAAGTCGTCTGCAACGGACTGACGTTGCAGGCGGGCATAGGCATTCGCGATGATGCCAAGCAGCACAGCACTCACCAGCACAACCAGCGTAAAGGCAAGGCTCAACTGCACCCACAGGCGGTTCATGCGCTACGCCTCAATCTTATAGCCGACACCATACACCGTTTGGATGTAGGTCGGGTAGCTTGGGTCTGGCTCCACCTTTTTGCGCAGGTTGCGAATGTGGCTATCGAGCGTGCGCTGGATGCTTTCGTACTCATGGCCCAGGCTGCGCGTAATCAGTTCGGTGCGCGTGAACACGTAGTTGGGGTTTTCCATCAGCGTTTTAAGGATGGCGTATTCGGTGGGTGTCAGGTCAATTGGGGTGCCATCACGCGTGACCTGACGGCTGTCCACGTCAAGTTGCAGGCCGCGAATCGCGATAAACGAGGTAGGTGTGGGCTGCACACGCCTTAACACGGTGCGTGCGCGTGCCACCACTTCGTGTGGGTTAAACGGCTTCGTGATGTAGTCGTCTGCACCCAGTTCAAGGCCTAACAGCTTATCGGAGTCGCCAACACGGGCGGTTAGCATAATGATGGGAAGCTGGGCAGTGCGCTTGTCGCTGCGGATGGTGTGCGTAACCTGCCATCCGTCACGGTCGGGCAGCATCAGGTCTAACACCATGAGTGTGATCGCCTCTTGCCGCGCAAGCGTGAGCGCATCGGTGCCGTTGTGGGCCGTCAGCGTGCCAAAGCCGGCTTGCTCAAAATAACCCACCAGCGCCCGTGTAATGTCGCGGTCGTCGTCTACGATGAGAATGGTCTGGGACATCAATCCACCTGTGTGAGCCGTTGCAAGCTGCGATTATACCCTGCTACGTGGGTTAAACAGTACGCACGAAATGAGGCACGACTGGCCACGCGAGAAATTCAATTGGTTAGACAGGCAAGCTGAGGCTGTGCAGTTGTGGCGGGGAAAGCAAGTAACCCCGGTAAGCGGTATATACCGGGGCCACTGTTAGCGATCAATCACGTGGAGCGATTATTCGTAGTAGTCCACGTTGGGACGGAAGAGGCCCTCGGCAGCGGCTTCGCCACCCAGTGCCACAATACTGTCGTACATAACCTGCATGCCGTAGTCTGCATTGTGTGCATAAACGCCCGGGTCTTTAGCGATGTACTGGTAGTTATACGCCGCACGCAGCAGGCTGGGCGTCCATTGGTTGTAACGGTTACCAAAGTTGACTTCTTCGGGGTCTGCCTCACCGTTTTCGTTGGTATCCAGGAAGAAGTACGGATAGTCCGCTGGCGCGTAGGCAATGGGCGTGCCCACCGTCTCGTTGGCGTACTCCACAATCAACTCCAGCAGCAACCCCTCGAAGGTGGCTAGCTCATCACGAATTGGCTCACTGTCGTCGCCGTCGCCGTCATAGTCGAAGCGCTCGGCATCCTCTGGATGGGCACGAATCAGGCGTATGTCTTCCACTGTCTCCACTTCCTCGTGACAGTCCGTGCATTCGGTGAACTGAACTTCCAGTTCGTGCGGCTGGTGACAGTCGGTACATTCGTCGAAGCGGCGTGTATGTTCGTAGGCGCTGTTGTATTCCATGCCATCGAACTCGTAGGCACCCTGCACCTCTGTACCGAACCAGCTTGCGCCAGCCGAGTAGTAGTGCGGGTTGCGGAAGTTCAACGCCTCGGAAACCTCATCGTCGCCCACACCGGCGGCGGCAATGGCTGCATTGACGCTGACCGTGGACTCGCGGCCCTGGTGACAGTTGAGGCACATATTACTGCCCGATTCCTCACCGTAGCTAACAACTGCGCCCGACGGGAAGCCGACTTCTGTGACCGGGTATAGCGCAAACTCCGGATTGGAGGTGTTGTGGCACGATGAGCAGCTCAAGCTGTTGGACGGCTCAAACGCAATCGTCGTATTGTGCTCCAGGAAGAACGGCAGCCCTTCAGCCGTGTGGCACTTGGAACAACGGCCTGATACTTCCCCGTCTTCGTCCCAATGACGGAAGGCTTCCGCATTGAAGGCAAAGTGGCCGCTGCTATCGCGGGCAATGCTGGACATATCGACACCGCCCTCGCCCAACTCTTGATTCAGCGCTTCGATGCTGTCGTAGAGCAACTGAATGTGATAGTCCGGGTTATGGGCATAGCCGCCTGGGTCCTTCTGAGAGACCTGATAGTTGAAGGTAGCTTCTAGCAGGGCCGGGGTGAAGCTGACGTAGCGGTTGCCGTAGTTGGCTTCTTCTTCGTTGGCTTCGCCGTCGCCGTCCGTATCGGTAAAGAAGTACGGGTATGCCTCGGCATAAACAACGGGCGTCCCGACTACATCGGCGGCATAAATTTGGATGGACTCGTACAGTATACCCTGCAAGCCCTCAATTTCACCCAGGATGCCCTCTTCCATGTCGCCATCGCCGTCGTAGTCTACGTTAGAGGCCAGGCTGCGGATGCCGCGCAGGTCTTCAACCGTCTCGACATCAGCGTGGCAGGTGGCGCATTCGCCAACGTCCAACGCCAGCGTGTGTGGGTCGTGACAGTCGGTGCAGGTGCCATAGCCTTCAACGTGATCGTTCTTACCGTAGTAGGCCTTGCCCTCAAACTCAAACCCACCGCTCACCTCAGAGCCGTACAGCGAGGCTGCGGCAGCGTAGTAGTGGATGTTGATGAAGCCAAGCTCTTCGCTGACGGTATGGGGTTCGCTCGTCAGCCCGGCCTCTTCAACGGCGGTTGTCACACTCACTGTGGAGGCGCGACCCTGATGGCAGACCATACAGCGGGCGTCGTCCGCAATGCCAGTGACTTCAGCACCGGACGGGAACGTGACGCTGGTCAACTGTGATGAGACCTCGTTGTGGCAGGCGTTGCAGTTGACGACGGTGCCAAGTTCGTGCGCCGTTTCGACGCTACCGAATTCACTGCCATCGGCACCAAGATAGTCGAGATAGCCCGGTGTGGAGTGACAGGCGGCGCAGCGGGCCTCAATTTCGCCGTCCTCGTCCCAATGCGTAAACGCGTCGTCTTCAAAGCGGGCGTGCGGGCTGTTGACCCACGCGTCGTAATAGCTGGTCAGGAACGTACCCGGTTCCCCGTGTGGGTCTGCCGGTTCGGTATCCTGCGCCAGCACCGTTGCAAAGCCCATCACGAACGTCGCCGCAGACAGAAATGCCAGCGACGCGATTGCGAGGGCCAGACTGGTCTTTCGATAGCGCATAATCCTTTACCTCATCTACAAAAATAAAACTCCAAAAACAACACGGCGACAAAGCCCATGGCCTCAACGCCGCGTGGATGGACAGGGTTTAAAGCATCTGGACGTCCTCGCCCGGTTGCAGGGGGCGCTCGTCCGGATACAGGTTGATAAAACGCACCGCCAGCGAGTACACCAGCCAGCTATAGGCCACAATGCCTGCGGAAACGAGATACTCAATCAGGTTGGGCGCGTAGGTGTTGGGCGGTAGGCTTGCCTCACCCGGCAGCCAGTCCAGCGGCACAACAAACCCGCTTAGCGTCATGTTCCAGCGGTTGATGACCAGCCCGACGATTATCATGAAGCAGGCGACCATTACCGCACGCGGGTTGCGGCGCAGGCGGCCCCACAACAAAATCACGGCTGGGATAAAGGCCCCGAACAGCACCTCACCAAACCAGAATGTGTAGTTGTAAGGCGTGTTCACCGCCAAAATTTCCAGGCCAAGCTGCTGCTCCGGGATTTCGCTGTAGTAGTTGGTGGCGGCCCAACTCCACAACTTAAGGTACAGGTAGCCCAGTACTGCTGCGGCGATGAAGTAGGCCACGCCGCGCAAAATTTGCGGTGGCACAAGCTGCTTGCGCGTGACCATGCTGGCAAACAGCGTGACGAACAGCGTCAGCGAGGCACCTGCGGCAATGGCAGACAGGATGAACAGCACGGGCGCTGTTGGCGAAAACCACACCGGGCGGGCCGTCAGGATGCCGTAGGTGGCACCCAGCGAGGACTGGTGCAGCAGCGACAAACCCAAACCGAGCAGCGCGACGACAGGCATCAGGCGGTGGATGCCGTGAGCCAGCTTGACCAGCCAGCCAAAGCGCTTGAGGAACGTGCTCTCGATGACAATAGGCAGCAGTTCAATCACGAGTACAGTGGCATACAGCACCACACACAGCGTGATTTCCCACAGCACAGAATGCACATTCCAGTAAATAAGCGGGTGATAGAAGCGATCCGGGCGGCCAATGTCCAAAAACAGCGCCATCATTGCGGACGTATAGCCCAAAAAGCCGACCAGGACTGCCGCCCGTGCCACAGCCTCGTAGTGCTTCAGCCCAAATAGGTACACCGCCGCAGACATCGTAAATGCGCCTGCGCCAAGGGCAATTGCGGAAAGGTCCACCGTAATCCACAGGCCCCAGGGCAGTTCGTCCGTCAGGTTGGTGACGCCGAGGCCGTTTTGCAACACATAGATGCCCGTGGCAATGCCGACGCCGAACACCGCTGTCAATGCCAATATCCACAGCCAGTACAGCCAACTGTAGCTGCGGCTGCCCGCTTCGGCGCGGGTGCTGGCAGGTGAGGTTATCGCGCTCATACCACCATCCCTTCTGCTGGGATGTAGTACACGTTCGGGTCAGTGCCCAGGTCTTCGCGCAGGCGCAACGTCGGGTTTTCCCGGATGAGGCGGGAGACGGTGCTGTTGGGGTCTTTCAGGTTGCCGAAGTAGCGGGCCGTCGTCGGGCAGATGTTGACGCAGGCTGGGGTCGCTTCTGCGTTTACACCCGGCATCAAGCCCTTTTCCAGGCCGGCGTCAATGCGATGCACACAGAACGTGCATTTTTCCACTACCCCACGCGGACGCGTGTCTACTTCCGCCCGGCCAAACTCCGGTGAGTGCGGCGCGGCAGCACCTTCGTCGCGGCTATCCCAGTTGAATGAGCGCGCACCGTAGGGGCAGGCGGTTTGGCAGTAACGGCAGCCGATGCACTTGTCGTAGTCCATCACCACCAGCCCGTCGGGGCGCTGATACGTCGCAACCGTGGGGCACACGGTCACGCACGGGGCATTGTTGCAGTGTAGGCACGGGCGCGTCACATGATAGACGTTGCCGGTTTGCGTCACGTCGTCTTCACGGATGTTCCAGCGCATGCCATCTTCAACGTTGTTGGTGGCCTGGCAGGCATACACACAGTAGTCGCAGCCCACACACTTGCTCAGGTCAATGACCATGCCCCAGCGATAGGGGCTTTCCTCGTTGCCGTGGCCGTGCCCGCTGTTGACGCGCTGCTGCATAAATGGTGTTAACAGCGTTTCAAGCGGTTGGGCGAGTGTGGTCGCCAGCACAAACGATGTGCCACCGCCAATGAGCAGTGTCATGAAGTCACGCCGACCGAGCAGCCGTGTGTTGGATTCCTGGATTTCTTGTTGTTGGGCAGCGTTGGGCTGCGCGTTGTCTTGATTTGTGTTGGGCGTCTGGTCGGTCATGATTCTGAGGTGTCCTCGCTGTTGTTCGAGCGGTCATTGGCAGGGGCAGCGCTGCGTCCCCGTGTGAAAAAGACGATGGCAAACGTCACGCCCAGGCCCAGGCCCAGCAGCAAGCCCTGAATCGCAAAGCGGAAGTCGCCAGGGGTGTTGCCGATGATGGCCGTGCCAGCCTCGCTCGCGCCTTCTAGCGTCATGTCAACGGTTTCGTCAGCTTCCGCGTCTTCCGGCGCGGCCAGGCTCACCCGTGCAGATAAGATTTCGTCCCACTCGCCGCTGGCAGCCAGGTCGGTGTGACAGGTGTTGCACGGCGTGGCATCTAGCAGCATGGAGTGGTTGGCTAAGCCTTCTTCTGTGCTAATGGTGAGGGCCGTATCGACCGGGTCGCCTTCAACCATGTGGCAGTCCGCGCACTCCACCGGGTTATCCGACCCTTGAACGGCGGTAATGTGTGTTTCATGCACGAACAGGTCGGGTAGGTTGTCCATGTGACAGTTCAGGCACAGGTCGGTTGTGGTTTCGCCCACGCGGAGCGTTTGCGCGTGGTAATCGTGGCAGGTGGCGCAACCTAACGGGCCAATGTCGGCATGCTCGCTAATCACCCATTGGTCATGCACCGTTGCGTGACAGTCCGCACACACCCCGGCCATAATCTCTGGGCGGAACTCGGCGGTTTGCACGTGATGAGCGCTGTGGCAGTCTGTGCAGACGGCGGCGGCAGTATTGCCGTTGGCGATGGCTTGCGCGTGCAGGCCCATGTTCAGTTCATCAGCATGAACTTCGTGGCAGGACGTACACATGCTGTTGCTGTTGATGGTGTTCACGCGCCCGTCTGCCGGGGGCGGGCCACTGTGCGGGAAGCTGTCTTCTCCGTGACAGTCCAGGCAGCCCAAACCGGGCGAATCCGCGCTGGGGCCGTGTACCGACGACGCGACCAGTTCCGGCGCGACGTACAGGTTCAGCAGGGTGCCGTCTTCCAGGCGCAGCGTTTCGCCGGGCTGGTTGTGGCAGATGGTGCAGTAGCCGTTGTCGCCTGTTGGTTCAATGGCGACCTGTACCTCGCCCGTGTCGTACACGGTCAGGTCAACTGGGGTCATCGGCGCTTCGGACGTGATCGCCGCTTCGGTTGCAGTCGGTTCGTCGGTGCCGTCGTCTTGGGCCAGCGCGACCAGCGCCAGACTGCCGGAGACAAACGCCATCAGCGCAAACACAAGGCTCCAGCGCATGGCAGGATTGCGGGTCATCAGGGTTATGCCTCCTCGTCGGCGGTGGCGGTCAGGTTGAGTTCAGCTTCAGCGGCATCTAGCAGCGCGTCGGTATAGGCGTAGTTATGCACGCCTGCACTCCCGTCGCGTTCGACGGCGTCCAGCGCTGTGACCACCCAGTCGGGTGTGTCGTCGGTGAGGGCGGTGCGGGCTACGTCTACACGGGCGCGGGTATCGACTTGAATGTCGTCAATCAGGTCACCCAGGGCGGCGGGGTCTTCTTCGTGGCACCCGGAGCAGCTATTTTGCAGGGTGGCTTCGTCCAGCGCTTCGCCCGGCGTGACGATGTTGAAGGTGTGGCTGCTGCGTGGGCCGCGCGGCGTATCAACCTCGTGCATGTGGCAGCTTGCACAGGTGGGGCCGTCTTCGGCTTCATAGTGCGCACCGGGTACCGCTTCTACTGCGTCTACCAGGGCAACACCCTGCCATACTTCCATTGTGGCGACGTGCAGGCCGTCTGTCGCGTCGGTATCCATGTGGCAGCTCGCACAAAGCTGATCGCTTTCCACCCGCAACCCGGCGGACAGACGCGCTTCGCCCTCTTCAAGCACCATGTGCGGCGCATGGCAGCTTGCGCACGTCACCCCGTGCGGGACTTCTTCCAACACGCTTTCGACTGTGACTGTATCGGGATCAATGTCTTCGTTGGCCAGCAGCATGTCGTAGCGGTGGCTGGCCACACTGTGACAGGCGAGGCACTCCGGGCCGTAGTCGGCGTCGCTTGCCAGCAAGTCATCCAGCGCAGCAGGGTGGGCACTCGTTTGGGCTTCGTTGTACTGCATGTAGGAAAGGCGAGCGTGCCCAGTGCTGTAGAAGTAGGCTTCGTTGTCCGGTTCCACCAGGTCGAAGACGGCACTCAAATCCTGGCCGGGGTAGTAGTCCGTCGGGAAGGGGTGCGCTCCATCAGCAGAACTTCCGCGCACATGGCAGGTGCCGCAGGTGGCCGAATCCAGGCCGAGGTTAATCAGCGCGTTGATTTCTGTGCGCTCGAAGTCGTCAATGCTGCCGCCCGCGTCGTCCGCTGCTTCCACGTGATCCAAACCCGGCCCGTGACACGACTCGCACATCACGCCGTCTTCTTCCCACGCGTGGCTGTCCAGGTCAACTTCCTGAGCGTGGCACCCCGCACAGTTCGGCCCAAAAGCGTAGGCTTCACTGGGCCACTCCGCATCCAGGTCGAGCGGTAGCCAGCTTTCATCACTGACGCTCCACTCTGCCGGGAAGACGTAATAGCCGTCTTCGCCCTCATAGATGTAAGCCTGCGCGTGGACGCCCATCCCCAGCGTGTAGGCGGCGTCCTCAGCAGTGAAGGCGCGCGTTTCGCCATCGGGGAAGGACACCTCGCGCACGTCGGTGCCGCTGTTGAAGTCGGCCACAACCGGGTAGTCTTCCGGTTCCATGTCCGCTTCAAGTTCGACGAGGGTGCGAGCGTGGGGCGTATCAGCGTGGGCACGGCTCGCGTCGCGGTGACAGTCGCGGCATTCGCGTGACCCGGCGTATTCAAACGTCATCTCTCGGATTTCAGGCGTGCCTTCGTCATCGTCATCGTTGGTCAGGCCACCCTGAGCGGCGATCATCCCGGCTCCGGCGAAGACGATGGCCAGTATGGTGAATAATTTGGCGAACTGGTGGATCATAGGTGGTTTCCCTAGCGGCTTAGCGCAGCAAGTGTGTTTAACAGGCTTTCGGCGTCGTCTAGCTGGGTATTGATGTAAGCCGACGAGTGGAAGCCCCAGCGGTTATCTGCCTCGATTAACGTCAAAATCGCCTCAGCTTGTTGGGCGACGGCGTATTCGTGATCGCCGCTGTGGTAGTCGGCGTAAATGTGTTCGATCTGTGTGCGTAGGGTTAGCATCCGCATGTCTGTCTCAGATACGGAGATGCGCAGGCTGGTGTGGTCAAAAGCATGGCAGCCGATGCAGGCCATGGGTGTGGGTTGTTGGGGGGTCGTCAGGTGCAGGGTGTGCGGCACGACCTGCCAGTTCGCAGGATAAGGCGGGTGGCAGTCTGTGCAGTCATTTGTGGATGCGGCGGTCATGCCGCTAATCGGGGCGGCATCTGGCACGACGGAAACCGACAGGGCAAGCCCCCATGCCAGCAGTGAGGTGCCAAGAGCGAGGAAACCCAATGCCAAGCCCTTCGTCATGCCGTGACCCCCTGTCAGTGAACGATTTTCTTTGATGGGTTGAGTATGGCGAAAACGGCAAGGAGGCGAATCATTCGCCCGAACGATTCGTCTCCTCCTCAAGGATGAATTAGCGGTTCATGAGCGGCGGGCGTCTAGTCAACCAGCCCATGACGGACGGCAACCAGAACAGCCTGCGTTCGGTCACTCACGTCGAGTTTTTGCAAGATGTGTTTCACATGGGTTTTCACCGTTGTGATGCCAATAGACAGCCGCTCAGCGATTTGCGCGTTCGACAGCCCCTCGCACAGCAGGCGAAGAACGTCGTACTCGCGTTGGGAGAGCGTGTTGATTACGTCAGGTGTTTGGGTGGCGGTGATGGCTTCTGGCTGTGGCTGGCCGTCACCCCCTTTCAGGGCAGCGTTTAGCAGGCTGCGGTCGATCAAGCTGCCAGGCATGGCTGCTGTGTGAATCGCGCTAATGATGTCGTCCATGTCTGCCTCTTTGAGCAGGTAACCACTCGCGCCGTGCTGTATGGCCTCGGTCAAATAGGCGGGATTCGCGTAAGTTGTTAGCATAATGACCTGGGTACACGGTGATGCTGATTTGATGTCTGGCAGGGCGTCTAGCCCGTCGCGCCCCTTCATCCGGATGTCCAGTAGCATTACATCCGGTGTGGTATCGACGGCCAACTCAACGGCGGCGTTGCCGTCAGCGGCTTCCCCAACAACAAGCATCCCGGCGTCGGTCAACAATGAGCGCATCCCCTGGCGAATAACGCTGTGGTCGTCAACAATGGCAACGCGAATTTCAGACATAAGCTCCATCTCCTGTAGCAATGTGGGTGTCAGTGGTGAGTTGATGGCACGGAATTTGCACAAAAATCTCAGTTCCGCTGCCGGGTTGGCTGCGAAGCTGGAATGTGCCTTTGAGCATGTAGGCGCGTTCCTGCATGGTACGCAGGCCCCAACCGCGTTCGCGCGTGGGCGCAACTGCCGCCGGGTCAAAGCCGCAGCCGTTATCGGCAATGGTCAGCGTCATGTGGGTGGGCGTAAAGCGCAGTTTTAGCGTGATGTGGGAGGCGTTGGCGTGCTTAAAGGCGTTGTTAAACGCCTCCTGCGCCAGCCGGTACAGCGTGACGCTAGTGGCGCGGTCAGGTTCATTCAAGGGCGCGTCCATGTCCGCCGTGACCTGCCAACCAGCGGATTTCGCCATGGAGTGCAGCAGGTCTTGCAATGCTGCGACCAAACCCAGGTCATCAAGCACGGTTGGGTGCAGCCCTTGTATCAACCGCCGCCCTTCGGTAATGGCTTGGGTGAGGACTTCGTAGCCGTGCTGCATTTGGCCGTTGCTGTCTGCTTGCAGCGTACAGGACTTGCACTTACGCAGATAAAACCGGGCACCGACCAACTGCTGAATGAGGCCGTCATGCAGGTCATAGGCAATGAGTTTGCGTTCTTCTTCCTGGGCCGCAATCAGCCGTTCCACCAGCGTGCGCTCAATGTGGCGCTTCCTTTCGAGTTCTTCTGCCAGCGTGACGAAGTCTGCCATCAGGCTGCCAAACTCATCTTTAGGCAGGGAGGCGGGCAGCCTAGGGGGCGTGTCTTGGCGGCGGAGCTGGTCGAACATATGCTTAAGCTGGTAAATCGGCTCGATAATGCGCGCAATGGCTAACAGCGCCAATCCAATAACGGAAACGACACTGCCGATCAATAGGATCGAGAAGGTGGTGTAGTAGTCTTGCAGGTCGGCCTGGGTTGCGGTGAGGGGTAGGCGGCGCAGCAGCAGCCAGCTTTCATCTGGCCCGGTGCGATAGTAAAAGTAGGTGTGGTCATCGTGCAGCAAGTGCCCTGACTGCCCTGGGAAGTGCGGCAGGGATACCGGCAGTGAATCTGAAACGAGTGCCTGTCCCGATGGCAGCAGCAGCGCCCGCTGTTCGTCGTTGAGGGGGGTGTCTGGCCCGATGAGGTCGCTAACGTCCAGCGTGATCACAAGAATACCCGCCTCAATGCGTGCAGCAGCCAGCAGCAGCGGTGTTGCCGTACCCTCTGCAATCGAAAAATGGACATCGTGCAGGTCTAGGTCACTGACGGTGTTAGGGTTTGCAGTCAGCCACGCCGTTGCTGCTGTCGTGTCGAGCGCGGTGGTTTTGCTATCACCGACGAGAGCAATTTCACGATAGCGGGAGTGGGCGGAGGCAAATGTGGTCAGATCGGCATGTGAGCCAGCTTGATGAAGCTGCTCAAGGTAAAGGATGGTTTCTTGAATCGATGCAACTGTCTGGTTGATTTGGTCAGACTGGATGGCGAGCGCGTCCTGGTAATGCTGCTGGCGATAGACCTCAACCGTCCGTTGGATGTAGAAGTTAACGAATAGACCGATACCCAGGATGGGCACCAGCAGCAAGCCCAGGTAAAGCGCCATCAACTTCACACTGAAGCGTTGTGCCTGCACCCGCATTGCGCGCCAGTTGGTTGCAACCATCTTCTGCCTCTCACAATAAGCTAATATCAGTAAAACATCTCATACGGCACAAACATAGTCGGTTGTGTCATCGACTCGTGTGACATCACTCATTAATTTAAGGATTGCGTACGACAGAATGTCTTGCGAGGGAAAAAGGTAGGCTGCTGCTGCTAGGGTGCTGTCAAAAACCGGCTAAGGCGATGTTGCTGCGTTAATGATGATCCGTCCATCTGCCCTGACCGCAACCGGGATTGGGTCGGCTAGGTCGCCGATGAAATGGCCGCTAACGGGGTCATTGTTGCGAAACGCCATGAATTGCCATGACGCGTCCGCAGCTTGAATCAGCTTTCCGGAATACAGAGCGGTCATCGAATCCCCCACCATGAACGCATCCGTCACATAGCGGAACGGTCCTAAGGGGTTCTCAGATACCAAATAGTGCGTGCCGCCGACGGGCGGCGTTTCCAACCGTGCTTGGCGCGCTGCCGAGTGGTGTTCTGGCGGAACGGAGAAGAGCAAATAGTAATAGGGCTTGATGTAAACCAGTTGGGGGACTTCCAT
>CAWUJQ010000051.1:0-19591 GCA_963922445.1 uncultured bacterium
GGGGCGTGCAACGGCGCGTCCGCACACCCCCTCATGCTCTACCGCCCCACCACCTTACGCAGCCGCTTCTTGATCTTCAGCCACACCGCCCGCCCAATCATCCGTATGGACACAAACTCCGCCATCCAGTCCGGCTCAAACCGAAAGTAGCTCATCCCCAAGATCATCGGCGTCAGGTTTTCCAGCCCCACCTCGCGCAGCTTCGCCCGGTAGAGCGCCTGCACCCGCATCTCATTGCGATAGAGGCTCGTGTTGCGGCTCTTGCCGCCCGCCCGGTGCCGGTAGTAAAACAAATACGCCGGAACCACATCCAGCTTATACCCGTCCAGCGACAACGCCGTCAGGTAAACGCGATCTTCCGCGCCGTGATAGCGCCACACATCATCCGGGAAGCCGCCCGTCACCTCAAATACCTCCCGCCGGATAATAAAGTTGCCATCACCGTAGGGGTTTTCCAGCATGCCCGCCTCTGGACAGTTCCCCAGCGGCGTCATCACGTAGGCGATGGGCACCTGCTCGGCTAATTGACCGTCACCCGTGAGCATGTAGGGCGGCGTGCCCGCCGTGAACGCCTTGAACTGGCACGTCAACACGTCATCCCCTGACGTGCGGATGCTGTCCACGAAGCGCTCGACCATGTTTGGCGCAGCCACGTTGTCCGCATCACAGAAGATAAGGTAGGGCGCGCTGCCGTAGGTCGCGGCCACATTGCGCGTATGGCTCACGCCCCGGTTTTGTTTACGGATGAAGCGCCACCCACGCGGTTCGTACTGCTGCTGCATCTGCTCAAAGACGGCAACCGAGTCCGCGTCGGTAGAGCCGTCGTCAACCACCGTGACGGTGAAGTTGTCAGTAGATTGGTTGGCGAGTGAGTCCAGCAGGTGGGGTAGGTAGGCCCCCAGGTTATAGTGGGGTACACACACATCCACAAGCGGGCCATCAGGCACAGAGAGCGGGATCGTGGGGGGCCTAAGCTTCGCATAGTCAATAGCATGTTGATGAAAGCCCAGCCACAGTTGATTGTGGTGGGCGGCATCATAGTGGGCGTTGGCTTCGTCTGTGAGCGGGCCGCGTTGCAGCGCCTCACGCAGTTTGGGTTTCAGTTCGTTCCCGAACGGGTCAAACAGTTGATGCGCGCCCGCTTCGCCAAGGATTTCGGGTATACCGCCCACATTCGAGCAGATCATGTTCAAGCCGGGGATGCGTGACGCTTCAATCACAGCATAGGGGAAGTTATCGACGCGGCTGGGAATGACAACGAGGCTGTCTGTGGCATGATTGCGCAGGTAGGCCAGCGCTTCGGGTTGGCCGTAGTCCGTGATGACGGTGGCAGGCAGCGGCGCGAGCGCATCCGCGATGGCTTTGGCGTCGCCGTAGCGGTTGGGGGCTGCTTTGCCCAACAGCACGATGTCATCTATGCTGCCGAACAGGTCGGGGGAGTCGGTGAGCAGCTTCCTGACTGCCTCCACAAACAGATCAATGCCTTTGCGTGTGGTCAGCCGCCCAAAGTAGATGATGCGCTTGTATGCCGGGGCGGGGGCAGGCGGCGCGTCGCCGCTATCCGCAGGGAAGGGCAGCCCCAACACCTTAACGCGATCTTCACGCGGGAGCTGCCAACCGTGCCCGCGCACCCACTCGATCATGTAGCGGCTGGGCGATACCACGAAATCGGAGTGTTGGGCGGTGTAACGTTCGGCAAAGGCGATGCTCAGGTCACGGTAGCCACGCATGGGCATTTGCTCCATGCCGTCACGGATCCAATCGGTATTGGAGTGCAGTACCGTCACCATCACAGGGGATTTATCGGTTTGATAGCGGCGTCGACGCGCCATATGGAACCCGTTGGCCTGCCACTCCTGAAAGTAGACCACGTCCACATCCGGCGGCAGCACCTCGCTGACGTGTTCGGCGGTACGCATGAACGGCTCGTAGCTAAAGCTTTGTAGCGGTGACGGTTTCCCCGGTGCCAGTATCACCTCAATGCCCCGGTCGCTGTACAGATGCTCCCAGGTGTGACGCGGATTTTCCAGCGGCCCAGTGAACACCAACACCACCTCGTGACCCGCATCCCGGAGCAGCCGGGCAAGGGTATAGGCGAATGTGCCGATGCCGCCGTTGTTGACGGGGCCAACGGCATCTGGCGTGACGATGGCGGTTTTCATGCGGGGAGCGCTTTCTTGGGCGGAGTCGATAAGCCGCTATTATGTGCCGATGGCAGAGGGCCGCGCAAGCTGGCTGTGGGGTGTGTTGCGTGATCGGCGTATGTGGGCCATAATGCACACAGGGAGGGCATCGCCAACCTGACGCCCCCCTCAGTGATGCTGTTGATCGGGGCCGGTCTCTCACACCGGCTTTGGCGCGGCTGCTCAGGTAAACCGCCCTATGCAAAAACGACCTGCTCCACGAACACAACCGACATACCAAACCACGCGGGCATCGCGGGCCAGATGGCCTAAGCTCGTTTCTAGGTGACGGGTGCCGTCCGTGTGCAGCCAATGACTACAATATATACCGATTATCGTCAAATGTCAATTTTTATTCAAAAAGTGTGGGTGTTCCGCTTTTTCCCAAATGGCGTGTATGAATCAAACGGTCGTCGTAGGGGCTTGATGCATCAAGCCCCTACTACAGGGCCGCACGGATAGGTGTATGGGCCTTCGTACCGAACGCATCGTTGCCCTGCGGAAAAAATACGGCCTGCGACAGAAGGACATCGCCGAAAAATTGGGGGTGCCTCAACACCAAATATCGAAATACGAAAACGATCAGGTGAAGCCGCCCCTTGATCGTCTCGTATTGATGGCTCAAATGTTGGGAACAACGACAGATTATCTGCTCGGCGCAACCGATATACCCGAACCGCAGGTGCTGGAGAATCTATCCCCGCACGAGTTGGCCGTCATCGACATGATGCACAATCAGGATGAGGCCACGCAGCGCAAAATGGCGGAAACGCTCCGGCAGATGGTGGCCATTTGGGGGGATGAGGGGGCAAAGTAAAACCCGATGGGCATTTGACGCGTAAGACCCGATGGGTGACATTCATTGCCGCTGTGAGCAATGAGTTGAAATTGCGCCCGTTATAGACGACAATAGGCCAATAAACTTTTAGGAGAACCACTATGCCATTCCGTCTCGGTCCTACAGAGCTTTTCCTTATCTTCCTGATGGTTGTTATCCTGTTCGGTGGTGGTCGCATCGCCCGCGTGGGCAGCGAACTCGGTGAAGCTGTGTCCAGCTTCCGCAAGGGGCTACGCACCGGCAACAACGCCGAAGAAGAAACCAGCGAAGAAGACGAAGCATCCCAGGTCAAGGCCAGCGAGAACAACAAGAAGCCGGTCTAGGCCACGCTTACCGGGGCGCTCACACCCAACTGCGCCCCTAATACCTCCCATACCCTAAACCGCCCCCCCACGCGCACGCAAAATCACTGCTTGCGCTTTTTTGTGTTTTCCCCTTATACTTTTCTTAAAGAAACCGTCTATGAAATTTAACATTCTATGCGCGTCTTCGTCCGGTTCACCGCCACCCTAACCTGTCTCCTGATTGCCCTCATTGCGGGTGCCACCGTTGTTGGCTATTTCTTCCCCTACCCCAACCAACCGCTCAGCGCGAACCTGGCCCTATGTGATGGGCAACCCTGTGCGATGGGTATGACCGTCGGCCAAACCCCGTGGGAAACGGTCAATATGGAACATGAACTCACGGACGAGGGCCGCGTGTTCATCCGCTTGAGCCAGACCATTTCCATGCACTTTTTCGCCAGTGCTGACGGGCAAACTGTTGGGCGCGGCTACCTCAACTTCCGCTCTGACGACGAAGGCCTGCCCATTGGCTATATCATCGCGTGGTATGGCGAACCGTGCGGCCTCAGTTTCTATCCGCAGTCGCACAATGTGGTGGTGCGCTACGCTCACACGCAAATCAACATGCGCACCACCTATGACGCCCCTTTCTCTCCGTATACGCCCGCACGGAGCATCCACTGGGCGGATGCTGACGGCAGCCTGTGCGAGAATGATTCTACGCGCAGTGTGATAAGCAGCGACTGGCGCGGGTTCAACCTCAAGGCCTACGGGTTTTGATCCAGCCACGGGCGTCTATGAAGTTGTGCGCCCGTGGCGATGAGGTGGGAGTGGTTAGTGGCTGGTTGTTAGTAGAAAGTGGTTAGGGAATGCAGAAGACGCCCTGAAGATAGCGCCGAAGCACTGCGTTTTACTCACTGACGCCGCCTTTCGGGTAGCGGTGTTCGTAGCCTTGTGTGGTTATAAACTAATGACTCATCACTTGACACTCATAACTCATGGATAAACGCATTCAGATTCATATGATGCGCCGCCACACCTCACCCCTCCCGACCCTTCGGTTCTCCTTCCCCTCTCCACGTGGAGAGGGGACAGTGAGCGCAGCGAACAGGGGTGAGGTTTGAGCAGAAGGTCCTTTGCCGATGGCAACAGATTATGTGAATTCGTTTTCATGTATCCATCACTGTGGAGGGTCGGCTAATGGCGTGCGGCGCGTTACACTGGGGGCAGTTGGACGCCAGCCAAAGGGAACCCGACCTCACGGTATGAAACGCAGGCACCGCAAAGCGCTCAAGTACGCCTTCCGCGCCCTTCGCGGCGACTACGAACAACATCCCGGCCCAGCCCTGCGCGGCGACGGCCTGATTGACCCTGACCGACCCATCAGCCGCTTTGCCAATCACTGGCTGCAACCCGATGGCGACCCTGACCGTCCCTACCTGGATGAAAGTGCGTGTGTCTACCTGGAAATGCGCGGTTACATGGAGTGCCGCCGCTTTACGCCGGGGCCAGTGTGGTTGTATCGCATCACGCCGGAAGGCTGCCTTGCGATTGGCAAGAGCTACCCGGTAAAGCCATTTTTACCCCGTCACCAGCCGCGCCCGCCATTCCCACACGTTGACCGCGACAGCAACCGCCGTCACCGCGTCAAACTGAGCGAGAACCTGCGCCACTACCTACGGAGCAAGTCAACGCATCAGCGGTGGTGAGGCGTGGCCCTTAGCTGATACATGGACGCCACCACTAGCCAAGCGCCTCACCACCGCGCTATGATTACCGATCAACACAACCTGACGCCAAAGCGCGCTACATAGCAAAGAGAATGCCACATGCAACTAAAATGGTACGGCCACGCCGCCTTCCACATCACCGCCTCTGACGGTACGACGATCATAATGGACCCCTACAATCCCGATGGGGTAGGCTATGCTCCGATAACAGACACAGCCACCCTCGTAATTAAATCGTCAGATGACGACGACGCCCACTGCCGCTCCGATTTGATTCCCGGTGACCCGATTGTCGTCAATGCGCTGGAAGTGGCGCAGCAGGGCGGTACGCGTGAAGCCGCTGGCCTGACCATCAACGCGGTGCGGGCCGCCGAGTGGGACGAACACCCCGATCACACGCCTGGGCAAAACGGCATGTACCGCTTTGAAGTGGACGGCATCTCAGTTGCGCACATGGGGGATGTGGGCAATCCCCTCACAGCGAAGCAGACGGCCTTCTTTAATAATGTGGATGTGCTGTTGGCGCTGGCGGGTGGCTACCTCACCATCGAGTTGGACGAACTCAAGCGCGTGATTGACGCGGCCAAACCCAAGCTTGTGATTCCGATGCACTTTCGCACGTTGACGTACAAGCCGCGCAATACCAAATGGATTGAGTCATTTTTGGGCTACTTTGATGACGCGGACGTGGACTTTTTGTGCGACACGCAAACAGAACTGACGAAAGCCGACATCCCGGCGAGCACGCGGGTGCTGGTGATGGATTACGTGCGCTAGCGGGGATGCGCGGCAGAACGGGTAGCGCGGTGGCGGCTGATCGTACCCCCCGTTTTGATTGCTTATTTTGCAATGACGCCGTCTAAATCCCACAGGTCTTCCCAACTGCTGGCCCCTTCCCACAAAAACACCTGACCTTTAATCAGGCGACAGTTCTTGTCGATGCCTGCAATCGCCGCTATGTCTGCGTCGGTGAGGGGCGGGGTCGTGGCGCATTCCAGGTTAGCGCGGAAGTTGCGGCGCGTGGTTGAAAACGGAATCGGCACCTGTCCACGCTGCACAGCCCACTTCACGCACACCACAGCCGGATGCACACCCAGCCGTTCCGCAATGCCCACAATAACCGGGTCTTCGATGTCGACGGTGTCGTCGTCGGTTTTGTCGCGGGCAGGGCGGGCAGGTGAGCCAATGGGCGAGAAGCCAATCGGCACCATGTTGTGATCCTGGCAGTACTGGAACAGCTCTGGCTGCTGGAAGTGCGGGTGCGATTCCATTTCATTGGCGGCAGGCTGGATTTTGGCGTCGCGGCGGAGCAGGTCAAGCTTAGGAACCGTCATGTTGGAAGTGCCGATGTGCTTGACTAAGCCCATTTCGACTAGCTTTTCGAGTTGATGCCACGTTTTCATGTAATTGTCGTGGATATACGGTACAGCATGAGGGTCGCGTGAGTCCACGCTAACGCCGGGGGCGTGGTAGTTAGGGAAGGGCCAGTGAATCAGGTACAGATCGAGGTAGTCCAGTTGCAAGTCCTTGAGCGTTTGCTGGCACGATGGAATTACGTCGTGTTCAGCGTGTTTGTCATTCCACAGCTTGCTCGTAATCCACAGGTCGTCGCGGCCGACAAGGCCACTATCTAGTACAGTGCGGAAGGATTCACCAATCAGGTGTTCGTTACCGTAAACGGCGGCGCAGTCAATGTGGCGGTAGCCGAGCGCGATGGCTTCTAGCACCGCTGCCGCGATGGCTTCTCCGCTGTATCGGTCGGAACCAAACGTGCCGAGTCCTACGGCGGGCATTTGAGCGCCTGTGTACAGCGTGCGCTGAGGAACTGTGGTGGGGTCAATGGCGTCTGGTGCGATGGCAAAGGGGTCGTTTGTCATGGTGGGTCATCAATTTTGTTCACGTCTTTGATGAAACTATACCTGCTTCTGTACAAACTCGCACAATCCCGCTAAATCTGGCATCATTGTGCCCCACAGAACATCTTTATGACATCAACTACACTTCACTCACGGAGACTTTGTTATGAATATTGATTTCACAGGCAAGCGCATCCTCGTCACGGGAGCAGGCAAAGGCATCGGGCGGGTGATCGTCAAGCACCTGCACGAGCTAAACGGCGACATCATCGCGCTCAGCCGCACGGCAGAAGACCTCGAATCACTCAAAGAAGAGGTGCCCTGCGAGACCATCGTCGCGGATTTGGGCGATGCAGATGTGGCCCGCGAAGCCGCTGAACAGGCTGGCCGGGTCGATTTGCTGGTGAACAACGCGGGCGTGGCCATTTTGCAGCCGTTCATGGATATGTCCGTGGACGCACTCGACACGACCTACAACATCAACTTGCGGGCGGTGGTGGTGGTGTCGCAGGTGGTGGCCCGCGGCATGATCGAACGCGGGACGGGCGGCAGCATTGTGAACCTGAGCAGTCAAGCGTCGATAAGGGCACTGCAAGACCACGCAGCCTACTGTGCATCCAAGGCCGGGTTGGATCACCTGACGCGGGTGATGGCATTGGAGCTTGGGCAGCACAACATCCGCGTGAACTGCATTAATCCGACGGTGGTGCTAACGCCGATGGGCAAACGCGTGTGGGGTGAGCCGGAAAAGGGCGGCCCGATGCTGGCACGCATCCCGTTGAACCGCTTTGCCGAGCCGATTGAGGTCTCGGAGGCGGTGGCGTACCTGTTGAGTGATTACTCCGCGATGATTCACGGAACGATGCTGCCGATTGACGGCGGTTTTTTGGTGGGGTAGTCGAATACACAGCGGGCGCGGCATGGCTGCGCCCCCTAGAACTTCCCCAATCTGTACCCAATCCCACTCAGCGACGGTATCATAGTGGCCGATTTGTCATCCCAAAGGACATGAGAGGATCGCCCTGCCTATGGATACCGTTGTGACGCTGACCATGAACCCCGTCATCGACAAAAGTACGTTTATCGACCGTGTCGCCCCGGAGATGAAGCTCCGGTGTGAAGCACCAACCCGCGAACCGGGCGGCGGCGGCGTCAATGTGTCGCGGGCCATGATGCAGCTTGGCGGCACATCGAAGATGCTGTATCCGGCAGGTGGGTTTACCGGGCAGTTGATGCAGGAGATGGTGGCGGCGTTTGGCCTGGAACAGCAGATCATCCCCATAGCCGATACCACTCGCGAGAACTTCATTGTGTTTGAGAATGTAACCGGGCAACAGTACCGCTTCGGGATGCCGGGACCAACCCTGACCGAATCCGAGTTGCAGGCGTGCCTGGACGCCCTGGAAGCCTTCCAGCCGACGCCGCAGTTCATCGTGGCCAGTGGCAGCCTGACCCCCGGCGCGCCGGATGACTTTTACGCGCATGTGGCCGGGGTCGCGGAGCGCATCGGGGCGAAGCTGGTGCTGGACACGTCAAGTAAGGCGCTGCAAGTGACCATGAGCCAGGAAGGGGTGTTTCATCCCGTGTATTTGGTGAAGCCGAACATGCGCGAACTGTCGCAGCTTGCAGGGGTTGAGGTCATCAGAGACGAACCGCATCAAGAAGCTGCCGCTCGCATCCTGATTGACAGCGGCAAAACGGACGTGGTGATTGTGTCGTTAGGGGCGCAGGGCGCGCTGCTGGTCACAAAAGATGTGGTTCACCGCTACCGTGCGCCGAGTGTGCCCGTGCGGAGTGCAGTCGGGGCGGGTGACAGCATGGTCGGCGGCATCGTGTTGAAGTTGGCACAGGGTGCGCCAATTGAGGAGGCAGCCCGGTACGGCATTGCGGCGGGGTCTGCCGCGGTAATGACGGATGGCACCCAGCTTTGTCGCAAGGCAGATACGGACAGGCTCTATGAGCAAATTTCGTAGCTGACTATTCTGGAGCGTGTACATTTTAGCGCTTCCTATGATAGCTACAGTCATTTAGTACCGGTAAGAAAACCGTTAAATGTGTTTTGGCAATACTTGCCGTACAGTGATTACATCGTATTTATTCTAAGGAAGAGGGTGAGGCAAAGCTCAAGAAGACAGTGGTGATGATAACGACGAAGACTAAGGGTTGGTTTCCGCTTTAGATTGTGTTCAAGGTACCCAGGTTACAAATACCTGGGTACTTTGTACTTCAATTGAGTTAAGATGAATAGTTAGGTTCACCATAACAAAAACATAACGCTTTCTACACGTTTTCCCCTTATACTGTGAAGAACGTAAAGGGTGGTTTTCCAATCGTCTATACTATGCGAGAGATGCCGTAGCAATGACAAAACGTAAGAAAGATGAGCGCCCCGGCGCAATCGAAAGTAGTGAACACGAACCCAGCACTCGTAAGTTAGCGCCCCGCGCTGCTTCGCCTATGACGGAACGGTCAGGATATGGTGAAGTGCCGTGGATGATTGGGCTATACGTTGCACACTCGTCGGATACGATCACGACGTTTGTGGAAAATGGCCTGACGATTGGGCGGCACGGCTTGGATTCGTTCACAGACCCCCACATTGACCTCACCCCCCAAAACGCGCAGGAGTTGGGCGTATCGCGCGTTCATGCACGCCTTTCTGCACGCAAAAACACGCTGTGCATTCACGATTTAGGCAGCACCAACGGCACCTACCTCAACGGCTACCAAATCGAACCATTTACCGAAGTGCCCCTACATGACGGAGACGTGATTGAACTGGGAGACATGAAGCTGCGCGTGGCGTTCCTATCACGACTCATGAATTAGCCTGTCCCCCTGGATGCCAATCACCCGCTACAGCATGACATGATTGCCGATACCGCCCTGTTGTGACGTAGATGTTACAATTATTTGCATTCCTAGTTGGAAATCCGTTACCATTGTGATTGGTCACGAACCTCAATACATAGGAAAGGGAAATGCCGTGAAAAAAGCTGTCGCTGTTCTCCTCTTGATTGTGGTGAGCGCGTTTGCGTTTGCTACCGTGAATGCTCAGGATGATGTTCGGGTTGCATTGATTATTGCTCAGGGTGGCCTGGGTGACCGTTCTTATAACGACTCTGCATTTGCTGGCCTAACCTTGGCTGCGGCTGAGTTGGGTGTGGATGTTGTGCCGATTGAGTCCCCGGATGTGGTGACTGACGGTGAAAACATTTTGCGCACCGCTGCCGAAGCCGGGTTCGATTTGGTGATTACTCTGGAATTCTCTCACCTTGACCCGCTGCCGCGCATCGCTCCAGATTATCCCGACACGACGTTTGCGATTGTCAACACGATTGTGGATGCCCCTAACGTCGCCTCCATCATGTTTGACGAACACACAGGCTCCTACCTGGCAGGTACGCTGGCTGCTTTGATGACCACCGACGAGGACATTGAGCAGACGAACCCCGAAGCAGTTATCGGCACCATCGGCGGTGTTCAGTCCAGTGGCATTGACGTTTTCCTCTATGGGTACTTGCAGGGCGCATGTGCTGTAAACCCGGACATTGAAGTGCTGTTCGCCTACGCTGGCACGTTTGGTGACCCGGAAGTGGGGCGTGAGCTGACCGTTGCGATGAACGAGCAAGGCGCGGATGTGGTCTTTGGTGTGGCTGGTGGTACTGGCGCTGGCATCATTGATGCAGCCGACGAAGGCAACTACTTCGCGGTTGGTGTCGATAGCGACCAGGACTTCCTCGCACCCGGTAACGTGCTGACGAGTATGCTCAAGCGCGTAGACGTGGCCGTGTTTGACACGATCAACCAGTATGTTGCTGGCGAAGCCATCGGCGGGACGGTTTTGCAGTATGGCCTGACCGAAGAAGGCGTTGGCCTGAGCGAGATGATCTACACGCGCCAGTTGATCCCCGGCGAGTATATGGACGCGGTCGAGGCTGCACGTGAGGGCATCCTGAGTGGTGAGATTGAGGTCATCGACATCCGTGAACTGAGTGAAGAAGAGTTTGCCATTGTGCAGGAAAACCCGACCTGCGCTGGCATGGACGAACTCAGCAGCATGATGATGGAATCGTAGTTATTGTTCACGTGAATGGTTGTAGGGGCTTGATGCATCAAGCCCCTACGCGCCATCACGATGTGCATTTGTGGGCCGACCGCTGCGTCGGCCTGCTTGCGTGTGCTATATTGTATGGATACCTGACTGTACCGGACTTTCGACCCCAACCCATGACCCATCTGCGAACGGAAAACCTCACTAAGACCTTCCCCGGTGGGGTGATTGCCAACAACCGCGTTGACTTTGCCGTCGAGACAGGCGAAATTCACGCGCTGGTTGGGGAAAACGGGGCAGGGAAGTCCACGCTGATGAATATGCTCTACGGCCTCGTCAAGCCGGACTCCGGCCACATCTTCTATAATGAAGCGCCTGTTACGATCTCCACGCCGCAAAAAGCAATTAGCATGGGCATCGGCATGGTACACCAGCACTTTCAGCTTGTGCCCTCGCTCACCGTTGCGGAAAATGTCGCGCTTGGGTACGAGAAAAAGCGCGGCGGCCTGTTTGTGGATCGGCAAAACACAGCGGCGGTCGTGCGGCAGCTTTCCCAGGAATACGGGTTACAAGTTGACCCGTCGGAGCGGTTGGGCGGCCTGTCTGTGGGTGAGCAGCAGCGCGTCGAAATCCTAAAGGTGCTGTACCGTGAAGCGCAACTGTTGATTCTGGATGAGCCATCGGCAGTCCTGACGCCACAGGAAGTCGAGGACTTATTCGAGGTGCTGCGCCGGTTGGCAGCCAGCGGACGTACAGTAATTTTCATCACGCACAAGCTCAACGAGGTGATGGCGCTGTGCCAACGGGCGACCGTCCTGCGGGGTGGGGAAGTCGTCGGCACGGTGGATGTGGCCGACACCAACACCGAGCAACTGGCAGAGATGATGGTGGGCCGCTCGATTGAGCGCGTCACAACTACAGCGGACGCCAAACCACAAACCGAAGCCAAGCTCATTTTGCGTGAGGTCAGCGCGACAGACGACCAGCAGTTGCCCGCACTCGTGGACATCAACCTGACGCTGTACAGCGGGGAAATCGTTGGTGTGGCAGGCGTGGAAGGCAATGGCCAAAGCGAACTCATCCAGGTGATTGCCGGGCTGCGTCAGCCAACAAGCGGTGACGTGGTGATGGGGTTACAACGCCTGAACGACCTGAGCCGCCGGGAGCGGCGCTTGCAAGGGTTGTCCCTCATCCCCGAAGACCGTAACGAGCAAGGCCTGAGCAAAGACATGGCCATCTGGGAAAACGTCGTGGTCACACGCTACAACACAGACGAATTCACTGGGCAGGGCGGTGTGATGCACATCGGCAAGGTGAAGCAGTTTGCGCAGGGCCTCATTGAACTGTTCAGTGTGCGCACGCCCAATAGCAACGTGCAGGTACGCAATCTCAGTGGCGGCAACGCGCAAAAGGTGGTGATTGCCCGCGAAACGGCCCAACAGCCGAACGTGTTTATTGCTGCCCAGCCCACACGCGGGTTAGATGTAGGCGCAGCCCAGTTTGTGCATGAAAAGCTGCTGGAAATTCGGGAGAAGGGGGCGGGTGTGCTGTTGATTTCGGCTGACCTGGATGAGCTGTTGGCGCTTGCTGACCGCATTGTGGTGATGTACGAAGGGCGCATTGTGGGGCGGTTGGCGCGGGGCGAGGCCACGCGGGAAAAGCTTGGCTTATTGATGACCGGGAGCAGCCCCTCATGAGGCAGGAACTGATTGAACAGCTTGGCAACATCGCCAAAATAATCCTGACGTTGGCCGCTGCGCTGCTGTTAGGCGCGGTGATTATGTGGGCCACGGGCCAGGACGCGCTAAACGCCTATCAGGTGTTATGGGACAGCGCCGTGGGCAACCAGCGCAACATAGCGAATACGCTGCTGGCCGCCACACCGATTATTATGACGGGCATGGCAACCCTGATTGCCTTCCGTGCCGGGATATTCAACATCGGTGTGGAGGGTTCATTATATGTAGGCGCGTTCGCAGCGGCCTATGTGGGCTTTACCTTTGTGACTGCACCCGGTTGGATCCTCATCCCGGCATGTTTGTTGGCAGGTGGGTTAGTCGGCGGCCTGTGGGGATTCATCCCCGGTGTGCTGAAGGCGCGCCTGCGCGTCGATGAGGTGGTCACGACTCTGCTGCTGAACTACGTCGCGATTTTGCTCACCAGTTATCTGGTCACCGGGCCGTTTTTGGTACCAGGGATGGCCAATGCGATGTCTGCGGAGATTGCCGAGCAAGCCCAGTTGCCCCGCCTCATCGAACGCAGCCAGTTGAACGCAGGCTTCTTTATTGCACTGGCGTCGGTTGTATGGGTTGGCTTCACCATCCGGCGGCTGACGTTAGGCTACGAGATTCGCACGGTGGGCAGCAACCCGGTGTTTGCGCGCTGGTCGGGGATTCCCGTAGGGCGCGTGATTATGCAGGTGATGTTCATCAGCGGCTTTATCGGTGGGATTGCCGGAGCGGTGCAGGTGATGGGTGTGAACTACCGTTTTATCGGGGGGTTTAGTCGCGGGTTGGGCTTTGATGGCATCACCGTGGCGCTGTTGGGGCGCAATACGCCCATTGGCACGATGCTCGCGGCGTTGTTTTTCGGTGGGCTGCGCAACGGCGGCAGCACCATGGAGATGTTTACCCAGGTGCCGCGTGACCTTGTCGATATTTTGCAGGCGGTGATTATCCTGTTTGTGGCGATTGACCTGACGCTTACATGGACGCGCTTGCGACGCAGGTCGTCAGGGCCGGGGTCAGATGCCAAAGCGCAGGTTGAAGCTCAGCCAGCGGAGGCCACGTCATGAGTCCGGAGTTGATTGCAAATTTGTTGGCGTCTACCTTGCGGCTGGCCACCCCGTTGATTTTGGCGGCGATGGCGGGTTTGCTCAGCTATCAGGTGGGGCTAATCAACATTGCCCTGGAAGGGTTTATGCTGGCCGGGGCATTCGTGGCTGTGGCGGCGGCGTTCACATTTGGCGCAAACTGGCTCGGAATCCTGCTGGCGTGTGTTGTTGGGGGTGTGTTAGGGGCCGTTTTCGCCCTGTTCGTGACGCAGTTTCGTGCTAACTTAATTATAACGGGTTTAGCCATTAACTTTTTGGCGCTCGGCATCACGGCATACTTAATGCAGGTGTGGTACGGCACATCGGGCACGTTCGCGCCGGAAGAAGTGGACAGCTTGGCCAACGTGGTCATTCCGATCATTCATGACCTGCCATTTCTAGGCCGTGTGGTTTCTGGTCATTCGCCGTTGGTTTACATAAGCTGGATCATGATTCCGGTGGCGTCCGTCTTCCTGTATTTGACGCTTCCGGGCACATACATCCGCGCCACGGGAGAAAACCCCGAAGCGGTGCAGACGGCGGGCATTTCTGTGACAGGGATGCGGTACTTAGCTCTGATATTGGGTGGGATGCTGTGCGGGTTAGCCGGCGCGCACCTTTCGCTAAGTGAGTTGGGCCTGTTCCGGGAAAACATGACAAATGGGCGCGGCTTTATCGCGCTGGCGGCAGTGTACTTCGCTGCTGGCAAGCCGCTGCTAGCGGCGGCAGCGTGTTTGCTGTTTGGCTTGTTCGAGGCGCTGCAATTCCGGTTGCAAGCTGCCAGCGATGTGCCGCCGCAGTTCTTTCAAATGCTGCCTTATATCGTGGTCATTTTGACATTAGTCATTATTTCTGTTCGCACGGAATGGCGTAAAGGATGGTCTTAGACGGATGAAAAACCAAGCTGTGCTCGTTATTGATATGGTGAAGGACTTCACCGATATGGAAAACGGGAAAGTCCCCAACGAAGCCGCCGGGCGCATTTTGCCCGCCATTGACGACTTTGTGCGCAAGGCACGGGCGGGTGGGGCGCGCATCATTTGGGTGATTGACACGCACCGCGCCAACAAACCCGACTGGGAACTGGAGCATGTGCGCGATCACTGCACGGAAGGCACCCCCGGTGTGGAACTGGCCCCGCCGTTGGAACCCTTTGAAGAGGACTACATTATCCGCAAGCGCCGGTTTAGTGCGTTCTTCGGCACAGACCTGGACATGATCTTGCGCGATAATCACATTGATACGGTCTTTTTGGCCGGGACAAAGACAAATGTATGCATCCGCGCCACGGCACAGGATGCCTTTAGCCACAACTATCATGTGGTGGTGCCGGAAGAATGTGTGGGCACCGATAAGCAGCACCTGCACGAGGCCAACCTGTACGACATCGGTCGCTACATGGGTAAGGTCGTTCCAGTAAGTGAAGCACTTGAAATGATTCAGCAAGATAAGGTACTAGCAAATGGTTGACGTACTCGCAACAGGCTACCCCAGCCTGGACTATATTATTCCGGTTTCTCACAGCCCGGCTGTTGGCGAAACGGCTCTCATTGAAGATGTGCCCGCCGACCACGAAGCGGCCTTTGGTGGCTGTGGGTCTAATGTTGCGGCGGCGCTGTCTACACTGGGCTTTCGCGCAGCAGTTGCCACCATCGTCGGCGATGACCGCGAGGGCTTTTTGTACACCTCGCAGATGCGCAAGTTGGGCATCGATACGCAAGACATTATCACTGTGCAGCGAGCAAAAACATCGCGCAGTTACTTGTTCCGCAACAAAGATGGCGAATATCAAAACTTCTTCTTCGCCGGGGCTGCCGATCAATGGAAAGGCACGCTGCGCCTGATGAACCTGCGCCGCGTCCGCTACGCACTGCTGACGGTGGGGCCGCTGCACTATAACAAGCAGTTTGCAGAGACGGTCAAAACAGCGGGTAAGTCGTTGATTTGGCAGTTGAAGCCTGATATTGCGGCGTTCACGCAGGACGCGATGAAGCAGTTTGCTGAGGCCAGCGAATATATTTTGATGAACCACATCGAAGCGGACTTCGTCAAGAAGGGGCTGGGTGTGAGCAACATCAAAGACCTGATTAACGACACGACCAAGGGCATCGCCGTGACGCGTGGTGAACACGGCTGCGTGGTCTACGACAAGGACGGCGAATACGAGGTCAAGGCGGTGTCACCGCCTTCTCTCGTTGACTCCGTGGGCGCGGGCGACGGCTATACCGCCGGGTTCATCGCTGGGCTGATCAAGGGTAAAGATCACAAGACGTGCGGCCAAATGGGATCAACGCTGGCATCGTATATCCTGGAAAACATCGGCTGCCAGACGAACCTACCCCGCTGGGAACCATTCGAGGCCCGTTATAAGGAACACTTTGGCGAACTGGAACCGCATGAGCCAGACACTGTATCTTAAGTGCCAACCCGGTGATGTGGCCGAGCGTGTGTTGCTCACCGGAGACCCGGCCCGCGTGGAGCGCATTGCGGGCTACTTTGATGAGGTGCAGTTCACCAATCAAAACCGCGAATACACGGTGACGACGGGCACGTTCCAGGGGCAGCGCTTCACGGCTGCCTCTGCGGGTATTGGGGCACCGTCCACCGCCATCGCGCTAGAGGAGTTCAAGCAGTTGGGTGTAACCCGCCTTGTGCGCGTTGGAACCATGATGGGCATTCATGCGCCGATGGGGTCCCATGTGATTGCCACAGGCGCGGCCCGGTTTGAGGGCACGTCAAGCAGCTACCTGCCCATAGAATACCCCGCCGTCCCAGATTGGGCGTTGGTGCAGGCGCTCTACGCGACGGGCACAGAATACGGCCTGGATTTGCACATGGGCATCAGCGCAACGTATGACGCATTTTATCCGCACATGGCACCTGCGCTCACCGGGCACGGCCTGCCGCAGCTTGACGAACTCAAGCGGGCCGGGGTGATGGCTACTGACATGGAAACGGCGATGCTCTATATCGTGGGGCGCGTGCTGGGGCTGGCGGTTGCGTCGATGTGTGTGGTGACCGTGCAAGCTGACCCGTTCACGGTGCTAGACCCCGAACCCCGCGCTACAGGCGAAGACAAACTCATCGAAACGGTGCTGCACGGCCTGCTATGAGCGAGACGCTTTTCATTAATGGGGTGTGGCGCGAGGCAACGGGCGGCGCACAGATGCCCGTTACCAATCCGGCCACAGGTGAAAAACTCCAGGTAATTGCCAACGCCGCTGACGTTGATGTGCTGCACGCGCTGGAATCGGCACAGGCGGCGTTCCGGGTGTGGTCGCAGATACCCGCCCGCGAGAAAGCCGCCATCATGCACCGCGCCATGACCATCTTCCGTGAGGAGATGCTGGACGACGCCGCGCGATTGCTCACACAGGAACACGGCAAACCCCTCAACGACAGTTACAAAGAGTGTCGCTACAGCGCGGATGTGATTGACTACTATGCGGACGAGGCGCGGCGGGTGGCAGGTACCCACTTTTCGGGCGACATCGGCCCGACGCACAGTTTTGTGTTCAAGCAGCCGGTTGGGGTCGTCGGCGCAATTGTGCCGTGGAACTTCCCGGTGGATTTGCTGGCGTGGAAGCTGGGGCCGGGGCTGGCAGCGGGCTGCACGTTCGTCGTCAAGCCGTCGGAGTTGGCACCTTTCGCGGCGATGAAGTTCGTAGAGGCATTCAACCGTGCGGGCATCCTGGACGGGGTGATTAACGTGGTCACAGGCGGGCCGGAGGTGGGCAAGGCACTCGTCCAGCACCCGCTGACGAACAAGATCGCGTTTACCGGGTCGAATGCGGTGGGCCGCTGGATTGCTGAACACGCAGGCAAGCAGCTCAAGCCGGTAACGCTGGAGCTTGGCGGCAGTGCGCCGTTTATCGTGTGCAAAGACGCCGACCTGGACATTGCCGTGCCAGAAGCGCTACGCCGCACGTATTCGCACACCGGGCAGATTTGCATTAGCGTCAACCGCATATTTGTGCAGCGCGATGTGTTTGAGCCGTTCGCGGATAGGTTCGCAGAAGCGGCGGCCAAGCTGCGTGTGACGGCGAATGGCCTGGAAGACGTGGACGCGGATATGGGGCCAATCATCACGGAGAATGGGCTGCAAAAGGTACAGCAGCACGTCGCGGATGCGATTAGTCGTGGGGCGACGCTGTGCGTGGGTGGGGCGGTTCCTGACGGTGAGCAGTACGAAAAGGGTTACTTTTATCGTCCCACCGTGCTAACGGACATCAACATGGACATGCAGGTAATGCGTGAGGAGACGTTTGGCCCGGTCGCGCCGATTGCGCAGTTCAACACGGTGCAAGAAGCGATCACGATGGCGAACAACACGCCCTACGGCCTCGCGGCGTACATCTACACTGCTGACCTGGACACCGCGTTCTACGCGGCGCGGCAGATCAAGGCGGGGGGCGTTGGCATCAACGTGAATGATGTGACAGACATCCGGGGGCCGTTTGGCGGGATGAAACAGAGCGGGTTAGGGCGCGAACTGGGTGAACCGGGCTTAGACGCCTACATGGACATCAAGCATGTGCGTTATCGTCATCGCCCACCGAAGGGATAAACAACGTGTTTGGTGATGAGACGCCAATTATCGGCATGGTGCATTTGCTCCCGCTGCCGGGGACGCCCGCTTACAGGGGTAGCATCAGCGCGATATATGACCGGGCACTGGCAGACGCGGAGGCACTGCAATTAGCTGGTGTTAACGCCCTCATTGTGGAGAACTTCGGTGATGAACCTTACCTCATCGGTGAGCCGGAACCCGCGCAACTGGCATTGATGGCGGGCATCACGCGGGAGGTGGAGCGCGTCGTGGATATGCCTGTGGGCGTGAATGTGCAGTTTAATGCGTGGCGGGCGGAGGTCGCGCTGGCGCTGGCGTGTGAGGTGCAGTTCATGCGCGTGGAAGTGTTCGTGGATACGGTCATCTCCGCGCAGGGCACAGTGCAGCCGTGTAGTGCGCAGATCACGCGCTACCGCAAGCAGCTTAGCGCTGAGCATGTGCAAATTTGGGCGGACATCCAGACGAAGTACACCACGAATATCGTGCCGCAGTCACTTGAGCAGTCCGCGAAGGATGCGCAAAACGCCGGGGCCGATGCGTTGATTGTCACGGGGGGCGCAACAGGCGAAGCAACTCCACTGGATGCGGTGCGACAGGCAAAGGGCGCGTCTAGCTTGCCGGTGTATGTGGGCAGCGGTACCACTGCCGAGAATGTACGGGATGTGCTGGTCGTGGCTGACGGAGCAATCGTGGGGTCGTCGCTCAAGGTGGATGGGATTGCGGCCAATCCGGTTGATGCGGAGCGGGCGGCGTCGTTCATGAGGGCGGCACGTGGGTAAACGCCTGCTTGATGCGACAGCGAGTGACTTTGCGGCGATGTCCGGGGGGGAGTTGGCGGCGTCCATCCGGTTGGCGGAGGGGCGCACTGTCGCAGCGGAGTGCATCCCGGTGTATCAGCCGCCCGTGGAAGGCGTGACGCACGGTGAAATCGCGGCGGCAATGGGCGCAGATATGATCGTGCTTGACCGCTATGACCCGGTTCAACCGCAAATTCAGGGCGCTCCGGCAGATATGATCGGTAGTGAGACGCCGCTGGCGGCGTATAAGCGGCTGCTTGGGCGGCCTGTGGGCATCAACATGATTGTGGCTGACCCGGCACAGGCGGCGTCAATTGGCGGGCGGCTATTGAATGCGGAGAACGTGGCGCGGGCGGTGGCACAGGGCGTGGATATGCTCTTTGTGTATGCACGCCCAAAGATGGGCGGCACGGCTGAGCGTCAAATAGAAGCGGTGCGGGCGGCGAAGTCCGCGCACGGTGAGGCAG
>CAWUJQ010000052.1:0-18881 GCA_963922445.1 uncultured bacterium
CAAGACGCCACAGCCACCCCAACCGATTAGCCGCTACTCAACGGCTTCCACAAGTTCAACCGTCCCCGCCATCTGAATTACATCATCGTAGATCGCCTCCGGGTCTGGCACGCTTGCTGGCACAGCAAACAAAATCTGGTTACCGTTGCTATCCCGCCCCAGGAAGAAAATCTGCTCGGTGCTGCCGTCTGCCCCGTTGACGCGCAGCACGCCCACCTCGCGCTCACCGCTGCTGTCGCCCCCAAAATCGGTACTTGCTGGGTCAATGTCCAGCGATTCAATAATCGCATCGACGGACACGGTGTTGTTGTTTGGGTCGCCGGGGGTAATAACGACACGGTTTTCCGGGTTTGCATCCTGCGTAACGGTCACTTCCGCAGCGCCCTCGTCCAGGCTCCAGGCGTCGGGTAGTTGTACCGTCACCACGCGATTGAAGGCATCGTTGAACGTGAGTACATTCTGGTCATTCACAAAGACGCCGCTTGGGTCGATTTCGGCTTCCGGGAAGACGTTAAGCGTTGCAGCGGGGGTCGGTGTTTCAGCGGGCGGCGCTGTAGCCCCCGCCTCTCCATCTGCTGAGGCCAGTGTAGGGAGTTGCTCTTCTGGGCTGTTGCCGCCACATGCAGCGAGTAGCCCAGCAAGCGCAGTCATCAATATCAAAGTTCGGATTGGCAAAGAAGCCATCACAAGGGTCTCCTTTAGTGAGAGTGAGTTTGCAACACCTGCTCATTATAGGGCGGCATCCACGCCGTCGCGAATTGCAATTTACATGCGTCTACCTGGATTCAACCAGGGTACCCGGCGTACAATCACGCGCTTTTGGTCGCGTAAGGGAAGGGTATAACGTGCGCGGGGTTATCTGGATTGTGATGGCAGCCGTCTTATGGGGAACAACGGGGACTGCGCAGGCACTGGCTCCGGTTGGGGCAACGCCGCTCACCCTAGGAGCGCTGCGCCTGTTGGTAGGGGCTGTGTTTTTGGTCGGGGTGGCGCTCGTGCGCGGCGGCTTCCGCGATTGGCGACGCTGCCCGCCCTTACCGATAGTGGTGGCTGGGGTGAGCTTCGCCGTGTATCAACCCGCGTTTTTCGGCGGTACGCTCTACACGGGTGTGGCCGTAGGCACCGTTATCGCGATTGGCAGCGCGCCCGTCTTTGCGGGGTTGATCGGCTTGTTGTGGCAGCGCCAACCGCTCACGCGAAATTGGTTCATGGCAACTGGGTTGGCCTTGGTAGGATGTACGGTATTGGTGCTGGCCGGTAGTAAATCACTCACGTTTCGTCCGGTTGGGGTGTTGCTCTCTTTAACGGCAGGACTCGCCTATATTGTGTACGCGACTGCGATGAAAGGGCTAACGGCATCACATCACTCTGAAGGCGTGGTAGCTGCGTCCATGATGATTGGTGCGGTGCTGTTGATGCCGTTGCTGCTCACAACGGACATTGGCTGGACGCTATCTGCAAATGGGGTGCTTGTCGTGCTGCACCTAGGGATAGCGGCGACAGGACTAAGCTACCTGTTGTTTGGATATGGCGTGCAGCACGTGCCTGTGACGACTGCGGCAACACTTTCGCTCATAGAGCCGTTAACGGCTACGTTGTTGGGTGTGTTTGTTGTAGGGGAGTCTTTATCTACGATACAGGTGATCGGCATGGGGATGATCTTTGCAGGGTTGGCCTTGCTCACTGTGCAGCCGCCGCGGGTGGGCGATAGAGGGCGCGATGTGACCGCGCCCTCCGAAGCCACCTGACGTTACATGTTGAGCATGTGACCTTCCAGGCCGTGCGCTGCTTCCTTGACGGCTTCGCTGAGCGTGGGGTGCGCATGAACGTTGCGCGCCACTTCGTCCGGCGTCAGTTCTGCACTGGCGGCCAACGTCAGTTCTGGCAGCAGTTCAGTTACGTTCGGGCCAATCATGTGCGCGCCGATGATCTCGCCGTACTGCTTGTCGCTGATCAGCTTGACGAAACCCGTACCTTCATTGAGGCCAAGGGCTTTGCCGTTTGCCTGGAACGGGAACTTAGCGACGTTGATGTCCATCCCTTTTTCGCGGGCCTGGGCTTCGGTATAGCCAAAGCTGGCAACCTGCGGCTGGCAATAGGTCGCACGCGGCATCATGATAAACTCTAGCTCTTGCGACTCGACCCCTGCAATATTCTCGGCAGCAACGACCCCCATAACTTCCGCCACATGGGCCAGCATCAGCTTGCCGGTTACGTCGCCAATAGCGTAGATGTGCGGCACATTGGTCTGCATACGCTCGTTAATGTCGATAGCACCGCGTTCCGTAAGCTGGACGCCCGTGTTTTCTAAACCGTAGCCTTCAGTGCGCGCTCTAAAGCCCGTGGCAATCATGGCACGCTCAGCTTCGATGGTTTTCGTTTCTCCGCTTTCACGCTCTGTTACCGTGACCACAACCTTATCGCCCTGGTCGTCAACTTGCTCTACACGATGGCCCATCATCAAATTGACGCCCATCTTGTCGTAGTGCTTCATCAACTCCTTAGAGACTTCTTCGTCTTCGTTGGGCAGCATTCGATCCATGAACTCAACGATGGTCACGTCTACCCCATAGTTGGCCATCACGTAAGAGAACTCCGTGCCGATGGCACCCGCTCCTACGATAACAATCTTTTCTGGCAGGTGATCTTCCAGAATTTGCGTTTCCCAACTGACCACATTGTCGCTGAACTGCATCCCCGGCAGCAGGTTATCAACGGCACCTGCGGCAACAATCAGGTGCTTAAATGTGATCTGTTCAGTGCCGCCCTCGTTGAGTTCAACTGTGATGTTGTGGTCGTCGGTGAGGGTCGCCCAGCCTTCGTAGGTATCCACTTTGTTTTTCTTCATCAAGAACTGCACGCCCTTCACCAATCGGTTAGACACCTGCCGACTGCGCTTGTAGGCCGCGCCGTAGTCCATTTTCACCTCGCCGTCAATCAGAATGCCAAACGTCTTGGCTTCTTGCTTGATGATGTGGGCCAGTTCTGCATTATAGAGCAGCGCCTTGGACGGAATGCAGCCGACATTGAGGCACACGCCGCCCCAGTACTTCTTTTCGATGATGGCCGTCTTCAGGCCAAGCTGCGTGGCGCGTATCGCTGCGATGTAGCCCCCAGGGCCTGCACCCAACACCGCAACATCGTATTCGTTTGCCATAATTTGGTGACTCCAGTCTAGAGTGGATCGCTGTTTATGAAAGGAGTATATCAGCGTGCATGGGCACTTCACAGAATTGGAGTCATAAGAACGCTCTTAGAGGTCTACCAGGAAAGAGATGGCAGGCTTGGGGCGTCCAACGCCTGTCAAACATCATCTTTCTTATGACTATGAATGCGGAGTAACACATGGCTACTATTGATTACAGCGAACTTGGCAGCGGTGACGTGAAGTGGTTCGATTTGGCGCAAGGCCTCACGCGGGACGACCTCCGTGATGAAACCCATCGCCTATACGACGAAGCCAAAGCGATTGTCGAAGCGTGTACAGATGATGAGATAGCTTTCGAACCCGTGGATGAGGATGCTGATGACCCACACGCGGTTGAAGGTGAGGAGAAAATCGGTTGGACGCTCGGCCACCTTGTTGCGCATCTCACAGCATCAAACGAAGAAACCGCCGGGATCAGTTCGCTTTTGGCACGTGGCATCCCTGTGAGCGGACGGCAGCGCGTCGAAGTGCCCTGGCGTGACGTGAATACGGTTGACATTGCGCTGCATCGGCTAGAAGAAAGCCGTCGTATGGTACTCGCTTACCTGGACGCATGGCCAGATGAGCCGCGCCTAGACGTTTATCAAGAGTTTGGTAGTGAGCGGGCGCAGGAATTCTTCGGCACGATCAATGCCCCTGCAAGCTACCTGATGGGGTTGTCGCATCACCATGGCCACATTGAACAAATGCAGGCTGTAGCGCGTCAGGCCAAGGCTGCCGTCTCTGAGCAGACCTAGGCCGCGTTATGCAAACCGTAAGGGTGTTTCCTGAACGTCGGTTGGGCGTAAGAGTTTCGCATTGTCTGTAGACCGGGCAATACAGATTCGTTACAATGACTGTCCGAAACCAATCTTAATGCGAGCGACGCACGTTCATGAAAAATCCCTTCGAATCATCCGAAGTAAGCGCCAACACACCGCTGAAAATCGACTTATTGAGTCGGTGGCTTGAGCGTGAATGGATTGACGCTCGGCCCGACGAAACGCTCCAACTGCTTTGGACTTCGGAAACCAGCGTCAATCGGCACATCCTGGCACGCTATAACCACGATTTTGAACTGCCCGATGGTTACACGTTCGAAGGCCGTGATCCTTACACACAAACGCTCGTCCCAGAAATCTTGATGGAGTCTTCCGCTGAAGAGATCACCTACCAGTCGGGTGCCTTCATCTACCGCTTTCGCCAAACAGAAGCCGATGAGTTGATCGAAGTCTTGCTAATCTCGGCTTTCACTACAGATGACTTCTACGATGAAGACGTAATTTGCATGGTGGCGTTGCCGCCTGCCCTAGAACCTGTGTGGCAAGAGTTCATTCGCGAGTGCAAGCGGATTGACCGGGCGCTAAAACCACAGCAAAAGGTTCACATCATTGGTGGCTGGACGACTTCTTTCTCCCCGGATACATCCTGGGAAGACATCATATTGCCGCCAGACATCAAAAATGGCATCTACGAGGATGTGTCGTCGTTCTTCACCAAGGGCATTCACGTTTACAAACGGCTTAAGCTGAAGCCCTTTCGCAAGTTATTGTTCGCTGGGGTTCCCGGCACTGGTAAGACGATGCTGTGCAGCGCGCTGGCCAAGTGGGCGCTGGAACAGGATTACCTGGTAACGTACATTTCCAGTGCAGACGAAGAAGGCCCGACGTTCCGCAAAATCCAGCGGGCTTTGAGCATCGTCTCGCGGTCGAATCACCCGGCGTTAGTGATCTTGGAAGAGCTAGACGCGTACTTGCACAACGAGGAAAAGGCGCTGGTACTCAATGTGTTGGACGGCAGCGAGGGCCAGCCCAACGAACACGGTACGCTGCTTATTGCGACAACCAACTACCCAGAGGCGATTGACGAACGCGTCCTCAAGCGCCCCGGTCGGCTTGACCGCATCTTCATCATCCCGGAAATGCACCGCAAAGAGGACGCTGAGAAGATGCTGCAAATGTATCTGGATGCCATGTGGCGCGACGAACACTCAGAGGTCGCGGCGCGTCTGGTGGGCTATCCGGGTGCATTTGTGCGGGAAGTGGCAATTTACGCGCTAACGCAAGTGGCCCGTGATGACCTGTCAGAACTATCGCTCCAAATGCTGCAAGATTCGTTTGACAGCCTGCGCGATCAGATCAACATGCGTGACGACTTCCTGTTGCGGCGGCCAAATATCGGCTATCGTGGGCTGGGCTTCCCCGCAGCGGAGTAGCCTGGTTGCAAATTGCCGACGGCCACTGCTATACTTTTGCCACAGCCAAAGGAAACGAGCGCACGATGCACGTCCATCACCACAC
Source organism: uncultured bacterium (assembly GCA_963922445.1). Classification (GTDB taxonomy): domain Bacteria; phylum Chloroflexota; class Anaerolineae; order Aggregatilineales; family Phototrophicaceae; genus DAOTTY01. The sequence goes on from CAWUJQ010000052.1 coordinate 5,488, forward strand.
TACCACCCACCGATAACCACCAGACCACCGTGCGATCTTGACATTGTGAGCGCAGGCATTGGTCTGCGCTTTTTTGTTGCCACCTGATAAGGAGATGCTATGGCAAAGGTAAAACCGTCCCTACCCAAGGGGATGCGCGACTTTCTTCCGCAGGACATGCTCAAGCGCGAGTACGTGTTTAACACCATCCGTGATGTGTTTCACCTGTACGGCTTCGAGCCAATCCAAACGCCGACGATGGAACGGCACGAAACGCTGTTCGGCAAATATGGCGAAGACGCCGAAAATCTGATTTACAGCGCCAGTCACCAGCGCAGCAAGGAAGAACTGGCCATGCGCTACGACCTCACCGTGCCGCTTGCTCGCGTCGTCGCGCAGTACGAAAACGACCTGAACTTCCCGTTTAAGCGCTATCACATCGCCCCGGTATGGCGCGGGGAGCGTCCCGCACGAGGGCGCTACCGTGAATTTTACCAGTGCGACGCGGACATTGTGGGTGTCAGAGAGATGAATGCTGATGCTGAGATCATTGCTGTGATCGTGACGGCATTACAGGCGCTTGGCTTCCCACAGTTCACAGTGAAGATTAACAACCGCAAGCTGTTGACCGCCATTGGTGCGTTCAGCGGTGTGCCGGACGAGCAGCTACTTGACCTGTATCGCAGCGTGGACAAGTTCGACAAGATCGGCGCAGAGGGCGTAGAGAAAGAGTTGGTTGAGCGTGGCATTGCCGACGAGACGGTCAAGCGAATGCTGGAACTCATCACTCACAGTGAACCGGGTGTGGCCAACCTGGATTACCTGGAAAGTCAGCTTGGAGAGGCACCGGGCACCAAAGAAGGCATCAGCGAACTACGGGAGCTATCCGACGGGTTGGTGAACTTAAACGTGGACGCTTCCACATATGAATTTGACTTCACGATGGTGCGCGGCCTGGGCTATTACACTGGCCCCATCTTTGAAACCGTTATCACAGAGCCAAACCTGGGCAGTGTGAGCGGCGGTGGTCGCTACGATGAACTCATCGGCATGTTCCGGCGCGAGAGTATGCCCACCACCGGCACCTCACTGGGTATTGAGCGCATCATTGACCTGATGGATGAACTCGACTTATACCCGGCAGATGTGAGCGGCACGGTGGTACAGGCGATGGTCGCTGTATTCAACAGTGACGTGCGCCCTGCGTGTGCCCAAATTGCGAGTGAGCTGCGTCAGGCAGGCATCCGCACAGAGTTGTACCTGACTGACCGGAATGTGTCTAAGCAGTTTAAACATGCAGACAACAAAGGCATTCCAGTTGTCATCATCGCTGGGCCAGATGAACTATCAAGCGGTATTGTTAAGCTGCGTCGGCTCAAAGATGGGCATGAAGTGGACGCAAAACGTGAGGAAATGGCCACAGCGATCAGGAATTTGCTAACATAGGTCAAACTTTTCTCACTTACTTAACACAGCAATAAGGACTGTTTAACTTCTGTCCTCTATTCTTACACTAACCGAGCAGTTCCACCTAAATCCTGTGTGAGGGTGCAGCCCTGTACCTGACCACAATAACACCGAGCGCCTCCCCCCTTAGGGCGCTCGTGGTTTTTCTACTGCCCGAACCTCCAGGACACCCACCATGACAGCACGCTCACTCAATGCACCTGACGACGCGACGTATCGCCGCCGTATTAATGCCTGGGCCCTGTATGATGTTGCCAACTCTGCATTTTTCACAACGATTTTAGCGGCGGTGCTGCCCCCTTACTTCAGCGCGGTGGCTGGGTCAACGTTGCCTAGCGCAGCCGTCGCTACCCAACGCTGGACGCTAAGCTTGAGCATGGCGTTGTTTATCGCCGCTGCTATTTCGCCTGTGCTGGGCACGCTGTCTGACATTGTGCGCGGGAAGAAGGCGCTGCTAGGTGTATTCCTGGCGATTGGGGCTGTCGCCACTGGGTTTTTAGTGCTGGTTAGCACGGGGGATTGGTTGCTGGCGGCGGTGTTAATCGTCGTTGCGCGATTGGGCGCGGCGGGTGCAAACGTGTTCTATGATTCGCTGCTGCCGCACGTCGCCCGTGAGGAAGACCAGGATGCGGTTTCTACACGCGGCTTTGCGCTAGGCTACTTTGGGGGTGGGGTGCTGCTGGCCATCAACGTGATGATGATCTTCCAAATTCCCAACGAAATTACGTTGTTAGGCTTCACGTTCGACAACGCGGGCATTCGGCTTTCATTTTTGAGTGTGGCTGTGTGGTGGGTTGCTTTCTCGATTCCACTATTCACGCTCATCCCCGAACCCGCCAGCGCAACCGAAGCCCTTGCCACAGGGGAGAACGTTGTCACCGCGAGCTTCAAACAACTGCGCAACACATTCGGAGACCTGCGCCAGTACCGTGAGCTATTCAAGTACCTGATTGCGTTTCTCATCTACAACGACGGCATTGGCACCATTATCGGCGTCGCTGCAATCTATGGCGCAGAACTCGGCTTCGATACGACAGAACTCATCTTGGCACTGCTGTTGGTGCAGTTCGCTGGCATCCCATTTAGCTTTATCTTTGGCAGCCTGCCCAACGCAGCGGCGCAGCGACGGCACCTCTACCTGGCTTTCATCTTGTTTAACGTGATTGCCCTGCCCATTATTGGCGTCAGTGTGAGGGAACTGCTGCCACAGTCTGTGACAGGCGCGCCACCCTCACCCTACGAAACTCAGGGCGAGTTTCTTGGTCAAGGGGGTTACTCTGTTGGTGATTTCACCACTGATGCGTGGACAATTGACGCCGTGCCTGCCGGTTTGCTCAACGCCGATGAAGATGTGCCCTATGTCGTATCAAACGCTGCTGGCGCGATGCTTGCTGTGCCATTCAACGGACAAAGCGTGCAGGTGAGTTACGCCAGCGGGCCGGGAGCGGGCGTCTTTACTGTGCTGATGGACGGAGAACCGCTGTTAGACGATGGGGGTGAGCCAATCACAGTGGACGCCTATCGCGAAAATGTTCGCTACGGTGAAACGGTCGTCTTCCGTGCAGAGGCACCCGGCCAGCACACGCTTACGCTGGTGAACACGGGTGAGGGCAACCCGCAGAGCAGTGGCACACAGATTAGCATTGGCCCGGTAGAGGTGCTGCCCCCCGAACGCGGTGGCAATCTACTTGTCGTTATCGCAATTTTGGCTAGTATTCAGGTTGCGGCGGCAGCGTTCACGTTTTTGGGTGGGGCGCTGCGGCTGCGCAGTGCCGCAGCAGCGCTCAACACCAAGCGGAGCATATTGCTGGCGCTGGCCGTCTACGCTGGCATTGCTGTATGGGGCTACTGGGTCAACTCTACGGTGGAGTTTTGGCTGTTGGCGTGGATGGTGGCGATTGTGCAGGGCGGCAGTCAAGCGCTCAGCCGCAGCCTTTACGCGAGCCTTTCACCCGCAGCCAAAAGCGGCGAGTTCTTCGGGCTGTACAGCGTGATGGCCAAGTTTAGTGCTATTACCGGGCCGCTGCTGTTTGCGCTGGCGGTGGCAATCTTTGGGCAAAGCCGCCCCGCTGTATTGAGTTTGATTGCCCTGTTTGCTATCGGCGGCTATCTACTCACACGGGTGGATGTGGAGGCAGGGCGGCAGGTTGCGCGTGAGGAAAACGCCCGCTATGCAGCGGGCGCGGGTGATTAGGCGCTCCTACTCAGCGGATTCAGCCGCACGCACGATTTGCGCGGTGTTCTGAATGATTTCATGCACTTCGATCTTCGGATGCCCCAGGAATGCGCCTTCCGGCAGGGTGCCAGATTGGGCGTGCTGTTTCTTGAACTCATCGGAGCTAGTCCAGTTTTCAAATGAGGCCCGGTCTTCCCAAAAAGTCTGCACGATGTACGGGTCATCTGCTTTGGTGGGGCGCAGCAGTTGGAACGCGATAAAACCGGGCATGCCATCGACCATACCGTCACGCTGGCCAAAGCGCTGCTCAAACTGCTCTGCGAACTCCGGGTTTACGGGGATGCGGTTGCATACGAGTATCATGGGTTACTCTCCAAATCCTGTAGTGTTAAGCAAAATCAAACGGAATAGGGTGTTAGTGTACGCGATGCATAGGGTTTCGTCTAAGGTTAGTGGCCGCGGCCTACACCATTCGGCGTCTGCGATGGCCCGTAACGGAACACAATCACCATAGCAATCAGCGCTACAACGGCTGCCGCTGCTAACGATCCCCGGAACCCGTTGGTGAATGACTGTCGGGCAACATCGGCTAACGTAGCGCCTGCATCTGTGGTGGTCTGACGGGCCAATTCCAACGCTGCACCAATCGACTCCTGTGCCGGGGCAACAAGGTCGGCGGGTAGTCCGGCGCTGGCAATGCCACTTTGGTAGATAGAAGCCAATACTGTGCCCAGAATAGCTACACCCGTTGCGACACCGATGACGCGGGTCAGGTCATTCACAGCGGAGCCAACCCCGGCTTTATCGGCTGGCAGCGACGTGAGAACCAGTGTCGTCGCCGGTGCACTACTCGATGCAATCCCTGTGCCGATGAGCAGCAGCCCCGGTACCACAAGCGGGTAGACCGTCTGTGGGGACGTGATAAGCGCCAGCCACGCCAAACCAAGGAACAGGGTAAACATGCCGCCTGTAATTGTTATGCGCGGGCCGAAGCGCTCCACGAGGCGGGCGCTGTTTGGGGCAACAATCAGCAGCGCGGCGGGCATCGGCAATTGTGCGAGCGCAGCAACGAACGGCGAAAACCCCAATACAAACTGAAAGTACTGCGTCACCAAAAAGATGACACCCAAGAAGGCGAAAAACGCCAGCGACAGGGTGGCCGTACCAACTGCAAACGCCTGAATGCGGAACCATGAAAAGTCAATCATGGGGTCGTCTGTGTGGGTTTCCCAGTAGTAAAACGCGCCCAGTAACGCCGAACCCACCAGGAAGCTCCCCAACGTCAGCGGCGAAAACCAGCCGTGATTAGGCGCTTCAATAATGGCATACAGCGCTGTCGAAAGCCCCGCGATTGATAGCAAGCTGCCAACCCCATCCAGTGGGCGCTGCTGCGAATCTTTGGAAGCGGGAAGAAGAAACGCCCCTGCGACCAGCGCAACGAGTACAATCGGCACATTGATCCAAAACACGCCTGCCCAACTGAACCGCTCCAGAATTAGCCCTGAAAGCAGCGGCCCAATAGCGGCACCCGCCCCCGCAAACCCGGCCCAGATCGCAATTGCCCGTCCACGCGTTTGTGGCGGAAACACAACCGTAATGAGCGAGAGCGTTGACGGCATAATAAAGGCTGCACCCAGGCCCATCACCCCACGGGCAGCGATCACAGTCCCAGCACCCGAGGCAAACGATGCCCAGATGCTTGCCCCAGCGAACACGACAAGACCTAACTGTAATGCCCGCTTGCGCCCAAATCGGTCACCTAAAGCGCCTGCGGGCAGTAAAAACCCCGCAAAGGCAATTGCATACGCGTCTACAATCCACTGAAGCTGGGTTTGCGTGGCCCCAATTGCACGAACCAACGTCGGTAAGGCCACGTTCACGCCAGAGTTGGCCGCCACGACCAACACCAGCGATAGGCATAGTACGGCTAAAATCCACCACGGGTTGGGCTGGTTCGTTTGGGCCACTTGGAGGGGTTGGGTGGGTTTATCGGCTGCGTAGGCCACTGAATGATCTCCATCGGATTATTGTCATTGATCGCTAAACGTCTGCGACTGTTGCTGCTGTAGGGTTGCACATTGCCACTATCACACGATGAATGTGATGTAAGTACACACATAGTATGACGGTGCGAGGCGGTCGAGGAACTCACAAAAAGCAAAACGGCGCATCATTGTGCGCCGCTTGCCTTGGAACTTGATCCTGCTAGGCGGAGCGCCTGCCCTTGAGGTGAGCAAGCTCGGCTTCGAGTTCTTCGCGACGCTTGGTTTCGGCTGTTTTCGCCGCCTGTCGCGCCCGCCGGAAGTTGCCAGTGACGTTGGTGCGGAACTGTTTGCCGGTTACGGGCACGAACAGTGCCACAACCAACGACCCCAGAAATGCCCCAAGCAGAAAGCCCAATAGCAGTCCGAGTATCTTCCTGCGCATGAGGTTGGCCTGCCCTTTAGCAAAACACGTCCATTTCGTGTCTAATTAGACTGTGAAACCAACAGATTTGCAACCGGAGTTTGACTAGATGACCAAGCAAGTGATTTCGACAGAAAATGCCCCTGGTGCCGTTGGCCCCTATTCACAGGCAATCGTCGCCAACGGATTTGTATTCGCATCGGGGCAGATTGCGCTGGACAAGGACACAATGAAGCTAATCGACGGAGATGTGCAAGCGCAAACGCGCAAGGCGCTTGAGAACGTGGAGGCCGTTTTGACCGCAGCCGGAACGGACATCAGCAAAGCGGTGAAGGTGACCGTCTTTTTGGCGGACATAAACGATTTTGGTGCGATGAACGAAATTTACGCCGGGGTGTTCGACGCGGCTGGCGCTCCGCCACCGGCCCGGTCTGCCTTTGAAGTGGCGAACTTGCCGTTGGGTGCGCTGGTCGAGATTGAGGTCATTGCAACGCTGGTGTAGAAGAAACAAAACGGGGCGCGGTTGTTTTCGCGCCCCGTTGGTCACCTCAGTACATGACGGCCTTGACTTTAAACGTCGATGTAGAGGTTGAACTCGTATGGGTGCGGACGCATAGCGACCTTGTCAGCCTCTTCACGCTTGTACTCAACGTAGGTTTCAATCATGTCTGACGTGAAGACGCCACCCTTCAACAAGAACTCGTGGTCGGCTTCGAGTGCGGCAACGGCGTCGCGCAGGTTACCGGGTACGGTGTCTGTTTCGATGCCTGCTTCGTACAGGTCAACGTCCGTAGACGAACCCGGATCAATCTTGTTCTCGATGCCGTCCAAACCGGCCATCAACATGGCAGAGAGGGCGAAGTACGGGTTTGCCGACGGGTCCGGTGCGCGGAACTCAATGCGCTTGGCCTTGGGGCTGTTGCTGTACATCGGGATGCGGATGGCAGCGGAGCGGTTACGGTTGGAGTACACCAGGTTAACGGGTGCCTCGTAGCCCGGTACCAGGCGGCGGTAGCTGTTGGTCGTTGGGGCAGCAAACGCCAGGATTGCCGGGGCGTGCTTCAGGATACCACCGATGTAGTGGATGGCCATTTCGCTCAAGCCAGCGTACCCGTCACCAGCAAACAGAGGGTCGCCATCTTTCCAGATGGATTGGTGGCAGTGCATACCCGAACCGTTGTCTTCAAAAACCGGCTTGGGCATAAATGTAGCGATCATGCCCGCTTTGTAAGCGACATTCTTCACCGCATACTTATAGGTGGTCATCATGTCAGCCATTGTGGTCAGTTCAGCGTAGCGCAGGTCGATCTCTGCCTGGCCAGCGCCGCCCACCTCGTGGTGGTGTACTTCAACCGGAATGCCGAGGCCCATTAGCGTCTTGACCATCTGAGCGCGCAGGTCTTGCGTTTGGTCATTTGGCGGCAGCGGGAAGTAACCTTCTTTGATGCGGTTCAGGTAGCCTGTGGTGCCGCTGTTCGCGGAGTTCCAGAAGCCCTCGTGTGAATCAACCTCGTAGTAGCTGATGTTAGGGCCAGTGGTGTAGTTCACATCCGTAAAGATGAAGAATTCGGCTTCAGGGCCAAAGAAGGCCGTATCACCAATGCCGCTGTCAAGCAGGTACTGAGCGGCACGCGCCGGGATACCACGCGGGTCACGGCTGTACTGCTCACGAGTGATGGGGTCGTAGACAAAGCAGTAGAAGGCAATCGTCTTGGCTTCGAAGAACGGGTCAACAAAAACCGTGGACAGGTCAGGGATCAGAATCATGTCCGACTGGTCGATTGTTTGGAAGCCCTGTACGCTCGAACCATCGAACCCTAGACCCTCTTCGAACATATCTGCATCCACCATCGCCAGCGGCATGCTGAAGTGTTCCACCATACCGCGGATGTCGATAAAGCGGGCGTCAACTTCTTCAACATCATTTTCCTGGCACCAGGCTAACAGCGCGTCGGGCGATTCCTTTGCGCTATCTGGAATGACATATTCATTCATCTATCTCAACTCCTCGTAGGGGTAGAATTCACTAAAAAATCAACAATGGGAGATTATAGTAACCCCCTATGAACGCAGCGTGGATGAAATTAGCTAAATTCAAATTGGTTTCACTGTTACAATGTCACAACCCTAATGATTTTTTTGGTGCTTTTTACCGAAATTGTGCATCAAACTCGAAACCAACCCGCTTCAAAGGGAAATATGTACTCCGTGTTGGGCGCAGAAATGAGGGCCGTGTTACAATCTAGTTTGCATATTTGGGAACGGATTTTCAAAAGGACAAACGACTATGAAACGTTGGATTGCCTTCGGGTTATGTATCGCAGTGCTGAGTCTGGTTCCAGCGGCTGGCTTTGCCCAGGATGATACGGACACCGATGCCCAAACGGAAACTGAAACACAGCCATTGCAAACGTATACCGTCCAACCGGGCGACAATCTATTTCGTATTGCGCTGCGTTTTAACACCACAGTGAGCGCGTTAGCCGCCGAGAACGGCATCACGGATGTGACGCTGGTTTTCCGTGGCGAAACGCTTCGAATTCCAGGAACGACTGCTGACGATGAGGATAGCAGTACAGATGGCGGGGGCACAGGTGGCCCAAGTAATCAGGAAGCCGTCACGTATACGGTTGTACGCGGGGACACCCTTTCCAGCATTGCGCGACGCTATGGCACCACCTTCACGGCGATTGCCCAGGCCAACAATCTGTCTGACCCGAACCGCATCTTCGTCGGGCAGGTGCTAACGATTTCTGGCGCGACCACGACGCCAGATGATGGCAATACAACAACCGATACCAATACGAGCAACCCGGCACCAACCACGGGCACATACACGGTCGCCGCAGGAGATACGCTCTCGAACATTGCGCGGCGCTTTGGCACCTCGGTGACGGCCATTGCTCAGGAAAACGGCATAACCAATCCGAATTTGATCTTCCCCGGTCAGGTGCTTAACATCCCAGGTGCCACGACAGTCGTTGACGCTGCACCGCAGCCGACGCCAGCCCCCAGCGATGGCGGTGACACTCCTGCTCCTGCTGTACCGAGTGGCCCGTCCAATGTAGGCGGCGGCTTCGAGTTGGGTGGCCAGGTGATTACCTTCTCCTTCCCAGAAACCATGCGTGCCACGGGCATGAACTGGGTCAAAGTGCAGTATCGCTGGAGCCTGGGCGAACCTGCCTCGGTAACAGAAGGCATTATTCAAACGGCGCATAATCGCGGTTTTAAGCTGCTGTTGGGTATCGTAGGCAACCCAAGTGAACTTGCCGCCAATCCGGACGAATACTACCGCGAGTACGCAAGCTTCGTCGGTTCAGTGGCTGCGCTTGCCCCGGATGGACGTTCCGTTGAGGGTATTGAGGTGTGGAACGAGCCGAATATTGATGCGGAGTGGCCGGTGGGCTTGATTAGTGGGGCTAACTACACCAACATGCTGCGTCAGGCCTATGAGAACATCAAATCCAAGAACCCGAACGTCCTGGTGATTAGCGGTGCCCCGGCCCCAACCGGGTTCTTCTCCAGTTGCACCACTGCGGGCTGTAACGATAACGAGTTCATCCGTGATATGGCCAATGCAGGCGCGTCCCAATATATGGACTGTGTCGGCGTTCACTACAACGAAGGTGCAGTACCGCCATCGGCAAACAGCGGCGACCCGCGTGAGAATAGCACATACTACACACGCTATTACAACGGCATGGCCAGCCTGTATGGCAGTACGTTCCCAAGCAAGCCGCTCTGCTTCACGGAAATTGGCTACCTGTCAGCAGATGGCTACGGTGAACTGCCATCGAACTTTAGCTGGGCCTCTGGCACAAGCGTGCAGGAACAAGCCCAATGGCTAGCCGAAGCGGTGCAAATTGCTCGCAGTAGTGGTCGAGTGCGGTTGTTCATCATCTGGAACGTTGACGCCACTATGTTTGGCGCTGACCCGCAAGCTGGCTTTGCGATCATCCGGCCTGATGGCACTTGCCCAGCCTGCGATGCCATCAACGCAGTTTCTTAACTTCAAAACATAAGCAATGGGGCGCAGCAGTGTTTGTGCTGCGTCTCACCTACGGCTTTGAACTGCGCCCCCTGGTCATCATAGTTGCCTGCATGACCTGCCCCACCACAACCCAAACGCACCCCGATTGGCACGTCCCTCCCCTTTAGAAGATGGCTCCCTGACCTTGGCCAATGCTTAATGGTCGGTTTTCGTAGGGCACGGGTTACCGTTTATGATTGCGAATGTGATATATTTAGGCTATCCACAGTTACGCATCCTATGCAGGGTAACGACCTTGATCGAATTCCAACATCTTTTGTTTGCCCCTGTCAACCCCACTGCCGAACCCACGGGTACGATTTCTGGCTTGCTGTTTTACATCACTGTCGCCCTCGGCTTTTCCTTCCTGTGTTCCATGTGGGAAGCTGGCCTACTGTCTAGCTCGGCGTCCTATGTAGAAACAATCGCCAATGAGGGTAGACCGGCTGGCCGCATCATGAAGCGGCTCAAGGAAAATGTTGATCGGCCTATCTCAGCCATCCTAACGTTGAACACGATTGCTCATACGGTTGGCGCGGCGGGGGCAGGTGCCCAGGCAGCCGGGGTATTTGGCAATGAGTGGTTTGCGCTTATCTCTGCAGTGCTGACCCTACTTATTCTCATATTTTCGGAGATCATCCCCAAAACGCTGGGCGCAGTCTATTGGCGGCAGCTTTTGGCATTCAACGCCTATTCCATTCAGGCTTTGGTTTTCGTTCTGTCGCCGCTGGTTTGGATCTTTCAGCGTATGACCAACGTCATCTCACATGGGGAAGCCGGTGAGGTTGTCACACGCGGAGAGCTTGAAACCATGGCCCAGATGGGCAGCACCAGCGGTACAATTGCAGAGAGCGACTATAAAATCCTGAAAAACTTGCTTCGGTTAGACGAGGTGCAGGTCAGCGCGATCATGACACCGCGCCCGGTAGTGCTGTCGCTGCAACAGGATATGACGGTGACCGAGGTCATGTCACAAAGCAACAAAATACCCTACTCACGCATTCCGATTTATGACGAAAACGCGGATGACATTGTGGCGTTTGTGCTGCGTCATGATGTGCTGGCCGCTGCTGCCCGCGACGAACACAAACGGACGCTGCGCGAGTTCAAGCGCGAAATGATTTCCGTGCCAGAAACGATTTCCGTAGCCCGTGTGATGACCGAACTGATTGACAAGCAGCATCACATCGCGCTGGTATTTGACGAGTATGGTGGCACAGCAGGCATCATCACAATGGAAGATGCGATTGAGTCCCTGCTTGGGGCGGAAATCACAGACGAGAGCGACCTTGTTGATGATTTGCGGGTACTCGCACAGCAGCGTTCCGAGCGGCAACGCGAGATATTGGGATTATTTAGCGAAGCCTCGCCCAATGGCAGCGCTTCTGACCAGGCGAACGCAGAGGGATCGTAAAAAAGTTACGAAAAATAACAAGAATGTAAGCTGTGTTACGCGACGGAAGGTTTGGCTTCTGTTATAATGCAACCGTTAAGGCTAAGTGGGCATAGCCCTGAGGTGTGATGTCAAATCCATCCAAAAGCACGACTCAATTTAAGCAAGCCGTTGCATTAGCCAGGCAAGGTGACCGCAGTGGGGCACGCGGCCTGCTGATAGATGTGCTTCGCAGCGATGCCAATAACTTTAATGCCTGGGCATGGCTTGCCTACGTTGCAGACAATGTGGACGAAAAGCGCCTTGCCCTGTCACGTGCGCTAGCAATTGACCCCAGCCACGAAAAAGTGCGTGACGGGCTTAACACCCTGCTGACACCACGGCAAATTCAAAAAGCGGCACAGCGAGGTACGTTTGTGTGCTACAACCGCGCCGATGAGCTTTTCGCTGTTGACCTGGCCGAACAGATTAAGGGGCGTGGCCTGCCCTGTTGGATTGATATGATAGATGTGCCATTACAGGGTGCTATGGACTGGAACGAGTCGATTCAGCAGGCATTGGACGAGTGCGGCGTGATGCTGTTGGTCCTGTCGCCAGAAATGGTCGCCAGTGATAGCAGCCGCGCAGAGTTAAACTACTTCCTGCGGCAGGGGAAAATTGTGCTACCGTTACTCCATGCCGAATGTGACTGGTCGCAACTTGGGCTGCATCATCCCCCCATAGACTTTCGCCAGAGTGCCATGAGCGGCTTGCGTATGGTGTTTGCCCTGCTTGGTATCTTGAACGTCGCCGCTGACTGATGCACGTTGGCGACCTTTTTCCCCCGCCCCCTTACGACCTGAATACAACCGCCAAACTGCTTAGCCAATATCACGGCGTGCTAGATGTTTACCGTGATGAGGCTTACTACCGCGCCCTGCGCGTGAACGGGCAGACGGTACTTGTTCGGGTCACGCAACACGGCCCTCCAGACGCGCCAAATTTGCACATTGAGCAGCTTTGCGGCGAAACAGTGCCCCATAACACACTACTCGCTCATACCCGTGGGGTGTTGGCCGCTCACGTTGATGTGGCACCGTTTTTTGCGTTTGCACAAAGGAAGCCGCGTTTGTGGTCGGTTGTAGAACCGCTGTACGGCGTTCGCCACTTCCAAAGCGAAACGGTGTTCGAGGCCCTGATGATCGTCATCATCGAACAGCAAATCTCGCTATATGCCGCGCTCCGCGCCCAGCGGGCCATCGCGGAATGGGGCGGGGAATCGGTCGCGTATGAGGGAGTTCGTTATTACACCTTCCCGTTACCTGGTGTAATTGCCGCTGCCAACGCAACCGAATTGCACAGCATTCTCAAAATCACGCATCGGCGAGTGGCCGTTATGCAGCAGGTTGCCCAGCAAATCGCCAACAGTGAACTTGATTTGGAAGGATTGCGAGGGGGAGACGAAGCTGAGGCTTACCGACGGCTCATCGCTATCAAGGGGATTGGGCATTGGACGGCTGTGTGGACGCTGCTACGCAGCATGAGTCACTACGAGCGTGTTGCCCACAACGATGTGGCGCTGCGAAGCGCTGTGGCCTATTACTTCCATGACAGCGAAAACCGCATCAGTGCAGATGCGGTTGTTGAAACGCTCAATGATTATATGACACATGCGGGTGAAGCTGCTTTCTACAGCTTGCTGCGGTGGGCGATGGATCGCTACTGATGGGGTGGTTCTAGCCATACGTGCAATTTGGTGCCACGCCGGGTAAACACGCGCCCACGATCATCCGAATCGAGGGTCACGCTATTTGGCGCGAAACGTACACGCATCTGTTGCACACCAACGCGCCCTGTGCGCGTCCAATCATCATAGCTGGCGGCAAATGCCAGAAAAGCGTCGCTGCTGGCAAAACAGTGCGTTTGCCCGTACTCGTCGGCACACACAAAGACTGCACTACCCT
>CAWUJQ010000053.1:0-18739 GCA_963922445.1 uncultured bacterium
GGTCTTAAAAACCGTGTCCTTCGGGAGTGTGGGTTCGAGTCCCACCAGCCCTACACCTTAACACCATCGCAAGGAAAGCGCCGTTTTCTGCAAGTTTAAGCTGAAAACGGCGCTTTTTACGTTAATTTCGCTCAATTTCTGCAATTTTAGGGCGAGAATCTCAAGAGAGAGGTTGCACAGGTGGGCAATTTCCCCTGATGTGCATCATCTGATGTACGGGGATAAACGCAGTTTTGGCATGGTTGGCTTTGCTTACTGGTTTGGGCAGAAGGTGTTACTTTTGCCAATAACCTTCCACCCATTGGTGATGTGGGGACTTGCTAATGCTGAAGCCAGGGGATTGAAGTGCGATTGAACAACCTACGGAATCACCCGCTGGTTCAGGACGTAGTTGACTGCCTTCACCAATCGCCGCAGTTCGGCTTCCAAATCTTCCGTAATGTTGTCGTGGATGGCCGCCTCGCGGAACAAATCACGCGCTTCCCGAATTTTTTCCTGGCCGTCGCGCAGCTTGGTTAGCCCAGACCGCAGTTGCGTTCGGGCATCACGGCTCGCTGGACTGGTGTAATGTTCAGAGAAGTCCCACCCATGTTGGGCGGCAATTTCCTGCAATTGCGACTGAAAATCATCAACCGTTTCAATTTGCATGGCCGCACCGCGCTGCAACATATCCACGAGCGGGCGGCTCAACGTTGGCTCAATGCCGAAGTCCAGTTCGTTAATGCCTTGGTAGCGGGTTTCGACCTGCTTCATGCCGCCGGGCTGCGGGCGCAGCGACGCCTTTACCGGAGACAAGCCCGTAAAGATGGGGTACAGGATGCCCACACACAGATTGTGGATGTCTTTACGGAACTGATCTGTATTGTCCTCTGGGGCAAGTTGGCGCGAACTGTTGAGGTCAATGACCTGCAACCGGGCACCGTCCCAGTATACGTGTTCCAGCTTGTGATCCAGGTAAACGATGCGCTCGCGGTGGGCGGTCTTCAGCAGTTCAGCAAATTGCAGTGCTAAAGCAAGGCCCTCTTCACTGGGCAGCCGCCGCCGGATTGTTGGTGCGTTAGGCTTCATCAAATAGAGCAGGTTTTTGGTACGCGGCAGATTTTCCAGCGCCAGGTAGGGACGCCACCCTTTGCGGGTGTGGTCGATGAGTGCACGAGAAAAGCCCATGATGTCCATACCAAATGAAACGATTTCGCCTCCGGCGGGGGCTTCGCCCTTGTCCGAAACATACCCGCAGTCCAGCAGGTCTACGACGTAGGGGCTGTCTGCCAGTTTCATGAGCAATTTGGCTTCGTTAGCAAACGCCTGCACCTCCCAGCGCATGTCACCATCACCGCTTAAATGTTCTGGTCGCATGACCTTGAAAGCGACTGGTTTGCCTGTCCGCCGGTCGAGCGAGTCCATGACACGCGCATAGTGCCCCAGCGCGAAGGTGTCATTGAAATTGTCAATACGATATACGTCACCTAGTGCGTCTGCCATGCGTCATCCATCTTTTCAATTAGGGAGGGTCGTCTACATTGGAAGCTAAGAGAAAACTGTACCACACATAGTGGTCAAATCAACGGCGTGGCCTCAACGCTTAAGCTGCAAAAGTGTACAAAAAATCCCGGTCTCAACCTGAAAAACGCGTATAGTCTGCATATGGGCACTACGTTAATGTAACGAACTTGCTACCTTGGTTGCAGGCAAGGCGGGGTGCTGTAGAATAAGGGGCAGGTTGGCACTCCACTGCTTGAGGCAAATCCAATTGTCGATTATAGTTTGCAAAACAGGTAAGACCAATCGACTGTTCGTGTTGTGGCTGGACTGGTTAAGGAAAGAACGATGACAAACCCACACGGTAAAATCAAGTTGCGCGGCAGCGCGATCACAAATGTGGGCCGGGTACGAAACCACAACGAAGACAACATCCATCTGTGGACGGGCGAGGACTTGCTGTTGGCAATCGTGGCTGACGGGATGGGTGGGGCCGCTGCCGGTGAGGAAGCGAGCCGTATTGCTGTAGAAACCATTATGGCTTACCTTAAGATGAATGAACCCAGTACCCAGGCGCTTGAAATTGACGAAGATCAGATGAGTTCTGCCGTCAAAGAGGCCAACGTGTCGATCATGAATCAGGCGGTCGAACATCCCCGGCAGCGTGGCATGGGAACGACCCTAACGATGGCCTTTGTTAACAACCAGCAGGCCACGTTTGCCCATGTGGGTGACAGCCGCGCCTACCGGGTCAATCAACACGGGGAAATTGAGCAGATTACGTCTGACCATAGCTTTGTGCAGGCGTTGCTAGATGCAGGGCACATCACGGCAGACCAGGCCGAAACCCACCCGATGGGTAATGTGTTGTATCGCGCATTGGGGCAAACCAGCGATCTCGAGGTTGATACCTATTATGCTGATTTGGCCATTGGTGATCGGCTGGTGTTGTGTTCCGATGGGCTAACGCGCCATGTGCGCCCGCTGGAGATTGCGTCTACCGTGAGCCAACACACAAACCCCAACCTGATGTCGCAGCAACTCATTAACCTGGCGAACGAGCGCGGTGGTGAAGATAACATCAGCGTGATTGTGATTATGGTTGAGGAGCAAGGCGTTACATTTGAGGACGAGGAAGAAACAGTTGCGATGCCCCCGGCGACGGACACCGATGCTCAATCGGACACCAAGCCGATGCCAAAAACAAACCCGCCGTTGTCGTCGGCTGGTAACGATGGTCAATGGGAAGCCCGTGCCGGACGCGCTGAGTTCAATCGCACATCGCGTGACCCGCGCGAATCCAGTGAAGACCCGCCATCGGCGGCACACATTCGCAACCCCTCGGAAACTGGCCCCTACAACCACGATTGGCCTGAAGGACGCGACCGCCTTGATGCGCGCTGATTCACCACCTTATGCCGTGCCCACTTCATTAACCTATTCCCCTATTCTCAAGTGAAGCTTCATTCCAGCCTTAACTTAGCCTGTGATTATTACAAAATATAGCGTAAACTTGGGCAGAAAATGAACAGAATTTAGGTCGGTTATGTTCGGTAAAATGATTGGCCTTGGGTAAAATGCAACTTATTGTCGACCCGACGGGATGATGTGTGGTGGTTTATGATTGAGAGTTTGTTGGGCAGTGAGGTCAAAGGGTATGAGCTACGTGAACTCATTGGTACGGGTGGGTTTGGGGCTGTTTACCTGGCATACCAACCTGTGATTGGGCGCGAGGTGGCGATTAAGGTCATCTTGCCAGAGTACGCCAATGCCCCGATGTTCATCCGCCGCTTTGAAACCGAAGCCCAACTGGTCGCCCGCTTAGAACACCCCTACATCGTCCCGTTATATGACTACTGGCGCGACCCCAAAGGTGCCTACTTAGTCATGCGCTACCTGCGTGGTGGCAGCCTCACGCAGCTTATTCGCCAAGATGGGCCGCTGTCGCTGGAACGCGCGGGGGCCATGCTCAATCAGATCGCCTCGGCGCTTGCTGTTGCGCACAACAGTGGGGTCATCCACCGCGACCTGAAGCCCGACAATATATTGCTAGACGAAGCGGGCAATCATTACCTGTCAGACTTCGGCATTGCCAAGGACATTGGGGGCCAAAACGTTAACCTCACCCAAACGGGCACCATTATCGGCTCACCGGCCTATCTTTCGCCGGAGCAGATCACAGGTGAAGACGTGACGCCGCTATCGGATGTGTATAGCCTGGGGATATTGCTGCACTACGCGCTAACAGGGGAACATCCCTTCCCGGCAAAGACGCCGACCGCGATGATGATCCATCAACTGCAAGACCCCGTCCCCCTGTTGAAGTCACGGCGCGACGACGTGACCGATCATCTTGAGGAAGTCTTGCAACGTGCGACGGCCAAAGACCCGGCCATGCGCTACACGAGCGTGATGGAACTGGCTTTAGCCTATAACCGGGCCTTGCGTGACACGGACGCCTCGACCTCTGAAATTCAGCGCGTGATGGCTACTGATGGCGGCTTGATCCTCACAGGGTTATCGCCACAACAGGTGAAGAATCCGTACAAGGGACTTAAGGCGTTTGATGAGGCGGATAGCGGGGACTTTTTTGGGCGTGAGGAACTAACTGAACGCCTGGTTGAACGGCTGCTGCCGCAAGGTGCTGCGGCAGTTGGAGAGCGCCTGCTCGTGATTGTGGGGCCGAGTGGCAGTGGTAAATCGAGCGTGGTGAAGGCGGGTTTGATCCCTGCCCTTCGCCGCGGTGCTATCCCTGCCAACGACGCAGTCACCAGTAGCACGGATTGGTTTTACACCGAGATGGTGCCCGGCAATCACCCAATGGAGGAGATGGAAGCGGCCCTGCTGCGGGTGGCCGTCAACCCGCCGGAGAGCCTGCTGCATCAGTTACATGAGGATGAGCGCGGCCTGCTGCGTGCGATAAAGCGGGTGCTGCCGGATGACAACAGCCAGCTTGTGATCGTCATTGACCAGTTTGAGGAGGTGTTCACCCTCACTGAAGATGATGAGCTGCGCCAGCACTTCCTCAACAGCTTGATGGAGGCGGCCAACGAACCCCGCAGCCGCCTCCACTTGATCTTGACGCTGCGCGCTGACTTCTATGACCGCCCGCTAAGCTACTACGAATTTGGTGAAATGGTTCGCCAGCATACGGAAGTTGTGCTGCCCCTGAGCGCGCGCGAATTGGAAAACGCGATTGTTTTACCGGCGCGGCAAATTGGCGTCATGCTGGAGGCGGGGTTAGCCACAGCCATTGCAGACGACGTCCGTGAGCAGCCAGGGGCGCTGCCGCTGCTGCAATATGCGCTCACACAGCTTTTTGAACAGCGCGATGGCAGCCGCTTGACGTTAGCGGCCTATGAAGAGATTGGCGGGGCAATGGGGGCACTGGCCCGCCGCGCTGAGGAGATTTATCAGGGGTTGAGCGCAATTGAGCAACAGTCTGCCCAGCAGATGTTTTTGCGCATGGTGACGCTGGGTGAAGGCCAGGAAGACACCCGCCGCCGCATCCTGCGCACGGAACTGCGTGACCTGGGTGACGACGAGGCTATGATCCGTGTGATTGATACCTTTGGTGGGCAGCGGCTGCTCACGTTTGATAATGACCCACAAACGCGAGAACCCACGCTGGAAGTTGCCCACGAGGCGCTTATTCGGGAGTGGAAGCGCTTGCGCGATTGGCTTGACGCTGCCCGTGAGGATTTGCGCACCCAGCGGCGGCTCAACCTTGCTACGGCGGAGTGGTTGGCCCACAGCCGGGACGACAGCTTTTTGGCATCTGGCAGCCGCTTGGAGCAGTTTGCAGCTCTGCGAGATACACCGTTCGTCGCGATGAATCAGCAGGAAGCCGCTTATGTGCGTGAGAGCCTGGAACAGCATGACGCCGCGTTAGAAGCCGAGCAAGCACGCGTCGCACGCGAAGAAGCCCTGGAAGAACGGGCGCAGCAACGGATGCGCCTGCTGCTCATGGTGGTAAGCGTGGCGGCAGTCGTAGCAACAGGGCTGGCGATTCTTTCCGGGGCATTGTTCCAGCGGGCGCGGGCACAACAGGCACTCGCCGAAAACAATGCGGTACTCGCCGCGAACAATGCTCAGGAAGCGCAGGAGCGGGCCTCTGAAGCAGAGGCCGTGGCCCTGGCCGCAAGTTCGCTCAACCTGCTTGACGAGTTTTTCCCGACAGAGGCGCTCAAATTGTCGTTGGAGGCGAACCGCCAGCGCGGTGAACTGACCCCTGTCAAGCGTGCCTTGGCAGAAGCAGCCTACGCCCCTGGCGAAATCGCCCAGCTTAATCCACTTGAGGACGCATCACTGTTGAGTGTGGACTTCAACGGCGACGGATCAGTCGTCGTGGCGGGCGCGGCCAATGGCAAGCTGCTCATTATTGATCCCAATACCAATAGCGTCATTCACGATATTGACGCTCACACACAAATGAATAACGACAACCGAGGGGTGGGCACCCCGGTGTATGCGGTGGTTGCCAGCCCAACCGCTGCCCTTGTCGCATCAAGTAGTACAGACGGTGTTATTCGGATTTGGGACGTGAACGAAGGTGTGCTGGTGCGCGAACTGGAAGGCCATACGTTACAAGTCAATCAGATGGCCTTCAGCCCCGATGGACGACTGCTGCTGTCTGGCTCAAGTGCAGCTGAGTTGTTCCTTTGGGATGTGGCAACGGGCCGTTTGATGCAGCAGTTAGCGGGCAACACCGGGCGCGTTTTGAGCGTGGACTTTAGTGGCGACGGGCAGCGCGTTATTGCTAGCGTGGCAGACCCAGTTGAAGACGTTGAGGTGCTGCCCCCGCGTGCTGCCCGCGTGTGGGACGTGGAGACCGGTGAACTTGTGGCGACGCTGCAAGCAGAAAATACAGGCTGGCTGCGGGCGGCGGCACTCAGTCCCGACGGCTCAACGGCTGCTGTTGCATCCTATGACCCCAACGAGTTCGGGGGCACCATCCGCCTGTGGAATGTGGATCAGAGTGAAGTTATTCATCACCTGTACGGCCACACGGACGTGATTACCACGCTCGACTACGCCCCAGACGGGCGTAGCGTGCTTTCTGGCGGGTGGGATCAAACGGTGCGGCGCTGGGACGTGGCGACAGGGGCACAAATTCAGCGGTTTGATTCCCATGCCGACCGTGTTTTGGATGTCGTGTTCAGTCCCGACGGCCTGCACGCGTTGACGACATCCGGCAATGATTCGGATACATTTACGGACAACCGGGTGTTTCTCACCGCCCTCGAACGGCGTGATCGCATATACACGCTGGAAGGGCATGAGGACTGGCTGTGGACTGCCGTCTACAGCCCGGATGGCAGCATAATTGCAACCGGGTCTGGCAAACTCAATTTCGCTGATGGTGACAACTCCGTGCGGCTGTGGGATGCGGCAACAGGCGCGCCTATCGCGCTATTTGAGGGTCACGCCGACACGGTAGCCGGGGCTGCCTTCAACCCCGACGGCACGCTGCTGGCTACTGCATCCTACGATGACACGGTGATTGTGTGGGATGTCGCGACGGGTGACATTGTGCGACAGTTGACAGGCCACGAGGGCAACGTGAATGGGGTCGATTTCAGTCCGGACGGTAGTCTGTTGGCAACGGGCAGCAGTGACGGCACGCTTCGCTTATGGGACGCGGCGACAGGCGAAGTGCAGCAAGTGATTGAGGGCGCGCACGAGGGGCGTGCCTTCCGGGTGAAGTTTAGCCCTGATGGTACCAAGCTCGTCTCTGGCGGTTCAGACAGCCTGGTTGTGATATGGGACGCGGCAACGGGTGAAAGCCTGCATTCGATGAGTGGGCACTCAGGTTGGGTGAATGGCGTCAACTTCAGCCAGGACGGGCAGTTTGCAATTTCGGCTGCCGACGACGACTTAATTATCTGGGATGTTGAGCGAGGTAACGAAGTCCGGCGATTGGTCGGCCACGAGGGATTTGTGTACGGGGCGACATTCAGCCCGGATGACCGTTATGTCATCTCTGGCGCGAGTGACACCAGCGTGCGCCTATGGGAAGCCGACACAGGCGAAGAAATCCGCCGCTTTGACGGTCATACCAATTGGGTGTTGGATGTGGTCTTCTCACCCGATGGTACCCAGGCTGTTTCTGCTGCGGAGGATAACACTGCGCGTGTATGGCGCATTGCCCGTACCAGCGACGAACTCGTGGAGTGGGTGACGGCGAACCGCTACATCACGGAGCTAACGTGTGTTGAGCGTGAGCGCTATAACATCGAACCGCTGTGTGGCGATTTGTCGCGCCCTGGTTCTAACGACCGTTCAGACCGCTAAAACGCACCACCGCCTGCCAACGGCAGCGTAGGCACACAGCCCACGCTGCCAGCCCTCAACGCCTTTTTGCAAAACAGACCGCCTTCCCGCATACTAAGGGCCGCTTTTCGCCTGGACGGTTAAAAGACAGGATTCTCACCCCTATGTTAATCACCTTTGAGGGTATTGACGGTGGTGGTAAATCGACACACATTAAAACAGTTGCGGCGCGTTTGCGGGCCTTGGGCATGGCGGTGTTGGTGTCGCGAGAGCCGGGAGGCACCGACATCGGTGAACAGATTCGCTCCGTGCTGCTGGACAACAAAAACAAGGCCATCGCTCCAGAAACGGAACTGCTGCTGTTCAACGCATCGCGGGCGCAATTGGTACACCAGGTTCTTGTGCCTCACCTTGACGCAGGTGGGGTTGTTTTGCTTGATCGCTTTTACGATTCCACACTCGCTTATCAGGGGTATGGGCACGGGCTAGACCTGGACACGCTGCGCACAGTCATCCACTTTGCCACAGGTGGTTTGGTGCCCGATGTAACCATTTACCTAGACCTATCCCCGGAGGTTGCGCTTGACCGACGCTATCGAGCGTCTTTGTTTGGCGAGGCGTTTGATCGACTGGATGGGGCCGAGGCAGCATTCCGTGAGCGGGTGGTTGCGGGGTATGAGGCGTTAATCGCGGCTGAACCGGAGCGTTTCGTTCGGATTGATGCGGAGCGCCCGATTGAGGCCGTAGAGCAGGACGTACTCAACGCTGTGTTGACGGCACTTAGCTCACCGACTGATGCAGGACAAACATCATGATGGCGTTGGGTTTGGTTGTGATGGGCTTTGTTGCAGGCATTGCGGCTGGCATGTTTGGGATTGGTGGTGGCGTGATTATTGTGCCCATGCTGACGACCTTTGCCGGGTTAGCACTGGTCGAAGCACTGGGCACATCGTTGGGGGCGCTGCTGCTGCCGGTCGGTGTATTCGGGGCGCTGGCCTATCAACGGAGTGGCTTGATGCGCTGGCGCACCGCCCTGATTATCGCCGGGGGGCTTTTCTTCGGGGGCTGGGTTGGCGCGCGGTTTGCGAACACGATTGACCAAACCCTTTTGCAGCGGCTGTATGGGTTGTTTCTGCTATATGTCGGCTGGCGTATGGCATCGCCGCTTCAGTGGATTGGTGTTCGTCAGCCAGCGCCTGATTTGACGTCAGAGGATGACATACGAGACAACTGGCTGCTTATCACGGTCATGGGCTTGGTGGCGGGGGTTGCCTCCGGTTTGTTTGGGATTGGTGGTGGTGCGGTGATCGTTCCAGCGCTCATAACCTTCTTCAGGTTTCCGCAAAAAATCGCTGTTGCAACATCGCTGGGGGCGCTGCTGCCCCCCGTGGGCTTGCTTGGCGCATTCGAGTACTACCAGCAGGGCAATTTGGAAATCTCGACGGCGTTATATGTTGCGTTGGGTTTGCTGCTGGGGGCATGGTTCGGCGCTCAAATCACCATTAGCCTGCCAGCCGGTACGGTGAAGCGCATCTATGGCATCTTTTTGCTGCTGATCGGCCTGCGATTTCTCCTCAATCTGTAATCTAAGTGTAAATGTGTAAAGGTTTTGCTCACATTAACGTGAATTGTGTGAAACCTTCTATGCAACTTACCACGCCGCATGCAATTTGATCTACACTGTAGGCATCGTGACGTTTGCCATACGATATGCCGACGCCGTTTGTGTAACGTTGACGTAAACGGATAGAGTTGAAGCGTAATCAACGAGAGCGAGTGCCAGAATAATGATTGAGACGATGCACATGCAGGAAAACACCACAACCCAAGTGACGGCAACCTGCCCATCGTGCGGTCAGCGTGGCACGTTCACCTATGCTGGCGACCAGCCTATCCCCCCACGCGTGGCCCAAAAGCTTGGCTTGGCTGTTGACTACGTTTCGCTGTGGCACTGCCAGTATTGCAGCAGCACCGTCAGCGAGGCGGATTTGGGGGATGTAGAAGGCTAGACGCTTATTCGTGATGTTGGGGGCGGCTCGAGCTAATCTTCGAGAAGCAGCTCCCACTCGCTCATGGCGGCTTCTAAGTCCGCCTCTGCCTGATTGTACGCCTCACCCAGCTCTTGCACCTTAGCTGCGTTGCCGTTAGCGCTTTCGCTTGCCAGCGAGGCCGTTAGCGTTTCCAATTGCTCTTCCAGGCTGTGAATGCGCCCTTCTACCTCTGTGATGCGCTTTTCGAGTTGGTAGGGGTTTAGGCCGTGCTTTTTCTGGCTCGGCTTCTTTTGAGTTTGTTTGGCAGCGACCGCTTTTGACGCCTCGCGTACTTGTACCTCGGCTTGTTGTTTCGCGATTTGCTGCGCCTCGCGCATTTGTACGAACTCGGTATAAGTGCCTTTAAACGCTGTGACTTTACCAACCGAGTCGGCGCTTTTTGGCGGGCGCGCGGCCCACACCTGTGTTGCCACAGCATCAACAAGATAGCGGTCGTGGCTGATAAGCAAAACGGTGCCTGGATAGTCCTTGAGCATGGTTTCGAGTACTTCCTGGCTGGGGATGTCCAGGTGGTTGGTCGGCTCGTCCAGCAGCAGCAGGTTGGCTGTGCCCAGGGCCAATTTAGCCAGGGCGACTCGTCCCCGCTCGCCGCCGCTAAGCGACCCAATTTTGCGGAAGACATCTTCGCCACGGAACAGATAGCGGGCGAGGTAGTTGCGGGCCTCACCGGGCGTCATATCACGCGTGGCAATGATTTCGTCAATGACGGTATTGTCAGGATTGAGGCGCTCATGGGCCTGGGCGAAGTAGCCAATTTCGACCTTGTCGCCAACGTTGGCCGCGCCCGCTAGCGATTCCACCTCACCGAGAATCGTTTTGATAAACGTTGATTTGCCCACACCGTTTGGCCCAACCAGCGCGGCCACCTCCTGGCGTTCCAGGCGCAGGTCATCTACATGGAGCAGTGGCGCACCTGGGTAGCCAACCTGTAAACCCTCTGTTGTAATCATAAACTCGTTGCCGCGATGCGTGATTTGCATCTGCACGCGCATGGCGTCGTGTTCGGACTCTGGCCCTTTGATGAGGTTATCGCGCTTGAGCCGTTCCAGGCGTTTACGACGGCCTTGAGCCTGCCGGGTATTTTGTCCCGCGATGTTGCGCCGGATGTAGTCTTCTTCCTTTGCGATAAACGCTTGTTGGGCTTCGAAGTCCTTTTGCAGGCGCTCGCGGCGCTCTTCTCGCTGCCGGATGAAGCTCGTGTAATTGGCCCGGTACGTTTCCAGCATACCAAAGTCCAGTTCCCACACCGTGTTGGCAAACGCATCAATAAAGTAGCGGTCATGACTAATGGCCAGCACCGCCCCCTCAAACGTTTTCAGGTAGCCTTCTAGCCATTCAATCGCGTCAATATCCAGGTGATTGGTTGGCTCGTCCAGGGCGAGCAAGTGGGGATTTTCCAGCAGTAGGCGGGCCAGCACCGCCCGCGTTTTTTGGCCACCGCTGAGCTTGGTTAACGGCAGTTCGAATTGTTTTTCGCTAAATCCCAGGCCTTCGAGGACGGCCCGGGTGGTTTGCAGGTAGGTGTAGCCGCCATCGGCTTCAAACTGCTCTTGCAGTGGGCCATACTGGTTCAAGGCGTCCTCGTCACCGTCAGCCATACGCGCTTCGAGCGTGTTCAATTCGGCTTCGCGTGCCCGCAGCGCATCAAATGCCCCCAATGCCTCCGTCCACAGCGTGTGATCGCCTAGCAGCTCCGGTTGTTGTGGCAAAAAGCCGACCCGCATGTCCTTCATGGTGGTAACAGTGCCTGTTGTTGGGGACTGCTCACCGATCAATATGTGAAGGAGGGTCGTTTTGCCGGCACCGTTGGGGCCAACAAGGGCAATACGGGCACCCTTTGGAATTTCAACGGTGATGTCTGCAAAAATTTCGTCGGGGCCAAAGGACTTCCCCAGGTCGGTGGTAGTTAGGATGGACATAATCGGCGTGGCTTCATAATGCTTGCGAATCGGCACGCGTATTATAGCGAAGGGTGCGGGCAGGGCGAGTGTTGCCTAGGCGGTTTGCCGCATGTTACGAATGTAGGCGATGCCTTCATCACGGGTATTCACCAGTTCAAATTTGAGGGATACAGGTAGCAGCGGCCTACCCATATTGATAATGGTGCTCACGATAACGTTGCTGCTAGCAATCACGATAATCCCCAGGTTATCCGTCCGGGTAGCCGTCAGCTTGCGCAGTTGCGTCAATGCTTCGCCTGGAATCATGCCGCTTTCTGTCATATCAGCAATCATGTCAACGGTGTGGCCAAAGTGGTGATATTCGTCTCTTGCGGCATACACGGTCGACCATAGTTCATCCCACGTCCAATGGTGGATGAACCTGTAGCAGAGGATGCTTTTTTGATCGTCCAGCCATAGATGCTCAACCGGCAAAGTGGTGTCTTTTCCCCAAAACCCAAGTGGCTACATTGTACGCACGCGTTGCACACCTGCCGAGGAAATTTCCTAAATTCATATCATGTGTCACAAATGTGAAGAAAGTAAATAAATCACACCCAGCACCAAGCGTGCCTGGGTGTGATCGTCAGATGTGGTCATTGGCTAAAGGAGGGGAAGGTCGTCTTCTGGCAGGCCAAAGCTGTCTTCCATCAAGATGACCTGTGAGGATACCAAAGGCTCACCCGCTTGGGGTTGCACGCGCCGATATGCCGCATCGGGCATCATCTCCCAGGCTCCTACATTGTCAATAAGCTGCGTCCGCAACATCCGAAGTAGATCAGCCTGTATGTTTTGGTCGAGTACAGGATAGACCACCTCAACGCGGTTGAGCAGGTTGCGGCGCATGAGGTCTGCACTGCCACAGTAGATGCGCCGGTCGTCCGGTGCGTTGTGGAAGTAATACACGCGGCTGTGTTCCAAAAAGCGCCCGATGATGCTAATCACCCGGATGTTTTCACTTACATCGGGCACACCGGGGCGCAGGCAGCACAGTCCGCGCACAATAAGGTCAACTTGCACACCTGCCTGCGACGCCTCGTACAGCTTCACGATCATGCCATCTTCTTCGAGTTGGTTCATCTTGAAGATAACGCGTGCCTTTTTGCCAGCTTTCGCGGCGGCAATCTCGCCGTCAACGAGGTCCATCAGGCTCTTTTGCAGGTACTCTGGCGCGATGAGCAATCGGTTGTAGACGGTTGACGGAGCATAACCCGTCAGTCGGTTGAACAGGCGGCTGGCGTCTTCGGTGATTTCGTCATGGCAGGTGAACAGGCCAACATCGGTGTACAGCTTCGCCGTGGACGGATTGTAATTGCCTGTGCCCAGGTGGACGTAGCGGCGTACCCCATCCCCCTCGCGGCGTACTACTAGCGCAATTTTGGCATGGGTTTTCACAGGCAGTTCTTCCACACCATAAGTGACGTGAACGCCCTGTTTTTCCATTGCGCGTGACCATTCCAGGTTGTTCTCTTCATCGAAACGGGCTTTTAACTCGACCAGTGCCGCGACTTGCTTGTCGTTTTCGCGGGCTTCTAGCAGCGCCTTAACGATGGGCGAGTTCTTACCGACACGGTACAACGTGGCTTTGATGGCGAGGACGTTAGGGTCACGGGCGGCTGCGCGGAAGAATTCCTCTACCGGGTTAAACGAGTCATATGGGTGGTGCAGCATATAATCGTGCTGGCGGATGATGTCGAAGATGGATTGGGGTGATTGGAAGGCTTCTGGCACATGCGGCACATACGGTTCATCGCGCAAGTCGGGCCGTTTGACAGCGCCATAAAGGGCAAACAACCCAGAACCGCCCAGTGTGCCCTCAATAAAGTACACATCACGGTCAGGGATGACGTCCAACTCCGCAATCAGGCGCTCTAGCGTGTGTTCGCTGATTGTTGTGTTGACTGCCAGCCGCACGACTGGCCCGAATTGGCGACTCCGAACGCTCTCTTCGATGAGGGCGCTCATATCGTATTCTTCCTCGTCCTCGTCCAGTTCATACTCGTAGTCAATGTCCGCATTACGCGTGACACGAAAGCTGTGCGACTCAAGGACATCCATACCGGGGAAGAGCAAGTCGAGATTGTCAGAGATGAGGTCTTCCAGCCAAACAAGCTGCCGTTCGCTCGTCTCGATTTCCCGCTCGGTGCCGTCATGATTTTGTAGGATTTGACTCATGGAAATGATGCGTGGCAGCACGTCGTCAGGCACTTTTAACCGGACAAATTCCGGCTCTGACTTGGGGGCGTTGCTGCGCCGGAGCCAGATGGCGAGGCTTAGGCTCAGGTTTGAAATAAACGGGAAGGGGCGGGCATGGTCAACGGCCAGCGGCGTCAGCACGGGGAACACCTCGCGCTCAAAGTAGCGACTGGCCGCAGCGCGGTGGTTTTGTGGTAGCTTGGCCGCGCTGACGATCTCGATACCTTCCTGCTCCAGCTCTTCAAGCACTTGGGCCAAAATTTGGCGCTGTTCGGTCACCATATCCAGCACCAAATCCCGGATGGTATACAGCAGTTCATTGGGCTTGTAGCCGTCAGGCCGTGAGCGTGTGACGCCAGCGCTGAGCTTGTTGTGATAGCCAGCCACCCGCACCATGTAGAATTCGTCCATGTTGTTGCTGAAAATGGCCAGGAACTTGAGGCGTTCGAGCAGCGGTGTCTTTTCGTCGCGGGCTTCTTCCAGCACCCGGCGATTAAACTCGATCCAGGCCAGTTCTCGGTTTACGAACGTATCTGGATTGAGCGCTCGTCGTGCCTGGGCCTGCACGACTTGAGCCTCTTGAGGGGCTGCGGTGTCTCGAATGGGTAACTCTGGTGAATCGGGCTGATTGACGGTTTCTGTCATGGAGTCTCCTTGTGCAATTAAAGGTGAGCGTAACATTTGCGGGGATTATAACGTGACATCGCCGCGAGTCTGGGCTATCTAAACTTAACGAACTCTAAGTTTTCCGTTTGATGAACCGAATGAATGTTTGATTCAGATTGCCAACGTGTTATATTCGTCAGGCGTGCCACTTTGTACGAGTGACGCCACGTTTTATTGCCACGCTTACTAGGAGTAGGTTAAATGCACAAAAAAGTACTTGGTTTTGTCGTCGTCATCGCCCTGTTTTTGACG
The DNA here is from genome assembly GCA_963922445.1 of uncultured bacterium. Lineage (GTDB taxonomy): Bacteria > Chloroflexota > Anaerolineae > Aggregatilineales > Phototrophicaceae > DAOTTY01. The sequence goes on from CAWUJQ010000053.1 coordinate 14,858, forward strand.
GCTTTTGCTTTCCCCGTAGCGGCTCAGGATGACCTCGTTTTCCCGATTGGTGAAGGTGACTTGTTTAACTGGTCTGACCTGGAGCGCTTCGAAGAAATGGATTTGAGCGGCCAGGAAGTTACCGTTTTTGGCCCTTGGTTGACGGTTGACCAGGAACTGGTCGAGAGCGTGTTCGCTTATTTTGAGAACGCAACTGGCGCTGATGTTGTGTACTCGGGTTCTGACAGCTTCGAGCAGCAAATTATTATTGACATTGAGGGTGGTAGCCCGCCCGACCTCGCCGTATTCCCGCAGCCGGGTTTGGCCGCTAACGTTGCTTCGAGCGGCAACCTGATCCCGCTGGGTGAAGAGATGGAGCAGTGGACACTGGAAAACTACGCTGCTGGCGAGTCTTGGGTGAGCCTGGGCACTTACGAAAACGCTGACGGCGAAGAAGACTTCTACGGTTTCTTTTACAAGGTAGACGTGAAGAGCCTGGTTTGGTACGTACCGGATAACCTGGCTGACGCCGGCTACGACATCCCGACCACCATGGAAGAACTGATCGCTGTTTCTGACGATATTGTTGCCAACGGTGAAACCCCGTGGTGCATCGGCCTGGGCAGCGGCGACGCGACCGGCTGGCCGGCAACCGACTGGGTTGAGGACATCATGCTGCGCACGCAGTCCCCTGAAGTCTATGACCAGTGGGTGACCAACGAAATTCCGTTTAACGACGAGCGTATCGTCAACGCAATTGACCTCTTCGGCAGCTTTGCTAAGAATGACGACTACGTCAACGGTGGCGCAGGTGCTGTTGCCGCTACGGACTTCCGTGACAGCCCGCAGGGTCTGTTTGAAATCCCGCAGCAGTGCTACTTCCACCATCAGGCCAGCTTTATCCCGTCCTTCTTCCCAGAAGACACGGAACTGGGCGTCGATGTAGACTTCTTCTACTACCCGCCGTTTGAAGCTGAAGACCTGGGTAACCCGGTACTGGGTGCGGGTACGCTGTGGGCTGCCCCGCGTGGCGACAACGGCCCGACGGAACTGACCGAAGCCACCGCCGCCCTGCTGGACTACCTGACGACCCCGCTGGCCCACGAAATTTGGATGGCCCAGAGTGGTTTCCTCACCCCGCACACGGGTGTAAACCTGGATGCCTACGCCAATGACACACTGCGTGGCCAGGGTGAAATCCTTCAGAACGCAACCACCTTCCGCTTCGACGCATCGGACCTGATGCCGGGTGCGATTGGTGCGGGTGCCTTCTGGACGGGCATGGTTGACTACGTTTCCAACCCTGACCTGACGGCTGAAGAAGCAGCCACGCAGATTCAGGAAGCTTGGGACGAACTCGAGTAGTTTGCTGGCTCTCACTTTGGTAGAAACTTAAGTGCTTAGGTGGGGTGGCGTTTGCGTCACCCCACTTTTGATTAACGGTTGCTGCTAAAATTGCGTAAAGTGTATATGGCCGCGGTGCAAACACATCGCGTAAGCAAAATCCCGTCAGGCGATTCTGCTACAATGCAACTTGTAAGTTTTTTAACAACTTTTAGAAAGGCAATGTGATATGGATGGCTTCCTGGGCGACATCGCACCCCAATTGCTGCGCGGTTTACTGGCGATTGTCGTCGGTGTGGGTGCGATGGTGCTCTACTTTTTTGGTTCGAATTGGATTTTGGATCGGGCGATTACAGATACGACGGATGCCAGTGGCAACCTCGTCAGCCGCGAAAAGCAGCGTGAGGGGATTCGCCCCTGGTTGTTTATCGCGCCGGCCCTCATTATTCTCAGCATCTATTTGATTTACCCTGTGGTGCGGACGACCCAGCTAAGCTTTTATGGCGAGGACGGGGACGTATTCACCGGGACGGCGAACTACATTTGGGCCTTCAACAACGAGGGGTTCCGTCAGTCGATTGCCAACAACATCTTGTGGCTGATATTTGTGCCGCTGCTGAGTACTGCGATTGGCTTGCTGGTTGCTGTTTTGGCCGACAACGTTGCTTGGGGAACGTTCGCTAAGTCGCTCATTTTTATGCCCATGGCCATTTCGTTTGTGGGTGCCAGCGTGATTTGGAAGTTCATCTACGACTTCCGTGGTGCAGACAACCCCCAGATTGGTATTTTGAATGCGGCGGTTGTCAGCCTGGGCTTTGAACCGCAAACCTGGCTGCAAATCCCCTTTTGGAACAACTTCTTTTTGATGGTGATTTTGGTTTGGATTCAGACTGGGTTTGCGATGGTGCTGTTGAGCGCAGCCCTGCGCGGTGTGCCAGAAGAAACCCTTGAAGCGGCGCGCATTGACGGCGCAAACGAAGTCCAAATCTTCTTCCAAATTATGATACCGCAGATTATGACGACCATTGCGGTGGTGTGGACGACGATCACGATTATCGTGCTTAAAGTCTTCGACATCGTCCAGGCCATGACCAACGGCCAGTGGGACACGCAGGTGCTTGCCAACCTGATGTATGACCTGATGTTCCGCGGTGGTGGTCACTTCGGGCGCAGTAGTGTGGTGGCCTTGATGATTATGGTTGCCGTGATTCCGATCATGTATTGGAATATCCGCCGGTTCCAAGCAGAGGAGTCTCGTCGATGAACACCCGTGTACCCGTTTTGAACATTACTGTTGGCGGGCTGCTGTCCCGTGCCACGCTGGTCTTTATTACAATTTTGTGGACCCTGCCGACACTTGGCCTCTTCATTAGCTCGCTGCGCGATAAAGACCAGTTGATCGTCAGCGGGTGGTGGACGGCACTCAGCAGCACCACGCAGAACACGCAGGGCCGCACAGGAACTGCGGAAGATCAGGAAGAGATTGACGGGATGTTTGTCCTGTCTGGCAGCCTGTACGAAGAAGAAACGAATCGTTCGATAGCGTCTTTCGGTGGGGGTGGTTTCATCCCTGGCGAAGTGGATACATACCAACCCGGTGAGACGGTACAGGTTGAGTACACTGTGGAAGTGCTGCCGGAGGACGCTGCCGAGGATGCTGAGCCTGTCGAGGAAATGCGCACAGCGGAATTCACGCTGAATGCGGATGGTACCTACCAGCTTACGTCAGAAACGCCCTTTGAACTGGACCGTGGTCGCCGCTTCTTCTATGTGGAGGCCATCCCACCGACGTTTACGCTGGAAAACTATGTTGAGGTACTGGGGTCTGAGGGCATCGGACAGGCGTTCATCAACACCTTCACAGTGACGATCCCAGCGACGATTATCCCGGTTGCGATTGCTGCGTTTGCTGCGTATGCCTTCTCCTGGATGGAGTTCCCAGGTCGCCAGCTTATCTTCGCCATTGTGGTGGGGCTGTTGGTGGTGCCGCTGCAAATGTCACTCATCCCACTGTTGCAGATGTACAATAGTTTCGGCAGCCTGTTCAACGTGGATGCGCAATCGTATCCGGGCGTGTGGCTGGCGCATACAGGCTTTGGGTTACCACTGGCCATCTACCTGCTGCGCAACTACATCGGTGGCCTGCCGCGTGAACTCATCGAATCCGCTAAGATTGACGGTGCATCACACTTCGAGATTTTCACCCGTCTGATCCTGCCGCTATCTGTCCCGGCATTGGCATCCTTCGCCATTTTCCAGTTCTTGTGGGTGTGGAATGACCTGCTGGTGGCACTGGTATTCCTGGGGCGTGACCCGAACCAGATCGTACTCACGTCTAAGCTGCGCGAACTGCTCGGCTCTCGTGCGGACAACTGGGAGATTTTGACCAGCAGCGCGTTTGTGTCCATCATTGTGCCGCTAATCGTATTCTTCAGCTTGCAGCGCTACTTTGTGCGCGGCCTGCTGGCAGGTTCCGTCAAGGGCGGTTGATCGCAAGCAGGCAGTGCTAACGTTGCAAAATCACGGCGGATGAATCAACATTCATCCGCCGTTTTGTTT
>CAWUJQ010000054.1:0-18725 GCA_963922445.1 uncultured bacterium
TTCACCCCTGCGGGTACTCACGGCTGTGAGTTCCGAGACACGACATGCAACACCTTCATATGTACTACAAAAACAGCCATTGCGACATATCGCGGTGGCTGTTTTTGTTTTATTATGAGACACTCTCGCTGTAGGGCTTCCGTCGAAGAATCGGTCTGACGCCGTTTTGCCGTGCTTGGTAATGCCAATTGGCCGTGCCAGCAAGGGTATACATGCGCGCTGGGATAAACGGTATGCGGAAGTGTTCGACGACATCTGGCGAAATGGGTTTTCCGGCGAGGAGTGCGTTTGCAACACCCTCAAGTCCCGCTCGCAGTGACCGCACCTGACCCCCCATTTGTGCAAGCGGCTTTCCGTCAACTACACCCCCTTGACCAAAACCGATACCGTCATAGCCTTGCATGTCCGTTTCGTGTGCAAATTGCTCACACACCCGGAGTGCAATCTCGGTATGCAGCGGTTCTGGGAAGCCGCAGTTGGCGATGCACAGCAGACGTGGGCCTTCGACCGCAGGGAACTGCTGCCAATCCACTGCGATAACTTCCAACATGTGCTGCAATACATACGGGATAGTATCCACATAGACGGGAAATGTGATAACAAAACAATCTGCCTGCCTAAGCGCATCTAGAAAAGCCTGTTTACGTTTGGCGGTGCGCAAGACACTGGCTGCGAAAAACGTGCTGGTGGTTACGTTTTTGGCACCAAGCTGGTTCGCGAGATAGTTTACAACTGTTTCCGAAGTGCTGTTTTGTGCCTTAGGGCTACCAATTAGGAATAAGACGTTCATGCGACTGGCTCCACTATTTGAGTGAGTAATAGCTGAAACTGCTCTTTCACCGTATGGCTCGGTACGTCGCATGGCCAAACGGCGGCTGCGGACGGGGTATTCTCGAAATTGATAGCATTGCGCGCTACCAACTCTTCGAAGACTGCGGCCTGTGCTGGATTATGCTTCTGTTGTATGCCCAGGCCAATCATAGCCGGGTAGTGATCGTAGCGGGGTTGGTGATGCACCTTGCCATTGAAACGCTTAAAGAACGGCGTGAGTAGTGGAATCATGTGATCCATCATGCGCTTAAGCTCAGCGGAGTAGCTGCCGAATACAACTGGCGTAAGTAGAATCAACAGGTCACTCTGAATCACATCTTGTGCGATGTCCTGATTTTCATCACGGACTATGCATTCACCAGGCGTTTTGATCCAACAACCGAAACACCCGATACAATAAGCGATCTTGTGATCGCGTAATGTGTAGGCTCGAACATCAACCCCCTGATCTTTGAGATGGGCTGTAATCGTTGCCTGTACGAGGTCAATCCGGTCTTCTCCATCACGAGCACCGTTCAGGATTGTGGCTTTCATTGCATTTACCTTACAAGTTGATGAACACTGTACATTTAGTGTATGGCGGTCATCCTGCGCAAAATAGTGACATTTGTCAGTGTAGCAACGGTATAAATCCACATCTCTGCCTGTATTCGCTGTATGGCTTGCCGGGCTTGTGTGGCTGCTAGCGCACACACCCTACTTATCACGCAAGATTGCTAAATGAGTGGCTGCTTTAGATTTGCGGTAAGGTTTTGCATCGGCACAGCAATGCGCTAGAATGCTCCACATGAAACAAAATCTCACTTCTTCGCAATCGACACCGGACTGGATGGTGGTTTACGTCACGCATGTGATGGCCGAAGCCCACATCATTGCCGGGCGCCTCAAGTACGAGGGTATTCCATTTCATATTCACAGCCAACCTGGTGCCAGCGCAATAGGCATCACCATCGGCAGGATGGGCGAGATTAAGGTGCTGGTGCGGCCTGAGTACTACGAAGAAGCTTTAGACCTGCTTTTCCCCGACGAAGACCCGCCCTTGCCCGAAAGCAGTGACTACGTGCAAGGCTTAGATGACGACGAATAACACCCTCACCGCCATTGACGGCCTCCGCGTGGGCCAATACACAGACGTTAATAATGTGACGGGCTGCACAGTTGTATTGTGTCCTGATGGTACGGTTGGCGGGGTCGATCAGCGGGGCGGGGCACCGGGCACCCGCGAAACCGATCTACTGCGCCCAATGCATTTGGTACAGCATGTGAACGCAATAGTGTTGACGGGCGGCAGTGCGTTTGGATTGGCAGCCGCAGACGGTGTGATGCGCTACCTGCGTGAGCAGGGTGTTGGCTTCCCGACGCGTAACGACATTGTTGTGCCTATTGTGCCGGCAGCGGTGCTATATGACCTCGAAATTAGCAACTCAGTTCATCCCACCGCAGATGATGGATACGAGGCAGCAAAGTTTGCAAATGCTGACCCGGTTGCATCGGGTAGTGTAGGTGCGGGCACGGGCGCGACAATCGGTAAGCTGGCTGGTTTGGAACGGGCGACAAAAGGCGGGCTTGGCTCCGCCGCGATGTTCCTGCCTAACGGCTTGATTGTGGCGGCGTTGTTCGCGGTCAACTGTGTGGGTGATGTGATTGACGCCGATAGCGTTAGGCTAGGCGGACTTCGCAATGAAAGCGGCGGTTTAACGAGTACACTGGCTGCCATGGTCAAAGGTGCAGCACAACCGCCGCCAAGCAACACCGTGATTGGTGTGGTTGCCACCAACGCGCAGCTATCCAAGGAAATGACCAACAAAGTTGCGCAAATGGCCCACGACGGGTTGGCACGGGCGGTGAGTCCGGCACACACGTTATTTGATGGTGATACGATATTTGCGTTGGCAACCGGGCAGGTTAACGCAGATGTAAACCTGGTGGGGGCGCTTGCCGCAGAAGCTACAGCGCAGGCGATTCGGGCTGGTGTAAGCGCTGCAACAACCCTTGGCGGTGTGCCTGCCATGTCCGATGAATCTTAACCTTCGTTAAATGGATAGTTGCTTGGATTTAACCTATACTTAGCGTGCTTCGGTGATTCTTAAAAGGAGAGACAAACATGATGAATATTCGAACAAGTCAGGTAACGGAAGACGTGAAACGAGTTGTCATCGTCGAAGACGAGGAGACACTGGCGAAAAATCTCTCCGATAAGATGCATGGTGAGGGATTTGCCGTCAAAACAGTGAACAACGGCGAAGAGGGCCTCGACCTGATTCGCGGGGAAAAGCCCGACCTGGTCATCCTGGATATTATGCTGCCGGGGTTGGATGGGCTGAGCATTTGCCGGATGGTGCGCAATGACGCAGCCACGGCGGATATTCCGATTATCATGCTCACAGCGCGTGGCACCGAGGTGGACAAAATTGTCGGCCTGGAAAGCGGCGCAGATGACTACATCGTCAAGCCGTTTGGCCTGGGTGAGTTTTTGGCCCGCGTGCGAGCGGTGCTGCGCCGGTCGAAAGCGCGCAACCCCACGATTCAGCATGACGAAATTATGTCAGAAGACCTGCGCATGGACTTGACCGGACGCCGGGTGTTCAAAGGCGGCGACGAGATCAAGCTGAGCAACAAAGAGTTTGACCTGCTAGCCGAACTGATGCGCAATCGCGGGGCGGTGCTTTCTCGCGACCTGATTTTGACGAAGGTGTGGGGTTACGACTACTTTGTAGACAAGCGCACCGTTGATGTTCACATTCGCTGGCTGCGTGAGAAGATCGAGGATGACCCGTCTAGCCCGAAGCGCATTATCACCGTGCGCGGCTTAGGCTACCGCTTCGAGGGGTAGCGCCATGTCGGTCAATGCAACCCGCCTCGACCACCTGATGTTGGATGCAGCTTACGAAGCGCTGCTCATCGTCAACAGTAAGCTGGAAGTTGTAAGCCTGAATGCGAGTGCCCGCGACCTGTTTGGTGACCGGGCACAACCGGGCGTCCTCGTGACGGAACTGTTGGACTCTAATGACCTGAATGGCACGTTGGAGTACATCATCGAGAACCGTGAACAGGAATTTGAAGTTCAGACGAAGCTAGACAACCGCTTTTATCGCATCCGAACCCGTTTGCAAGCGATTAGCGATGACGAGTGCTATGTAGGCATCGCCATGCAAGATGTGACCGATTTGGTGCGCCTGAACCGTGCCCGCCGGGACATGGTGGCCAATATCTCACACGAACTGCGCAACCCCGTCGCCAAAATCCGTTTGATTATCGACAGCTTGTTCCATGAAGCCGACAAGCCTAAGCGCAAAAAGTCGATTGCGTCACTGCGCGATATTGCCCGTGAAACCGACTCGCTCCAGTGGATTGTGCAGGAAATGCTTGACCTATCCATGATCGAGTCGGGTCAGTCGATTGTGCGCATGGTGGATGTGCCCCTGTGTGAGATGATCGAAGCGGCGGTAAGCGGTATGGAAGAACAGGCCGCGCACCGCGAATCTATGATCGTCTCGGATATTCCCGATAACCTGAATGTACTGTGTGACCGCGACCTCGCCCGCCGGGTGGTGATTAACTTGCTGCATAACGCTATTAAGTACTCGCCTGAAGGCAGCACGATCAAAGCGAGTGCCGAGGCGGACGGTGAATACGTGGTGATTACGGTGAGCGATGAGGGGCCGGGCGTCCCGGCAGATCAAGCGGAGCGTATTTTCGAGCGCTTCTATCAGGTGGATTTTTCCCGCTCCAAGAATGAGGGAACGGGCTTAGGGCTGGCCATCTGCAAGCACATCGTGGAGGCGCACGGCGGTAAAATTTGGGCGGTGCCCAGCGAAGAAGCAGGCGGCGGCTGCTTTTCGTTTACGCTGCTCAACGCGGATTTGTCTGCCGGGTAGGGCGCTAAGCGGCTTAAATCTAATTCAGAGTTTATTGATTTTCCCGTCTGGCCTGTTATACTGTTGGTAAATCAAACAAACACCTTCGGGGCAGGGTGCAATTCCCGACCGGCGGTAGGGTGCCCATTGGGTGCCAAGCCCGCGACCCGAGTCACTCACCAAATGGGTGGGTGCGCCGCAGCAACGATGTGATTTTGCTGCGCCGGTGGACCTGGTCAAAGTCCAGGGCCGACGGTAACAGTCCGGATGATAGAAGGTTATTGAGCAACCACAACGTGTGGGCGTGTGTTTACGTTGGCCAGACCTGCGTATCTATGCCTCATAGCTGTTGTGTGTACTGGACGCATCGTGTGATCGTGAGCGCCCAGGCTGTTTTGCTACCCCTGCCCCGTTGTGTGATAAGCGAACGGGGCTTTTTTATGCAAACCACCCTTGCCCGAAGCACCAAAACCCAGTCTCAGAACTCTGCTAAGCTGCGTGCTACAGGCCGCCAGGTGCTGCGCGTGGTTGCGCCGCTGGCTACGGTAAGCGTATTGGTGGGGCTGTGGCAGTTCATCGCTTGGCTGGAAGTCTACCCGGCCTTCATCGTGCCGCCGCCCGCTGCCGTATTGGAAAAATTCGTTGCGGTCACCGTGGGCGACGGACGCGTGTCGCTGTGGGTGCATCTGTGGGCGACGTTGCAGGCTGTGTTGGTCGGGCTGGTGTTGGGCCTGACGGCTGCCGTCGTGCTGGGCTATACGATTGCAAAAGTCCCGCTGCTAGAAGACCTGCTCTCCCCGGTGATTGTCGCGTTCCAGGCAACGCCCGTCGTGGCTTATGCGCCGCTGTTGGTGATTTGGTTCGGCAGCGGGCTGATGAGCAAGGTGATGACGTGCGCGCTGATTGTGTTCTTCCCCACGCTGATGAACACCATCGTGGGTGTGCGCAGTGTACCCACATCCCTGCGTGACCTGATGCGGTCGGTCAATGCAACGCCGCGCCAAATGCTGTTCAAGTTGGAGATTCCAGCGGCAGCAGCGGTGTTAATCAGCGGGCTAAAGGTGAGCGCGACGCTGGCCGTGATTGGCGCGGTGGTGGGCGAGTTCGTGAGTGCGAATGCGGGCCTGGGCTTTTTGATTAACCTCGCACGCAGTCAGTTTGATACGCCGCTGGTGATTGTCGCCGTGCTGACGCTGACGCTGCTGGCGCTGGTGTTGTATGGGCTGGTGGTGTTGATTGAACACTATGCGCTGGCGTGGCGCAAACATGCCCATTAGGGGCATTATAGAATCATGTGCAACCGTTATGAACCGTAGGGGCGACTCATGAGTCGCCCCTACCCCTGGTTTAAGTATTGAATAAAATAAGGAACGTGGAAATGTATCGTAAGCTAACGAACGTATGGGTAGCTGTGTGTGCGGCAGTCCTGCTGGCAGCCGCTCCCGCTGTGGCTCAAGATGCCGAGCCGACACCGTTTTTCATGACGTTCGTACCGAATATCCAGTTTGCGCAGATGTACATCGGGCTGGAGAGGGGCTACTTTGCCGACGCCGGCTTTGACCTGGAACTGGAATATGGCAATGAGCCGGACGGCGTGGAACTGATCGCGCTGGGGCAGTATGACTGGGGGTTGATCGCCGGGGAGCAGATTATCATTGCACGCGCCAATGAACGCCCGGTGGTATCGGTGTATGAGTGGTGGCAGGCCAACCCGATTGCTATCGTCACCTCTGCTGACAGCGGCATTGAATCTCCGGCGGACCTGGAAGGACGGCGAGTGGGTGTGCCGGGGCGTTTCGGTGCCACGTACAGCGGTTTGGTCGCGTTTTTAGATGCAAATGACCTCAGTGAAGGTGACATCAACCTCCAAGAAATTGGCTTTAACGCGCCGGAGGTGATGTGTGTGGGCGGGGTTGAGGCATCCGCTGTGTATGGCAACAACGAGCCGCTACAAATTGCCCGCCGCGTAGAGGCAGGTGACTGTGATGCCGTTAGTGAGGTGCGGGTGTTTACCGTCGTTGACGAAGCTGATTTGGTATCGAACGGGTTGGTAACGAATGATGCGTTAGTCGCGGAGCAGCCGGAACGGGTTGCGGCGATGGTCGCGGCCTTTGACATGGCGGTCGCGGACGCGGTCAATAATCCGTTTGAGGCGTATTTGCTCAGCGCGCCGTATGTAGAGGGTTTGCCATTAAGTGATGACCTACGTGCAGCGCTCGAAGCTGCGTCTGAGGCGCAAATTGCCTTCCTCGCAGATGATCCGCCACGGGAGGCGGTTGCCGAGCAGCGCGAAGCTGCATTTGCCGCCTTGCAGGAGCAGTTCCCGTCAGGTGAACTGTTGCAGCTTGAAGTACTGATGGAAACCGTCAAGTTGTGGGATGCTGAGCGCCTCGGCCTTGCAGAGGCATCATCGTGGGCGCTGACGCAGGATACGCTGGTGCAGATGGGCTTTTTGGACGACCCCATTGACGTAGCAACCGCCTTTACCAACGACTTCTTGCCGGAGTAGCTGCTGACATGCCCTGCCGCATCGCCGTTCGCAACCTCTCCGTGGAGTTCACTGTGCCTGATGGCGACCCGGTTGCCGCCCTGGGGCCGGTGTCGCTGGAGATTGCTCCGGGGTCTTTTGTGAGCATTGTCGGGCCGAGTGGCTGCGGCAAATCCACGTTGCTGCGTGTGATTGCGGGCTTGCAGCGGGCGACGGCAGGCGGCGTGGTGCTAGACGATACCGTGGTTAAACATCCGTCGGCGCGGGTGGGTGTAATGTTCCAGGACGCAAACCTGATGCCCTGGCGCACCGTGCGCGATAACATCGCCCTGCCGTTGGAAGTGGCGGGGCGCGGTAAATTGACCCGCTACGCAGCGGTTGACCGGGTGCTGCCGCTGTTGGGCTTACAGGAGTTCCCGACGGCGTATCCGGGAGAGTTGAGCGGGGGCATGGCGCAGCGGGTCGCCCTGGGGCGCGTGCTGGTGCAGCAGCCGGACGTGCTGCTACTAGATGAGCCGTTCGGTGCGCTGGATGCGCTGACGCGGGAGCAGATCAGTGCGGACTTGCTGCGCATTTGGGCGCGGGAACAGCAAACGGTACTCATGGTGACGCACGACATCAACGAGGCGGTGCTGCTCAGTGACCGGGTGATTGTACTTAGTCCCCGGCCAGGCCGCGTTGTGCACGACCTCACCGTGGAACTGCCCCGCCCGCGCCAACTCGCCGTCACTTATAGTGATGCGTTCGGAGAGATTGCCCAGCATGTGCGCTCGGCCATCCGGCGCTAAGGCTGCTTAACCGGCAGCGTCATGCCGAAGGTGCTGCCCTCACCCATTTTGCTGCGCATGTATACCGTGCCCCCGTGCGACTCAATCACGGATTTGACAATCGCCAATCCCAGGCCGCTGCCGCGCTCCCGGTTGGCATCCTTCACGCGGTAGAAGCGCTCGAACAGGCGCGACTGCACATCCAGCGGGATGCCAGGGCCATTATCCGACACCTCAATATGAACGAACTGCTCTTTGCTAAACGTGCGCACACGAATGTGGCCGTTTTCTGGCGTGTATTTGATAGCATTGCTGATGTAGTTGGTCAGGGCGCGGCTAATCCAGTGCGGGTCTGCTGGAACGTGGCTGAGCGGGTCGCGTACTTCGACCTGATGGGTGTGGGCCTTCTGTTCCATTAGGGGGCTGCACTGGGCGCACACTTCATGGATGATGCCCTGAATGTCAACGTCTTCAATGTGGAACTGATAGCCGTTTTCGATGCGTTCCAGGTGCAGCAGGTCATCCAGCAGGCGCTGCATCCGCTGCACGCCGCTCATGGCCACGTCAATGACCTCGGCGGCGATGTCGTCTGTGGTGATGCTTTGCAGCGTGCCCAACGACGTGAGCGTGACGCCAAGCGGGTTGCGCATGTCGTGGGCCGCCGCCTGGATAAACTCGGCGCGCATTTCCTCGGCTTTGCGCAGGTGGGTCACATCTTGCAGCACAATGACCCAGCCGTCGTGTTGGGTGGGGTCAATGGCGTTGTCGCCTTCCCACACGGGGGAAACAAAGGCAACCAGTACGCGCTCATCGGTCAGCTTGACCTGGAATGACTTCTCTGGCGATTCTTCCCTGCTAGAGAGGGCCACACGCAGCGGTTGGCGCAGTTCATCCGGGATGGGGGCGTCGCGCAGTTGGCGGCCCACCGCTTCAGCCGCTGTGGTGCCTAACATGCGCTCAGCGGTCGGGTTCATCATGCCGATAGCGCCGCTCTGGTTGGTGGCAATGATGCCATCCGCCGTAGATTGCAGAATGGCACTCAGGCGGTTTTCGTTTTCCACACTGGTTTGGTAAAGGTGGGCGTTGTCCACCGCAATGCCGACGGTATCGGCAACGGCCCGCAGCAGGTCGATGGTGGCGGTATCGAACTGATCCTTGTCTTGGCTCATAATGCTGAGGATCCCCGTGATTTTGCCGCGTGCGTGCATGGGGGCCATCGCAATAGAGCGGAACGCCTCCTTACGGAAGCTGGGCACGGCAATATCACTCTCGCCGTCCAGGTCGTTGGCCACAATCACGCTATCTTCGGCAATCACCCTGCCAGACATGCCCTTGCCCGCCGGAATGCGCATGGGTTGAGTAACAAAGTCATATTCCCAGCCAAGCTGTGCCCGCAGCACCACTTCACCCGACTGTGGGTCAATCATGCTGATGCCGCCGGCTTCGGCCCCGATGACCCGCGTGACGACATCCAGGGCGGTGTTGAGGGTTTTGTCCAGGTCAAGCGATTGGCTGACCGTTTCCGCAACTTTGTTGATGGCCTCCATACGATCAACGTGTCGCTGCACTTCCTGGGTTTGCCGCTTGACGCGTTCGGTCAAGTACTCGTTGGCTTCGATGAGGTCTTTCATCGTGGTTCCTGCTGCTTTTACAGAATTTTTGCAAGTTTACGTGCCCTACAAACACATTGCAAGCGTCTCGCATGTTGGGCGGGGCTGCGTTACCATCTAAAGCTTGTGAAATTTCACTGTAAATAGACTTATCAAGGAATTAGACAGATGTCATTCGATCCCTATGCGGTTCGCCAAAAGTTCCCGTCCATTCGGGACGGCGAGGGTATATTTTTTGACAATCCTGCGGGCACACAGGTGCCGGAATCGGTCATCACGGCGGTAGCGGACTACTACCGTTTTGCGAATGCCAACAGCGGGGGGGCCTTTAAGACCAGCCGCCGCTCTGATGAGCTAACCAAACGGGCACGCGGTTTGGTTGCAGACTTTTTGAATGCGCCGAGTGAAGACGAAATTGTGTTTGGCCCCAACATGACCACGCTTAACTTTAACCTGAGCCGCGCCATTGCCCGCACGCTTGGCCCAGACGATGAGATCATCCTCACGCGCATGGATCATGATGCGAATGTGTCGCCGTGGCTGGAAGTGGCCCAAGACCTGGGCCTGACGGTGCGCTGGATTGACTTAGACCCGGAAGACTACACGCTTAATTTGCACTCCTATGCCAACGCGCTCAACTCGAATACCTGTGTGGTGGCCACAGTTCACGCGTCTAATGCGCTGGGCACCATTAACCCGATTGCAAAAATCGCGCAGATGGCGCACAGCATGGGCGCATTACACGTTGTGGATGCGGTGCAAAGTGCGCCGCACTTGCCGTTGGATGTGCAAAAGCTGGGCTGCGACTTTTTGCTGTGCAGTGCCTATAAGTTCTTCGGGCCGCACATCGGCGTGATGTGGGGCCGCTATGACCTGCTGGCCGACCTGCCCGCCTACAAAGTGCGTCCGGCAAAGGACAAGCCGCCGCACCGCTGGGAAACGGGCACCAAGAGCTTTGAGACGATCCATGCGACAGCGCAGGCGGTGGATTACCTGCGCAAGCTGGGCAAGGAATTTGGTGTGGACTACATCGACCAGTTTGCAGGGATGGCCGGGAATCGGCTGGAACTCCATGCAGGGATGGCGGCACTGCGCGCCTATGAACAACAATTGGCCGCGCACCTGATTGACACGCTGCAAAAGTTCGCGCCGGTGACCATTCACGGTATCACAGATGGCGACCGCCTGGACGAGCGCGTGCCCACGGTCGTGTTTACCTGGGACGGCTGCACAGCGGCGGAGGTGGCCGAACATCTGGCGATGTACAACATCTACGTGTGGGATGGGCACTACTACGCGATTGAGGTGATGGGGCGGTTGGGGCATGCGGAACACGGTATGGTGCGGGTGGGGTTAGCCCACTACAACACACACGAGGAAATTGATCGGTTGGGTGTGGCGCTAGAGCAGCTATAGCGGGTGCGGTATGGTAGGGCTTCATGACCGCTCACAGGGAGGCATACCATGCTCACTGCACAAGAACGCCAAACGCATATCGACACGCTGCGCCGCTTCCCGGACGTGCTGGCAGCGCGTATTGCCGATTTGACCGACACGCAGATGACGACCGCTTATCTGGATGGCGAGTGGACGGTGGCGCAAAATGTGCATCACCTGGCCGACTCCCACATGAACAGCTACATCCGGTTGAAGTTGATTTTAAGTGAGGAGCGCCCACCCCTAAAGCCGTATCCGCAAGATGTGTGGGCGACGTTTGCCGACGCTCACGGTGCCGACGTGACCGCGACGCTATCGCTGCTGCACGGCTTGCACGCCCGTTGGGTGACGGTGTTTGCAAGCCTGACAGAGGAACAACGGCAGCGGGTGGGGCTTCATCCTGAGGTGGGCGAGGTAACGCCAGACGACCTGCTGCGCGACTATGCCGGTCACTGCCATGCGCATCTCGATCAAATTGAACGCACGCTGGCCGCCGCTGGCTAAAGCAGCTCTTCGCGGGAGAGCGACGCCGAAAGCTGCGCACTGATGAGTTCTAACATCAGCACATTTTCCTGCGTAATCGAGCCTGGAACGTCCCGGCAGGCCACCAGCACGCCGTAACGGTCGTTGCCGATGGTCACCGGCACACAGGCAACAGCCCCCAGCCGTCCTTTGGCCACCAACGGATGGTTGGGGTTGTCTTCTGGCGCGGCGACGCGGCTTTGGCCTGTTTTCGCGACCCAACCCATCAGGTCATCTGGGGTGGCCGCTTTCGGCGCAACGGATTTGATCGGGCGGGGGCCATCTTGCGCTTTTAGCGTGAGTGAGGTGGCTTCAGCGCCGTCTAGTTTATAACACGCCACATAATCGTAGTTCATCTCGCGGCATGCGGAGGCGGCAGCCTGAAGTTTGCCCACTTCGCCGCTGGCATCGCGCAGCTTTTTGGCGAACAGGCGCACGGCGGGCAGGCTGTCTGCCCGGATGGTTTCAAGCTGCCTGTCAGACATCAACCGTTGGATGCGCTTGGCGAGGTCATCGTTGGTGAACGGCTCTGTGCTGATTTCATCAGCTTGGCCAGGGATAGCGAAGTCCGCCTCTTCGTCAATTAGCACGATAATCAGGCGCGGGTAAGCCATCCTCAGTTCGTTGATAGGGTTATTTGTTTCCGTTAGCGGCTGGCTGACGACGAAGACATCCGTTGGGTGGTCGCGATTGGCAATATCTTGTATGGCGTCTTCCAGCGTGGTGACGACGCGCACGTTGAATTCGTCATACGCACGCAGGTTATTGAAAAAGCGGGCCGCGTCCTGTTGGGGGACGGCAACGAGCAGATCAACATGAGCCATAGGGACGCACCTCCGAGATAGCAGCGTTCAGGTAAGGTTTTGACCGCAATGAGTTTACCCCACGCGTTAGGGCGCGACTATGGTTCGCCTTGGCCAGTTAGGGATACCTGATAATCGGCGGCGGCCAGCGTTAGTACGATCATCTGGCGCATACCGTATTTCACTGGGGCTGACTCAATAAACTCGTCCAGGCGGTGAGCGTTGCCGCCGCGTGTTACCCCGACGGTCACGGTGGGGCAGCCATGCGCCAGCGGAATGTTGCCGTCGGTGCTGCCAACTTGCAGCGTGCCGCGTGTGCCAGTGACTTCGAGGGCGGCCAGGGCACCCTGCACCAGCGGGTGGTTCGTGTCAATGTTACCCGCCGGGCGCTCGCCCACCACATCAACATTGAATTCAAGGTCTGGGGTGGTGTGCAATTGAATGGCGGCCCGCACCTGATCTTCCAGCTTGTTGAGGTTGGCCGTCTCTTCAGAGCGCAAGTCTAGCCACAGGCTGGCGTCGGTTGCAATCGAGTTGATGCTGTGCCCGCCTTCAATGATGCCGATGTTGTAGGTTGTGCGCGGGCTATCTGGCGTTTGAATTTGGGTAATGGCCGCGCCAAGCTGCACAATCGCATGGACGGCGCTGGGCCTGCCGTAATGCAGCCAGCTATGGCCACCCTGTGCCCGTGCCGTGATGTGCAAGCGACGCACGGCAATCCCGGCACGGTAGACGTAGCCGTAGGCCAGGCCTTCTACATTGACCACCGCGCCAATTTTGCTGCGCAGCGTTTCGTAGGCCAACCGTGCGCCGTCCAGGTTGCCCAGCCCTTCTTCACGGCTTGTGGCGACAATCCACAGGTCGCAGGCGGGCTGGGTGCCCTCAGCTTGTAGCGCATGGACGACGCCCAACACCCCCGCCACACCAACGCTGTTGTCACCCAGGCCGGGGCCGTGAATAACGCCGTTTTGCCGCTGCACGTCAAGCTGGGTGGCTGCGGGGAAGACGGTGTCGGTATGGGCCATTACCATAACGCCGGGGACGTCGGTTTGGGCACCGGGCAGGCGGCCATAGACGTTCTCTAAATCGTCGATTTGTACATCTTGCAGGCCCAGGGCTGTAAATTGGTCTTTGACGTAACGGGCGCGGGCTGCTTCTTCAAATGTGGGGCCGGGGATTTGTTGAATGCGAATGGCCTGCTCAATGACCCACTCAGACAGCGCGGCAACCTTTTCTGGCGGATACTGCTGCGCGTGCTGCCTGACAATCTCCTTCATCATGGACATCGACTGTGTTCTCGTAAACCAGTATTTGTTTAAAATCATTGAATGATTGTAGCTTGCTTTCATGCAAACAAAAAGCCGACCTGTGGCGGTCGGTTTTTTGCGGTGGCATGTGAGGCAACTATGCGTAGGGGATGGATAGCCCGTGCCTACGCGCCGTCCATTTGGGCAAGCTGCTTCATCAGGCGGCTTTTGCGACGGGCTGCGTTGCGCTTGTGAATCACACCCCGGCTGGCGGCCTTGTCCAGGTCGCGGATGGCCTTGCGGGTGGCTTCCTTGGCGGCTTCCACGTCTTCGCCTTGGTCAATGAGGGTACGCGCGTCTTTGACGAAGCTGCGGGTGCGGGCGCGATAAATACGGTTGTGTGCCCGGCGCTTTTGCGTTTGCCGGATGCGCTTGAGTGCGGATTTATGATTTGCCATAGATTTTACAAACGGCTCCTTTGGATTGAGGTGCCCTGACTCCTCTCAGATAGCTGCGGATTCGGTTTTTGTTTGTGATTTTAGGTGCCTGATAAGGCGACACAACATATTAACTGTTGCGGTAGGGGCTTGTCTAGTGTGAACGGTGCGCGCCAGTATAGCACATCCCACTGTGACACCCTCAACTTCACATCTAGGCCACAGATTATACAAAAGCGGCGCTTTCTTTAGGCGACGCTAATCTTCGAGCGGCACATCACGGAGTAACTTAAGCTGGCAGGTCACACAATCACAGGTTACATCACTATCAGCCACCATAAGGAGAATGATACATGCAGAGTGACGGTACCCAACGTTTTCAAATTTGGCGTCGTGCCCGCTCAGTGCTTGCCATTGTGCTGGGCGGATTAGGTTTCACTCTTAATCTTGTTGTCATCCTCGCAATTTGGGTGTCACTCGCGTGGGTTAACGGGGGCGTTAACAACACACTGGTTGAGGTTGATGCGTTCCTAACCGACGTAGAGGCTGAAGTTGACGAATTGACGACATACATTTCTGGCGAGTTTCGGGAAGAAACCACCGGGGCCGTGCTAGAAGTCTTGTCGGACGATGTTATTGACGAGGCGGCCCGTGAGCGCGTTTTAGCGATCCTGCGGGATGAGCTGCTGCCGGCTATTATCGAAATTGACGCGACGATTGCGCAAATCGAAACTTACGTAAACAGGGCGGCCCCTTACATCACATTGGCTGCCTCGCTGCTGCCGGAGGAGACTGTGAACGCACTCACAACCGAGGCCGTGACGACCCTCACGGAGGTACGCAGTCGGGTTTCCGTATTGAGAGCGAGTCTAGAAGCGGCCATCCCCGATGAGGACGAGGTGGCGCAGCGCGCAGAGGCGCAACTTGACGCGCTCGTTACCCCAGTGTCTGAGTTGGATGACCTGCTGCGCGAGCTGCCGCTACTGGTGGAAGAGGTCGGGGCAGAGTTTGACGTGCTCCAAGAGACGGTTGAGGGCTACATTGGACGGGTGCTGCTGATCCTCGTTTTGGTTGCAGTTGTGTTGTCGCTGCTGTTTGGGTGGCTGGGCTGGGCACAGTGGACGTTATTGCGCAGTGGCATGAGCGATTGGCGCGCCAAGCCAGTATCCACTTTGGACGCGGCTTCCTAACGGCACGGCGGCAGACGATTACGCTGCCACTGTTGATGGCCGCCATTGGCCCGACAGATACACATCAATCCCCAATCCCTGGTGGGTCGGTTAAAGGGCCGTTTGTGGTATCTTTTTTAGCGTGAAAACAATCCGAAAGATGAGACCACATGCGCAAAAGCCAATTCATCATCGTGCTGCTGCTTCTGCTGACTGTGAGCGGGGCGGTTGCACTGGCCCAAGATGCGAGTCCGGGCGCGCCCGGTGTGGGCGACGTGTACTACCCGTCGCTGGGCAACGGTGGCTACGATGTGCAGCATTATGACCTGGAACTGCTGGTGGACGTGGAAACCAATCTGCTGGTGGCAACAGCAACGATTGAGGCGGTGGCCACTCAGGATTTAAGCGCGTTCAACCTGGATTTCGTCGGCATGACCGTGGCTGAGCTTAGCGTCAACGGGGAGGCGGCAACGTTTGCCCGTGACGAACCTGAGCTTGTGATTACGCCAGCAGAAGCCATCCGCGAGGGCGACGCCTTCACGGTGTTGGTGGACTACTACGGACGCCCGAACTCGATACCTGCACCGGGTATTCCCATTCAGATTGGTTGGCGTAACTATGGCAACGGTATCTTGGTTGCTAGTCAGCCCAATGGCTCGTCTACGTGGTACCCGGTGAACGATCACCCCACGGATAAAGCCACTTATACCTTCCGCATCACCGTCGAAGAGCCGTATGTGGCCGCAGCCAACGGCATCCTGACGGAGACGATTGACGCAGGCCGTGGCGCGACAACCTACGTGTGGGAAGCCAGCGACCCCACAGCCAGCTACCTGACCACGGTACAAGTTGCAGAGTTTGTGCGCCAGGAAGAAACGCTGGACAGCGGCCTCGTTATTCGCAATTACTTCCCGGCGCGGGTGGCTGCCGAAGGCCAGCGCACATTCGCCAAGCAGGGCGCGATGATGGATTACTTTGAGACGGTGTTCGGCCCCTACCCGTTTGAGGTGTACGGTTCCGTGGTGGCCGATACGCCCCTGTCGTTTGCGCTGGAAACCCAAACGCTGTCTGTGTACGGCGTGACGGTTGTAAACGGGGGGATAGGCGTAGAGGCGGTCATCGCGCATGAGCTGGCGCATCAGTGGTTTGGCAACAGCGCCAGTACCCGGCAGTGGCAGGACATCTGGCTGAATGAGGGCTTTGCGACGTATGCGCAGTGGCTGTGGGCAGAGCATGAGTACAGCATTGAAACGCGGGATGATTTCATTCGCGGCAGTTACACCACGGCGTCCAGTTCGTTTGTGCTGCCGGGGGCGGCTGTTCTGGGCGATCCGTCGCCTGACCGTTTGTTTGACCCTGGCGTGTACTTCCGAGGGGCGCTGACGCTGCACGCGCTGCGCCTGGAAATTGGCGATGAGGCGTTTTTTGATACGCTGCGCACGTATGCCGACCGCTTTAAGAACAGCACAGTCGTCACGGACGATTTCATCGCGGTGGCGGAGGAGATCAGCGAGCAGGAATTAGACGATTTCTTTGAGGCGTGGGTCTATCAGGATGACCTGCCGCCCATCCCGGAGATGGATTTGGGGCCGGGGCTGAGTTAGATATTACATGAGGGTTTCACCCTCAAACTCCCACAAGGAGCTTGCGCTCCTTGACCTGTTGGTTTGGCTCTGCGCCGCAGAGCCAATACGATTATTGCGGGTACACCTGCGCCGCACAACCAGCAATTTCTAGCAGCTACTCCATGTTGAAGTGCTTCATGTAGGTGTAATAGCAGGCAAAGGCGCGGTAGGGCGAAAAGCGCTCGACGGCTTCTTTGGCCTGCTTCTTCGTGAGCTTATCCTCTTTGCCGTAGTACGGCGTCAGGGTGGCGCGGGTGGCCTTCTCGTCGATAAAGGCGTCCAGGTGGGGCAGCCCGCGCATCACCGTATTCTGGGCCGTCCAGTCGCCCACGCCGTGCAGCCCCTTCAACCGCTTGACCGCTACTTCCGGGTCAAGGTCAAGCATCGCCTCGAAGTCGTACATGGCCGGGTCTTCGGTCATTTGCTTTGGAATCGTCGTGAGGTAGTCCGCTTTTTGACGGCTAAAGCTGGCCGCCTGTAAGTCCTCCGGGATGGCGTTGAGAAGCTGTTCCGGCGTAGGCACCATGTGATACGTCTCCCCTTTGAACTTGACCTCCGTGCCGTAGTTACGACACAGGTAATCGTCCAGCTTGGCGGCAAACCCAGGGAAGATTTGCGAGTGAATCACACTCTTGATGAGGGCTTCCCATGCGCTGGGGTAGTTCGCGGGGCGTGCTGGGAAAAACCGCGTCACCAGTTCCTCACCGTATTTGTCTGTGACGAGTGCCTTTTTCACGGCTTCCATGTCCACATCCAGCCAAAAGCGGCGGTTGGCCCACTGCGCAGCCGCGTCTACATCTGCTTGATTGGGGATTTCCTGGCCTTCGGGTGCGGTAAGCGTCATTTCGATGGTGTGGCCGTCCTGTGATTCAAGCCGAATCCAGAACAGTTTATCGTTAAGGTAAATTGGCCGCTCTAGCGTGGTGGCTTTTACGTCGATTTGGTCAAGGTGGTTGTTTGCGCCGCTGTCCTCGATAAATTCCAGGGATTGGGCAAAGCTGAAATATTCTGTGGGGGTTAGCTTGGCCTGCACGGTATCGTCACCGATGTGGGTGGGTTCGCTCATGGTTACGGTCATAGGGGTATCCTCGCTGATTAGAACGTGTGTTTCATCAAAGTATGTCACAAAATCGACCAGATGTTGGTTGGAATACCCAAAGAAACTGATGTGGGTTAACCTCTATGTACACGGGAAATGCAACGAGGACAAATCACGGTGCCGTATCTGATGGAATCCGATCATGTGTTGTTTGCCTACATTGCGCTGATGCTCGCTGTTCTGACGGGCGCTATCATCGGCACCATCAGGCAGAGGAACGAAAGGAAGCCGCGTTATGTTCTGGCTATGATTTTGTGCTTCTTGGTCTACTTTGGCCTGTTTGAGCTGCTGCCTATCTTGTTGGGGCCGCTGTTAGTAAATCCTGAGCAGATACGGGATATCGACTTGGCAATTACACTCTCTTGAATAGGTTGGCCACCTTGACGCTGAACCCCGGCAGTACATCCTCAGCGGTGAGCGTATCGTCAGCGTTGAGGGTCGTTACATCGTCAGCAGTGCGGACTTCGATTTGCTGTGTTTGCGGGAAGACAATCCAGACGATCAGCGTGTCGTTATTGAGGTAATACTGGGCTTTTTCACGCAGTTCCAGCGGACTTTGATCTGGGGATAGGATTTCGATAGCGATGTCTGGTGTTTTGGGCACGGGGCCGCGTGTGGTCACGCCAGCTTCCTTGCTGACATATGACGCATCGGGAATGCGCTTGTTGTACTTGTCCCCGACGACCGTATGCGCTGTTTCTACGGAGAAATTGCCCAGCGGGTTCTCGTCCAGGTAGGCAATCATGTAGAACGAGAAGCGGGCGGTAATGATACCGTGTTCTTGCGTGGGCACGGGCTTCTCGACCATCGTGCCGTAGATAAGCTCGAAGCGG
>CAWUJQ010000055.1:0-18423 GCA_963922445.1 uncultured bacterium
GCGGCGGCTTGGCACTGCTGGCGGGTATCCTGCTGTTGGGCGCGGCTGGCGGCACTTACGACCTCAGTGAACTGGTCAATGCTGACCTGACCGACCATAGCTGGTACGTGCCGCTGACGCTGCTGATTATGCTGGGTGCCTTTACCAAAAGCGCGCAGTTTCCGTTCCACTTTTGGCTGCCCGGTGCAATGGACGCCCCGACGCCCGCCAGTTCTTATCTACACTCCGCGACGATGGTAAAAGCAGGCGTGTATTTGCTGGCGCGGTTGCATCCTCCATTGGGCGACACGCTCTTCTGGAATAACGCCCTTTTGGCGGTGGGCTTCACAACAATGGCGCTCAGCGCGGTGCTGGCCATCCGGCAGGAAGACCTGAAAGGGGTGCTAGCGTTCACAACAACATCGTGGTTGGGGGCGCTGGTCGCGCTGTTGGGCGTGCCTGGGGGATACGGCATTAAGGCAGCGATGGTCGGCATTTTGGCCCATGCCCTGTATAAGTCGGCATTGTTTTTGAGCGTTGGCAGTATTGACCACGCCACGGGCACACGGCTTGTATCGAAGTTGGGCGGGATGTGGCGCTACATGCCCATTACTGGAGTTGTGGTGATTATTTCCGCGCTGTCGATGGCGGGCATTCCGCCGCTGCTGGGCTTTGTCGCCAAGGAAACGCTGCTCGAAGCGGTGGTGTATGATACGGTGATTTTGGGGATTGTGTTCGTCAGTGCAGCATTAACGGCGGCGGCGGGCTACATCCTCATCTGGGATGTGTTTTTCGGCAAGCCGGGGGAAGAGATTCACTTCCATGAGCTGCATAAGCCGTTGGAGTACGGGCCGGCTGTATTGGCGGGCGGCACAGTCCTGCTGGCGTTTCTAATCTCTCCCGTTATCATTCCGCTGATTACGCCGATCGTGCCCGTTGAGTTCTCACTGTATTTGTTCCCTGGCTTTAACAGCATCTTTTGGACGAGTATCGCGGCAATTGTGACAGGGTTGGTGTTCTTCTTCTTGCGCAAACCGTGGCGCAGCGTCCCCGACTTCCCTGCAAGTGCGATGTTTGTTTATGACCAGGTCATTGCGGGCATGGAGTGGACGGCAGATCAGGTGTTGAAGACGCAAAACGGCAAGCTGCGCCACTATCTCATTACCATCCTGAGTGTGGCGATGGTTATTTTGCTGTACGGTGGCCTTGCAAGTGGCGTAGTGAGCGGCGATGCGCTGACGCTGGGCACGTTTGCTACCTCCGACATTTTGGACATTATGATGCTGGCGTTGGCTGTTATCGCTGCCGGAGTGTCGGTCATTGTACAGCGGCACCTGCATGCAGCGCTGGCCCTGGCTGTATTCGGCTATGCCATTGGCGGTATCTTCCTGGTTGAACCGGCCCCGGACGTGGCGCTGGTGCAGTTCCTGGTAGACACACTCATGACTGTCGTGCTGATTATCATGATTAGCCGTGTGAGCATTCCGCAGCGTAAAGAGGCGATAGAGGCGCTGCGCCGCCCGCTGGATACCAATGCCAACATCATTGCACGCTATCGTGATGTGGCGCTGGCGACGGTGACGGGGCTTTCTATGGGTACATTTGCGCTCACGGCGCTTGTTAACCGTGAAAACCGCGATAGCATCGCAGCGTGGCACCTGGAAAACGCCGAACCCGAAGTCGGCGTGACGGATGTGGTGTCTGCCATTCTGACGGACTTCCGTGGTACAGACACGCTCATCGAAATTGCGGTGTTTGCGACGGCGGCGCTCGGCCTGCTGGCCCTGTTGACGATTAGCCGCGAGGAAAAGCCCGAATCTGAAGAAGTGATCGAAGCGCTGGACGCAGACAGCTTTATCAACAACCCACTCACGCGGGTGATGGCGATGTTTGTGCTGCCGCTCACGCTGGTAATTGCCATTGTACACATCCTGTATGGGGCTAACGCGCCCGGTGACGGATTTACGGCGGGTGTGATCGCTGGGTTGGGTGTGGCGCTCTACTACGTGGTGTTTGGCTACGAGAGCATCCGTGAGCGCATTCGCTGGGCACGCCCGGCGCGGCTGGTGACAGGCGGGTTGCTGTTGGCCCTGTTTAACGGCCTGCTGCCGGTGTTGTTCGGTGGTGCCTTCATGGGCCTAATCGACTTCATCCCTGCCCTGGACTTTGCCAACCTCAAGTTCACCACCACGATTGTGTTTGAAATCGCCATTGCTTTGACTGTGTTTGGTGGCGTGGGCCTCATCATGGAAGCCATCGCCCGTCCGGGGGATGTGCAGGTCAGTGAAGAGACGCCCGAATCACCCGAAGCGCCCGCACCCGTCACACCGGGCAACGACCCGATTCCAAGTAACCAGTAAACCCTAACAGACAAGGAGCTATTCGCATGAACATCGTATATGCCATTGCCATCGGACTACTATTTGGATTCGGCGTTTACCAACTGCTGCGCCGCGACCTCATCAAGGCCGCGATGGGCTTTGCCCTGCTGTTCACCGCCGTTAATGTGCTGCTGTTGGCCGTTGGTGCCTACGAAGGCACGCACCCCGCCTACGCTGGCGCAGGCGACAATCCCAGCGACCCGCTGGTGCAGGCGCTCGTCCTGACTGCGATTGTAGTCAGCTTTGGGTCTTATTCGCTGATGCTGGGCCTGATTAACGTGGTTTCGACGCGCTTTGACACCGTGCGTACCGACGACGTCGATCAGCTTCAGAACTAGGGACGACTAATGATGCAAGATAACATCTTTGTGATGATAACGGTCATTGCCCCGCTGTTGGGCGGGGCCGTGAGCTTGGCCTTGTGGGGACGCAACACCGCTCAACGCTATTTGGGCTTTGGGGTTGGTGTGGTGTCTTGGCTGGCGAGTGTGGCCGTGTTGTGGGCCAACATTCAGGGTGACCCGCAGATATACCGCCTGGGCGGTTGGCAGCCGCCGTTTGGCATTGTGCTGGTGGGCGATTTGCTGTCGTCTATGTTTGTGGTGATGTCGACCACTGTGCTGATGATGGGCCTGCTGTACGCGGTGGGCTGTAACGATAAGGTCGTCAGTCACCCCACCTTTACCACGCTCTTCCTGTTCATGCAGACGGGGTTGCTGGGTGCGCTGTACACGGGCGACCTGTTCACCATGTTCGTCTTCATGGAATTGATGGTACTCAGTTCCGTGTCGCTGGTGGCCATCTCAGATAATAAGCTGGGACTCGAAGCGGCCATCAAGTATCTGTTCATCAGCAGTATGGGTACGCTCTTCCTGCTGATGGGAATTGCCGCCGTCTATGCGACGTTTGGCACGCTCAACTTTGCAGACATCGGCCTGCGCCTCTCTGACGGTGACCGTCCGTTGCTGGCGCGTGAGGCGTCCATCATCTTGACGGCGGCGTTCTTGCTTAAAAGCGCGGTATTCCCGTTCCACTTCTGGCAGCCAGACTTCCACACGACCGCGCCGACGCCTGTCCACGCGGTGCTGTCGTCTGTGGTGGTAAAGATCGGCGTCTATGGCCTCATCCGCATGACAACGCTGCTGTTCACGGGCGACCTCGAACTGGCCACGATTCGGACGGTGCTGTTGGTGCTGGGCACAATTAGCATCTTCTTCGGCAGCCTGGGTGCCTTCCGCACCTATGACGGCAAGCGCATGTTGGCTTACTCCACGTTCGGGCAGATTGGGTTCATTCTGCTGGGGATTGGCTGGGGGACGCCGCTGGCACTGGCTGCTGCGTTGGTTTATGCCTTCAACCACGCGTTTATCAAGTCCGCACTGCTGATGCTGTTTGGCGTTGTGTCCAGCCGTACCAAGGACAAATCGGCCCGGTTGACGGAGGTCGTTGGCGTTGGCAAAAGCCTGCCTGCTTTTGTGGGGCTGCTGTACCTGCTGGGCGGCATGGCGCTGTCTGGTTTGCCGCCGATGAACGGCTTCATCAGCAAGTTGGCGCTTGTGCAAAGCGGCGTTGATGCGCAGCGGTGGCTTACGCTGGGGTTGGCGGTGAGCGCGGGTATCCTGACAACGATGTATATGACGCGCACCTGGCAGCTTGTGTTCCAGCAGAAGCCGAATGAGGCTACCGTCCCGCTGAAGGACTACAACGATAGTCCGTTGGCACCGGGCCTGCTGATTTTGATCTGTGTGGTGTTGGGTGTGTATGCCTCGCCATTGGCTGATTTGGCCACGGTGACGGCTGAGCAAATCCTGGACGCCCCGGTTTACATTGAAGCGGTTCTTGGCGCAGATGCGCTAACCATTGCCGAACGCTAGTCGTCCGGTTTCGGTTGGACCCGGCACCGGAAGCCGGGTTGTGTTCACTTAGTTGGAAATGCAAATCTTCAGTGTTGGAGGTAGGTTGTGAAGTTCTTTAATGTTGCTAAGACAACACTCCTGTTGGGCGGACTCACCGGGCTGTTTGTGCTGATTGGGTCTGCATTGGGTGGCACTGGCGGCATGATTATTGCGCTGGTGCTGGCTGTCGCGATGAACATGGGGGCATGGTGGTTTAGCGGTTCCCTGGCGCTGCGCATGAGCGGCGCGCAGGAGGTCACCCGCGAAGAAGCGCCTGACCTGTACAACATGGTAGAGGAATTGGTGCAGCGGGCTAATATGCCGATGCCAAAGGTGTGCATTATCGACACGCCGATGCCGAATGCCTTTGCAACGGGCCGCAACCCGCAAAATGGGGCGGTTGCCGTCACGACGGGCATTATGGGCATCCTCAACCGGGATGAACTGGCGGGTGTGGTTGCGCACGAACTGGCGCACATCCGCAACTACGACACGCTCATCAGCAGCATTGCGGCGAGTGTGGCGGGTGCCATCACGTTCATTGCGGAAATGGCAATGTGGGCGATGATCTTCGGTGGCGTGGGCGGTGATGACGAAGAAGGCGGCGGCCTTGCTGATATGGTCGGCGGTGTGCTGATGCTGATTCTAGCGCCGATTGCGGCGGTCGTGGTTCAAATGGCCATCAGCCGCACGCGTGAGTTCGGTGCAGATGCAGGCGGCGCGGAAATCCTCGGTGACCCGCTGCCGTTGGCCAGCGCGCTCGAAAAGCTGGAAGGCTGGAAGCATAACGCACAATCGGGTGAGGTGGAGTTGAACCCGGCCACGTCGCATCTGTACATCACGCCGCCGACGTTGGGCGGGGTTGCCGCGCTGTTCAGCACGCACCCACCGACAGAAAAGCGTATCGCCAAGCTTCGTGAACTGCGCGCTAACACGCCTGTTGCTGCGTAGTCGGTTTTATCGTGAGTGAGTCAACTGCCCATCCCATGCGATGGGCAGTTTTGCGTTATGGGCTAGCCCGTTTGCTCTTCCAGGCGGTCAGTGGCCGGAGGGGGCGTATCGGACAGGGCGGTAATCGCATCACGCCAATCCTGGGACATATCGAGGTCGGCGGCGGCCAGGGCAGGTTCTAGCTGCTGCACATTGCGCGCACCAATGATGGGCGCGGTCACGGCGGGGTGGCCCATCACCCAGGCGACGGCCAACGTTACGGGGTGCTGCCCTTGCTCCTGGGCGTGCTGCGTGAACGCCTCCGCGATTTCGTAGTAGCGCTGTGGCCCATAGCGTTTGTTATACATGCTGTTTTCGACAATGCGCCCCATATCCGGTTTTTGCGTGGTGGAGTATTTGCCCGTCAGCAGGCCGCCGCCCAACGGGCTATACGGAATAACGCCGATACCCTCAGATTGGGCCAGGGGCAGCAGTTCGACTTCCGCCTGCCGCTTGACCAGGTTGTACATGGGCTGCATACACTCAAAACGGGCGAGGTTTTCGCAGGCGGCGATGCCAAACGCTTTGGTAACCTGCCAAGCGGCCCAGTTGCTCACCGCCGGGTATAGGATTTTACCCTGCGTGACAAGGTCATCTAACGCACGTACCGCCTCCTCAATTGGGGTGAGCGGGTCAAACTTGTGGATGAAGTAGACCTCCACGCGGTCGGTATTCAGGCGGCGCAGGCTGCTCTCCACATGACGCATGATGTGCCGCCGGGACATGCCGCCGTCGTTGATTTCGTCGCTGAAGCGTGACCCCACTTTGGTCGTTAGCACCAGTTCTTCACGGGAGCCAGCAATCAGCCGCCCCAGGATTTCCTCCGCGACGCCGCTCGAATACACATCCGCACAGTCGAAAAAATTGATGCCCGCGTCGCGGCAGCGGGCGAACATCTCACCTGAAGTTGCTTCGTCTGCGGTGTCTCCGAATGACATGGTGCCGAAGCACAGCTTAGACACCTGCACTCCGGTACGGCCTAACCCGACGTATTCCATCGCTATTGCCTACTTTGCTCTGGTATAAGTATTTGCTATTGGGCGGGCGCGGCAGCCAACTGCTGGATGCGCTCTCGTACCGCTTGCGCGACCTGCTGCGTGTTTGCGTTGCCGCCCAGGTCACCGGTGAGTACGCCATCGCGTATCGTGGCTGCCACGGCTGAGCGCAGCAGGTTGGCTGCGTCTGGTTCGCCCAGGTCGTCTAGCATCATCGCGCCCACCAGAATCGTCGCCAGCGGATTCGCTATGCCCTTGCCCGCGATGTCTGGCGCGGAGCCGTGAACGGGTTCATACATGGATGGGAAGTCGCGCTCTGGGTTGATGTTGCCGCTGGCCATCAGGCCGATGCTGCCCACAATCGCGCCGCCTAAGTCGCTGAGCAGGTCGCCAAACAGGTTGGTTGTCACGACCACGTCGAAAAAGCTCGGATTTTGCACAAAGCGCATGGTGGCCGCGTCGGCATAAATCCAGTCGAACTCAACGTCGGGGTAGTCCTGGGCGATTTCTTCCACGATGCGATCCCAGAACGTTTGTGAATATTGCAGCGCGTTGGATTTGGTCACGCTGGTGACGTGCTTGTTGCGCTTGCGGGCCAGTTCAAAGGCATAACGGGCGATGCGTTCCACGCCTTCCCGCGTCATGACGGTGGTTTGCACCGCGACCTCGTTGGGGAAGCCGCGATGGGCAATGCCACCCATGCCCGTGTACTCACCTTCGCTGTTCTCGCGCACAATGACCATATCTACTGGCGCTTTGTTGGTGATGCGCGTCTCGATGCCGTCATATGACTGAATAGGGCGCAGGCACACATACTCTTTGAACTGCTTACGCATTTGGTAGATGAACTCCCAACCGCTGAGCGTGTCGTCAACGTCGGGATGGCCCGCCGCTACGAAGTAAATCGCGTCATACTGGCTGAGGATGGAAATGCCGTCCGACGGCATGACAACGCCTGTTTCCAGGTAGTGTTCGCAGCCCCACGGGTACTGGTCAACGTCAAGTTTGAAGCTGCCTGTAGCTTCTTGCAGGGTGGTCATCACATCCAGGGCCAGGGGCATAATCTCTTTACCGATGCCGTCACCGGGCAGTGCGACGATTTTATGCGTTTTCACAGTCAAGTATCCTTACGTTTCTGGTCAGTCAAGGCGGGCGACGGCGCGCACCGGGGAGCCATCACACCCCGGCAGGTTGAGGGGCAGCACGGTCAGGTCGAATTGTGGGGGCAGCAGGTGCAAATTGCACAGCCCCTCCACAATGATGATGTTGGCACCTAACAACAGTTGATGCACTTCGATGAGTTCGGGGCGGTTTTCCTCCGCCAGGGACGCCACCGACGGCGATTCGACACCAATAAGCCATATGCCCTTATCAATGAACCACTGCGCCAGCGCCGCCGAAATACGCGGGAACTGCGTGCGGTAGTCGTCAGCATTGGCGTGGGTGCTCCAGTTGGTGTGCAGCAGCACGCGCCCTTCGCTGTGAATCCTGTCGGCGTGCGGGGTGATGTCGTCAACCGTAATTTGGCTGTTAGGGGCTTTCGCTGTCAGGTCAATCACGACGGCTGGCCCCATGCAGCGCTCCAACGGAATGGTTTCGATGCCCTCGCGCCCCTCCAAAAAGTGTTTGGGCGCGTCCATGTGGGTGAGGGCATGGCTGTAGATGTGCAGCGTGGTCGTGTTGAAGCTGTTTTCTGCAATGTTCATGACCGGTTCGTAGGCGACCCCAGGCCGCCCGTCAGCGAAGGGCAATGTAAGGTCAATCACCTGCGCGCTCAAAGTGTTCTCCCAGCTTGCCATAGTCAATGTCGCATGTCGTCCAGCCGCCGTCTACATAGATGATTTGCCCAGTCATGTAGGGGAAGTCGCCACTGACGATGGCCACTGCCGAGCGCCCGGCCTCTTCTGGCTCCTGCACACGGTTGACCGGCACACGAAAGTGCAGCGATTGTAGCACCGCCGGGTTGAAAAACGTCGCGTTGATTTCCGTGTTGGTGAAGCCGGGGGCCAGCGCATTCACCTGTATGCCGTACTGCCCGAATTCTGTGGCGCAGCAGCGGGTGTAGGCCATAATTGCGCCTTTGGTGGCGGCATAGCAGGAGCGGTTGTACAGGCCAATTACGCCATTGGGCGATGCCAGATTAAGGATGTGCCCGCCTTCGCCGCGCTCAACCATGTGTTGGCCAGCGGCTAGCGTGCCGTAGTAGGTGCCGTTCACGTTGACGCCAAACACACGTGACCAGTCTTCCGGCTGCGTTTCTAGCACGCCGTCCCGGATGATGATGCCCGCGTTGTTTACCATGATGTCCAGCTTACCGAACTCGCTTATGGCGGTGTTTACGGCGGCGTTGACTTGCTCCTGCTGGCTTACGTCCGTCGTCAGGAAGAGCGCTTTACCGTTGCCTGCGTCGTTGATTTCCTGTGTTGTCTGTTCACCCAAAGGCGTGTCGATGTCTGCCAGCAGGACGGAAGCGCCCTCTTTGGCCATTTGTACGGCGATGGCCTTACCAATACCCTGTGCCGCACCCGTGACGATGGCGGCTTTTCCCTCTAATCTCATAACAGTCCTATTCGTGTTGTTCCAGTTCCATAGAATCCAATGAAGCGGCCCGGTTAACGGAGCCGAATAACTGCATTTTTTGTGTGATTGCGGCTGCCATTGCGTTTTGCGCGGCTTGCATGAGCGGCACAAGGTCAATAGCTGGGTCGGCTGCCTGCGCGTCACGCACGGCCTGTAAGTAGGCGCGGCGCACTTCTGTATTCACGTTGAATTTGCACACGCCCAACTCAATCGAGCGGGTAATCTGGTCGGCAGGCAGCCCGGACGCGCCGTGCAGTACCAGCGGCACCGACACGCTCTCGCGAATGGCCGCCAGCCTGTCAAAGTCTAGTTGTGGCGGGAAGGGGTACGGCCCGTGGATATTGCCGATGCACACGGCCAGCATGTCCAGCCCGGTTCGGGCGACGAAGGCCGCCGCCTGGTTTGGGTCGGTCATGCGGGCATGGATGGTTGCCACGGTTAGCCCATCTTCGCTACCACTGATGCGCCCAAGCTCACCCTCTACTGCTGCCCCCACATCATGGGCGCGTTCAGCGGCAGCTTGAACGAAGGTCGCGTTTGCCTCGTCTTCGAGGTGTGACCCGTCTGCCATGACGGAGGGCAGCCCCATTGCCAGCGCGTTTGTGATAACCTCGGCGTCTGCGCAGTGATCCAGGTGGACGGCGATAGGGGCGGTGCTTGCCTCCGCCACCTTGAGGCATAATGCCAGCAGCGGCACTCCACCGTGATCTAACGCGCCCGGATGCACTTGTAGTAGGGCAGGGCTGTTGTTGGCTTCTGCCGCTGCCACGACCGCCTTCACACCTTCCAGATTGTAGACGTTGAAGCCGCCAACCGCGTAACCGTTGGCCTGGGCATCGGCAAGCAGGGCTGCGGTTTGGGCCAGCATTACGCCTCCCCCTCAAACTTGGCGACCGCCTCAGCAATCGCTTCAACGCTGCCCACATTGCCCGGAAAGACGACGTAAATCAGGTGCGGTTCAGCGCAGTCGTCGCCCAAATCCCACACAGGGATGCCAGGGAGTATTTGCCCGATAACGCGGGCCTGTTTCACCTGGAGTGCTTTCGTGGCCAGGTCACTTGAGGTAATGCCGCCCTTCGCGATGATAAAGCGGGCCGCGCTTTGCAATCGCCGCGTGATTTGCACCAGGCTATCGGAGATGCGGTTGCCAATCGTTAAGCTGCTGGCGGCGTCATCGCCCGTGATGAGCGTGCGGCTTGTGTACAGCACAACCGTCTCGCCGCGCTCAAGCAGCGGCTTTGCAACCGCCACAACCCGCTCGATTTCGGCGGCCTGGGCTGCGTCGTCAAGGAGCTGCTTAACGTTCACTTCAGCGCGGGCTACATCCGTGTGCGTGAGTAGGTGTTCAAGCTGGCTGGACGATTTAGGCACATACGACCCCACCACAACAAGTCCGCCGCCCGTGCGCTGCGTTTGCAGTTCTGCTGTGGTGAGCAGCGGGCGCAGCGTAATGCCTGCACGGATGGCGGCAAAGCTGGCCGCTGTGCGATATACAAACTGCTTATTCTGCGATTCCGCTTGCAGCGCAGCCAGCACAACGACCGCTAAATCTTGCTCGTCAATGGCATCCACGACGCAGTAGGCGTGGTTTTCTAATCCCATAAAGATAGCGCTCACCCGCTCAACCCCACCCGTGCGGATGTCCTCAAGCGTGACGACGGTTACGTCATTGGCAGAGGCTTTGCCGCCCGTTTTTTCACTGACCCACTCGCGCAAATCTGACGAGCGATAGCCAAAGGCTTTGTCCTGGGCGAAGGGCGTTTGGGCTGCGGGGATGAGTGTGTCGCCTTCTGCCACGTAGTGAACGCCGTGAATGGTATAGCGCCCACCCGCCATAAACGCCGGGATGATGAGGACGCCGTCGATATTACCAGCGCGGGCACGCGCCAGTACATCGGTTTCCAGCGGAAAATGACCGCGCAGGGTGCTGTCGCTGCGGCTGATGACGGTGTAGCCGCGCCCGGTTTGCTGGGAAGCCGCTTGCAGGTTCGCCGCCACCTCCTGGTTGAGTGCTTCCGCTCCGGGGGGCGTCATGCTGCGTGTGTTCGTCAGCACGAACACAGCCGGGGCCGGGTCTTGCATCACACTGATGAGGACATCTGGCTCCCAGCGCGTTAGCACCGTCACATCGTGGACGGTTTGCGTGCCGGTCGGGTCGTCGTCCAGGATAACCACCTTGTCTCCCTGGCTGTGGAGCGCATCGCGGATGGCTGGCATCAGGTCATCGGTGACGGCCGGGGGCAGCGCCGCGAATACCTCGGCTTTGTTGCGACTCATCTCGACTCGCTCTCCGGTGGGTCTGACGTGATTTCGACCAGCACACCGTTTGTGGTTGCCGGGTCAATAAAGCCCGCCTGACGCCCGTTGGGGCCGCCGCCGGGGGTGGGCTTCATCGGCTGCAACCCGTTAGCCGGCAGGTCTTGCAGCGTCTGTTCTACGCTGTCTACGTAAAAGCAAAAGTGATGCAGCCCCTCACCATGCGCGTCTAGCCACGCCATCACCGGGTGATCGTCCGCAAGGGGTTGAATCAGTTGTAACTGCGCGCCGCCCATATCCAGGTGCGTCATGAGCAGGGGCTGGTCAGGGTGTTCCTGTTGGAATACCACCTTAAGCCCCAGCTTATCGCGGTACAGCTTGAGCGCTTCGTCAGTGTCCCGCACGGCAATGGCGACATGATCGAGTGTTTTGAACATGACCCTATCCCTTCACCGCTCCGACCATCATACCGCTGACGAAGTAGCGCATGAAGAAGGCGTACACCAACACCACAGGCAGCGACCCTAACAGCGCGGCGGCCATCAACGACCCCCAGATGAACACGTCTCCGCTGCTAAGCGCGTTGGGCACGCCAATAGGAATCGTCTGGTTAGCGGACGATGGCATCAGGACGAGCGCATACAAATACTCACTCCAGGATAGCGTGAATGTAAAAATGCTGGCGCTGATGATGCCGGGGCGGGCCAACGGCAGCGCAATCATGTAAAACGCCTGCCAGCGGGTTGCACCGTCTACCCGTGCCGAGTTTTCCATGTCGGACGGAATCGCACGGAAGTAGCCCATCATCAGCCAGGTGCAAAACGGCACCATCATGGTAGGGTAGACGAGGACGAGCGCGAACAGGTTGTCATACAGGTTCAACTGGCGCACGATATAGGTCATGGGGATGAACAGCAGGGTTTGGGGCAGCAGGTAGGTGACGAAAATACCCAGGCCCATCGCGCTGCCGCCGATTAACTTGAAGCGCACCAGCGCATAGGCGGCCATCGTGCCTGCCACCACAGATAACAGCGTCGTCGCGGTTGAAACCATCAGGCTGTTGAGCGACCAGCGCACAAATTGCACGCGGTTTTCTGTGTCAAACAGAAAGGTGAAGTTATCCAGCGTGGGTTCGGCAACGCCGAGTGGTGCTTCTTGGCGGGTGATTTCCGCGTTCGGTTTGATGCTGGTAATGCCCATCCAGAAGACGGGAAACAGCCAGATTACCAAAAAGGCCACAAGCCCGACCCCGGCCAGCGTGTTCCACACCCCCTCTTGAAAGCGCCTGTCTGCGCGCATGGTGGTAACGCCGCGTTTTTGCTTTGCTTGTATGGCTGTCATTACTGTGCCCTCCGCTGTAGGTACCACAATTGGAACCAGACCACCAATACCATGACCGGGAAGAAGAACAACGACACCGCTGCACCCTCACCGATGCGGGCGTTTTTAATGGCCAACTGGTAGGCGTAGGTGCCAATCATATGCGTGCTGTTGAACGGGCCGCCGTTCGTCAAAATCCACACGATTTCCATTTCCGCAAAGGTACGCACCAGCGAAAACAGCGTGGATACCACGACAACGGGCATAATGGCCGGAATCACAATGTACCAGAAGCGCTGTAGCGTGTTTGCACCGTCGATGCGGGCCGCCTCTACCTGATCGTCCGGGACGCCTTGCAGTGCGGCCAGCAGAATCACAGCGAAAAAGGGCGTACCGCGCCACACGTTCACCATCATGACCGAGAACAACGCAGTGTTGGGCGTCCCTAGCCAGTTCACCGGACTGAAGCCCGCGCCCTCTAGTAAAAAGTTCAACACGCTGAAGGTCGGCTCGAACAGCCACAAGAAGGTAATCATGCTCAACGAGGTTGGGATCACCCACGGCAGCAGCAGCAGTCCGCGCACAGCGTTCCGCAGTGGAAAGCGGCGGTTGAGCAGCAGCGCCAGCAGCAGGCCCAATACCAGTTTGAGCGGCACAGCCCCCACCGTGTAGAGCAGCGTGTTGCGGATGACCTTTTCGCGGAAGAGGGTACGATTAATGAGGTCAATGTAGTTTTCCAGGCCGATAAAGTTGCCTGTAGCCTCTTGCGCGATGCGCGTGTCTGTGAAGCCAAGCCAAATGGACAGCACAAACGGGTAAGCCACCATAATGATCAGCAGCAGCAGCGCGGGTGCCACCATCAGGTAGCCCAGGCGTTGTTCGTCGTCGAACCAGCGCGCTAACGTGGCCCGCACACCGGTCGATTCTGCGTTGGCCGCGCCTGTATAAAGTGTTTTTGATTGTGCCATTAGAATTATCTTCCCAATAAGGCATATTGTCGGGGTGCTGCACCCCGTGTGGGCGGTGCAGCACGCGTGAGCGCTTGAATTAAGCGTCGTAGATGGTTTCGATTTGCTCGATAGCCGTCTCGATGGCTTCGTCAATGGAAGCGGCACCCACGGCTACACTACCAAACATATCGCTCAGGACGAAGTCGCTGGCAACCTGGCTGGCAGCGGCACTTGGCGTAGCTGGCCACCCGTGCGTGTGAACGTCCTCGGCCAAGCCCTTGAACGCACCCAACTTCTCGTCGGCGTTCCAGGCCATATTCGGGTCATCTTCCAGGCTGCGGAACATTGGATACAGGAAGGCGAAGCCATCAGCACCCAGCAGTTGCCACACGGTGTCACTGTTGATGAAGCTCAGCATTTCTTTGGTGGCGTCAATGTTCTCGCTGCTGCTGAGGATACCATAGCTGTGAACCTGACCGAACTGGTTGCGACCCGCCGGGCCAGCCGGGTACAGGGCGTGGTTGATGCTGTCGGCAAATTCAACCGCGTCGTTGCGGCCAGCCCACAGGATGCTGGAGGCGTTGTTGGTGCAGCTCACTTCGCCAGCCAGGAAGGCGCGGTTGTTAGCACCGTCGTCCCAGCTTGCCACATTCGGGTCCATGGCGTCGTTGTAAAGCTGCTGGATGTATTCCAGCGCCATGCGCGTTTCCGGCGAATCCAACACGATGTTGTCTTCTTCGTCGGTCACTGCGCCGCCGAACGACCACAGCACACTGAACACGAAGTTGTTGCCGTCGCCGTCAGCACGGCCCAGGCTAAAGCCCAACGGCATGCCCATTTCCTTAAGGGCGGTACCGGCGACGAGCAGGTCGTCATAGGTTTCGGGGAAGGCGTCGAAGCCGGCTTCTGCGAACAGGTCTTCACGGTAGACCATGGCGTGAGCGGCAACGAAGAACGGCACAGCGCGCCATACACCGTCTACAACACAGGCTTCCTCTGCTACGGGGAACCAGCCGCCGTTAGCTTCACCGATGGCGTTTGCAATGTCGGAAACGTCTACGAGTGCCTCAGCAAACTGATGCGGGCGGGCGTGCAGCATCATAATGGCGTCTGGGCCGGCACCGGTGGCAGCAGCAGTAGAGAGCGTGTCTGCCAGGGCATCAAACCCGGTGAAGTTAACGCTTACGGACGCATCGTTGGTGCTGGCCCAGGTTGCCAGGGCACCTTCGAGCAGGGCGTTGTTGGTGGTGATGAACGACCCCCAGGTTTGTAGGCTAATTTCGCTGCCCTGGGCGCTGACGATGAGGTTGCCAAGCGGATTAAAAGCGGTGGCGGCACCAAGCGCGCTTAGCCCACCCAGACGGAGGAAGTTGCGACGAGAGAGGTTTTTCATTAAGAAGCTCCATAGAAATATTTAAGGCGATATTTGGATAACGGTGCATGTAAACACCGGCTGTCCCGAAGTTGGGTGATGTCATATGTCTGACAACTTGTGACAAAATGAACATAACGTGTGATGCCCCCCTTTAGTGGGTATTCCCGTTGCCGTTCAGGTGAATTTGCCGAAGCGTTTTGACCTGATCTTTCCAGGGCGTGTTGTTCAAACTATCAACGATGGCGCTGCGAATTTGATAGAGGTCTTTGCTGTGGAGTGCATCAATGATGTTGTAGTGGGCGGCAATGGCTTGCTTAACGTGTTCGGGTTCGTGGAAGTTGTCGCTAATCGACTTAAAGAACAACTCCTCCACAGTGCGCCCGATTTTTTGCACCAGTGGATTGTGGGTAGAATCCAGAATGGCATAGTGGAAGTTCAGGTCGAGTTGGGCCAGTTCCTCGTGGTTTGCGTATTTCAGGGCGGCCTCCAACGCGTGGGCAGCATGTTCAATGTGCAGCATGTCCTCGGCAGTTGCCTGGCTTGCGGCCAGTTCGCAGTAGCCGATTTCGATCATCACGCGCAATTCGATTAGCTCCGATGATACGTTGGTGCCCAGCAGGATGGCAAACGACAGCGGATTGAGCAAGCGGTCAGACGGTTCCTCAGCGATGTAAGTGCCGCTGCCCCGGCGCGATTTTACAACGCCAATCGCCTGCAACACCTTCAGCGCTTCGCGCACGGCGCTGCGCCCCACACCCAACTGACGCGCCAGTTCTGGCTCGGACGGCAGTTTTTGCCCAGGTTTCAGTTCCCCTTTAATCAGCGCATTGCGGATTGTATTGGTGATCTGATCAACCACGGATGGCTGTTGGAGGGATTGGAACTGTACTGGCTTGTATTCCACGAGTGCAATCTCAACATGAACGTTGATGAGAGGATACTAAGTTGTATGACAATTGTCAAACGGGGATTTGCGATACATCAATTTTGTTACATGGGGGCGTGGTGAGGGTAGGCCATGCCTTTGCATGGGTTGCCGTTAAGCGCTCATTGACGGCTTAACAAGCTGAGTTTTAACATACAGCGCGGGGTAAGTGCTACCCTTGGCTCTATGCGTCACCCTCAATACCTAATGAAAAGGACAACAATATGAATTTGACAACAACCTACGGCGATGTGTTACGCCCGCAATCACGCGTGAAAGGGTTTGTGTATGATGTGCTGCTGGTCATTGCCGGGTCAATTTTGCTGGCCCTTTCGGCACGGGTCGTCATTAACCTGCCGTTTAGCCCGGTGCCGATTACCGGACAGACGTTCGCGGTTTTGTTCCTGGGGATGTTGTACGGAAAAGCGCGTGGCACAGCAACCGTGCTGACGTACCTGGGGCAAGGCCTTGCCGGGCTGCCGGTTTTCGCGAACGGGTTAAGCGGTGTTGCCATCCTTGCCAGCCCGACCGTTGGCTATCTGGTTGGCTTTGCTGTGGCTGCGTATGTTGTGGGGTGGCTGGCAGAGCGTCATTGGGATCGCGGTGTGGTGACAACAGCCGGGGCGATGCTGACCGGGAACCTTGTCATTTACAGCTTTGGCGTGTTTTGGCTCAGCCGCCTAATGGGGAGCGTTCCGGCTGCCATCACAGCGGGCGTGACGCCGTTTATCATCGGTGACATCCTGAAGATTGCGCTGGCCACTGCTTTGCTGCCGAGTGGATGGGCGCTGCTGCGTCGCCTGGAACGTCAGTAGGGGCTGCTTAACTGCGGAGGGCCACCCCGCACAGTAGCGGAGTGGCCTGGAAACTGCTGCGGTGAGATTAGCCTGCCAGGGACATCGTGCGAACTTCGATCTTCTGATCGGGACGCGGTGCCCACTGAATGTCGCTGTTTACCCCGTAGATGTCAAACTGCTGGAACAGGAACAGCCACGGCACCTCTTCGTAGATGATGTCGAGGGCGTCCGCGTAAAGCTGTTCACGCTCTGCCGGGTCCATGCTGTTGCGGGCTGCCGTCACCAGTTCGGTCACTTCGTCATTGACGTAGTTGCTCTTGTTGGGGCGGTTGGCAAACGCGCTAAACAGGATGTCGTCGGCGTCGAAGGTGCTGGTACCCCAGCCCATGAAGTGGGCTTCGGCCAGGGCGTCACCGTCGCGGTACTTGGTGAGCTGGTCAGGCCAGGCGTTAATGTTCAACTGCACGTCAATGCCCACCTGCTCCCACTGACCAGCAAGCGCCTCAGCGACTTCGCGGTCTTGGGCATAGCGCCCGGTCGGGGCGTCAATTTCCAGGGTGAAGCCATCGGGATAGCCGGCTTCGGCCAGGAGTTCACGGGCGCGCTCCGGGTTATACGGGTACGGCTCAATGGACTCGTCCAGGCCGAAGGTGCCGAAGGCCAGCGGTACGGAAATTTGCGCGGCGGAGCCGTCAAACAGGAATTCTACGATTTCTTCAACGTTGGTGGCATATTGCAGCGCCTGACGGACGCGCACATCGGCTAGAGCTTCGTTCTTGGTGCCGTCTAGCGCGACATACTGAATGAAGGTGCTAGGCGTGACGCGAATGTCAATAACGCCCTCTTCTGCCACTTCTTCCTGACGGAAGGCGGGCACGTTCGTAATCAGGTCAACATCGCCGGACT
Source organism: uncultured bacterium (assembly GCA_963922445.1). Taxonomy (GTDB): domain Bacteria; phylum Chloroflexota; class Anaerolineae; order Aggregatilineales; family Phototrophicaceae; genus DAOTTY01. The sequence continues at coordinate 17,350 of CAWUJQ010000055.1, forward strand.
GGAGGGCCGCTACGCGGGTGGAGGTTTCGGGAATTGGGCGGAAGATCACGTTTTGGATTTCGGCTTCGCCGCGCCAGTGATCGGGGTTTGCAGCCAGAACCAACTGCTCGTCACGCTGCCATTCCACAAACGTGTAGGCACCCGTGCCGATTGGCGCTTCGGAGGTGACTTCCGACGGGTTTGCCTCGAAGTATTCCTGCGGCAGAATGAACCACTCGCTCAGGCGGGCGGGCAGCAGTGGGTAGGGATTCACGGTGTTAATGCGAACCGTGAAATCGTCCACAATGTCCACACTGTCAATCACAACAAAGCGACTGGCCAGCGGGGAACCAAGGTCAGGGTCAAGCGGGCGTTCTAGCGTGAACTTAACGTCTTCTGCATTAAATTCCTCACCGTTGTGGAAGGTAACGCCTTCGCGCAAGCTAACTTCCCATACAGTGTCCTCAACGGCTTCCCACTCGGTTGCCAGGCCCGGTTGCAGGGTCAGGTCAACGCTGCGGTAAACGAGCGTATCAAAGACGTTGCTCAGGATGGCTGTGGTGAAGGCGTCGGTGCCGAGCTGCGGGTCTAGCGATGCAGCATCGGTGCCGAGGGCGATGGTAACGGTGCTGTCGTCCTGGGCGAGTGTGGGCACAGCCAACACCAACATCAGGGCAAAGATGAAGATCAAGTGCAGCGGTTTGCGTAACATTGAGTCTCTCCTGTTGTGAAAGTAATGTACGGGTAAATAGATGACTGCAGGCGGGGGCTTTCTTACGCGGCTGGCTTTGGTATAACCGTTTCGCTATGGCATCCCCTACGTATGACGCAGAGTAGGATCGGTGATTTCGCGCAGACGGTCGCCTAACAGGTTGATAGACAGCACCGTCACGAAGATAACAATACCGGGCACCACGCTCACCCACCACTCGTTTGCCAAGTAGTCACGGCCAGCGGCGACCATACCGCCCCAGGTGGGGGTAGGTGGCGGCACGCCTAGGCCCAAAAAGCTGAGTGACGCTTCTGCCAAAATCATGGTGGAAATGGTCAGCGTGGCAATCACGGTGATGGGGGCGGCAATGTTGGGCAAAATGT
>CAWUJQ010000056.1:0-18131 GCA_963922445.1 uncultured bacterium
CTGATGCGCCTGCGCGTTTTGGCCGGGGCAGCCCACGCCACCACTACCGTTATGATTGAGGTTGCCTAACATGATGACACTCTCTCGCCGTGAGTTTTTGCAAGCGCTTGGCATCTCTGCCGCCAGTGCATCTTTGTTCGGCATCTCGGTGGAGTTCGAGGGACAGCGCGCCCTTGCCACGCCGCCAGCCGCCCCCATCCAGGGGCGCACGCTGCAACCCACCGCGCTCTATGCGATGCCCAATGTACAAACCCAAACGGTCATGCTGTGGCCCGACCATCTGCTGACCATCCGTGACCAAAATACCGATTTCTATGCAACCGATGGCGGCTACGTGCAGCGCCACCACGTGCAACCGATGCAGCCGAACATCACCACCGTTGAAATTGACGCGCTACCCACCCCTGCGGAGGTCATTGCCCCTGCCGCCGCCGTCCGTGCTTACGCTGACCCACGCGCCCCGCTCATCACGCAAATCGGGCACGGCGGCGTGATGCACATCACCGACCGCATCGAAAATGCCTTCGGCCTGTGGTACGAAGCCACCGATGCCAACGACAATTCACTCGGCTGGACGCAGGCGGTTCACTGGCGCGGCCTACCGCCCCAACAAGGCGCACACCGTGCCCTACATCTGATAATCACGGGCAACACACTCACCGCCTATGACCGCGACACAGCGCTGTTCAGCACACCCGTCGCAGTACCGGGCGACCTGGCACCGGGTGCCTACACCCTGCACCGTGACGCAATCGGCGGCACAACTAACACGATTAGCGACACGACCTATCACGGCGTGCCCTATACGTTTGCCTTAGCCAATGGCGCGCAGATGCACGGGGCATATTGGCACAACGCGTTTGACGCAGCCCATCAACCGCAAGCGATTGAGGTCAATGTGCTGGCAACGAAATGGCTGCATTATCAGATTTCCGATAACGTTCCCTTGACGTTGAATGAAAACGTAGACTGGCCCACATAATCCCCTTCACGTCATCCATTAGGATGCAATCAAACAGACGGAACCCATCGCGCCGTAACATTTCACCAGCGGCGGGCGTCTGAATCGTAAAGGTGAAATAGGTAAAGAGGTTACTAAAGTATGGAACTCACACTCGGTCTGGCCTTTGCCGCCGGACTCATCTCCTTCATCTCACCGTGCGTGCTGCCCCTTGTACCAGCATACGTTAGCTACATGGGCGGGCGCGTGACCCATACCGTCGCAGCGCAGTCAGCAGGCGGCGGCACTCGTACCCAGGCCAATGCCCTGGTCCGCGTCAGCACAGGCGTTCACAGTCTATTCTTCGTGATTGGCTTTTCGCTTGTATTCGTTGGCATCGGTTTGCTATCGACTTCGTTTGTACAGGTCGTCGGCGGCTCCAACATCAACGCCGTAACCCAGGTGATCGGTCGTGCAGGCGGTTTGGTAATTATTGTATTTGGTCTGCACTTCATGGGCGGCCTGTCCTGGTTGTTTAACCAGTTCCGCCAAAACGAAAGCTACCTGAACACGTTCTTTAGCCTCGCCGTGGCTGTACTCGGCACCGCGCTGATTATCTGGGCGTTGCGCATCCCACCATCACCGCTGGCCACAGACCCGAACTTCTTCCGCACGATCATCCTGGTGCTGCCCGTGGCAACCGCCTTTAACCTGTGGCTGCTGCTGGACGGCGCGTTTACCAATCCGCGCGAATTCTGGTTGAACCTGTTCAACCGCCTGGAAATCGCCCTATATGCCGATACGCGCCAGCAGATGGCTGCTACCGGCCAGACCGGGTTCGGCGGCACCGCGCTGATGGGTGTGGTCTTCGCTGCTGGCTGGACGCCCTGCATTGGCCCGATCTATGGTGCCATATTGACGTTGGCGGCTAACGGCGGCAGCGTGACGCAAGCTGGCACGATGCTGCTGGCCTATTCGCTCGGCCTTGGTATCCCGTTTATCGGTACTGCCCTCCTGCTCGACAGCGCTCAGGGTATACTGCGCGGCCTGAACCAGCACATGGGCACGATCAAGCTGGCCAGCGGCGTCTTCCTGATCCTTATTGGTTTTGCCGTCGCCAGCGGCCAACTTCAGCGCCTGAGCACCGTCGGCGCGAACGGCACCTTTGCTTACAACCTGGAAGAGTGCTTCACGGGCGCGGTTGCAGGTCAGGTAGCGTGGGGTGACGTGGTTGGCTGCATCAACGAAGACCTGGAAAATGAGCCGAACACCTTGACTGCCGCTAACACGGGCACCAACTCCGCTGTGGCAGGCTTTGCTGATGGCGAAATCACGGCGGGTGAAGCGGCTGAGGTCAGCAGCATCACTGACGACAGCGAGGCTGCCAGCGTCGAATCTATCACCGATGACGCTGATACAGTAGCTCCGGCGGAGAACCTCGCTGTTGGAACCAACGTGGGCAATATCGCGCCCAACTTCCAAACGTTCACCGCTGACGGCGACCCCGCCAACTTGGAAGACTATCGCGGCCAGGTTGTGCTGCTCAACTTTTGGGCAACGTGGTGCGGGCCGTGCCGCATCGAAATGCCGGAATTCCAGGACGCGTATGACACCCACAAAGACGACGGCTTTACCATCCTGGCGGTAAACAACCAGGAACGCGCCGATCAGGTGCAGGACTTTGCAGATGACCTTGGCCTGACGTTCCCGCTGCTGATGGACTTGCAGGGCGACATCCAGTTCGAGTATGGCATTGTCAACTACCCCAGCACTTACCTGATTAACGCCGAGGGAGTGATTACCAACCGTCACCTGGGGCCGCTCACCGCAGCGGCCATTGAAGAGATGATTAACGAGGCTGTGAGCTAACACTCACCGCGCCACTCATGTAGAATACACGCCGGGTTTCCATGCTGCATGGCCCCGGCTTTTTGTTTTGGAGGACACTTTATGACCGCAACAAATCAAGGGGGGCGCGGGGTCGCCCTGGCACTGAACAAAGCCCTGTACTGGGTCACCCGCCGCTGGATTGTGGTGGTGCTGGCGTTTTTGGGTGTGTTTGCCGCATTGCCGTTTGCTGCTCCCACGCTGATGCACCTGGGCTACACCAACGCCGCCAACGTCATCTACTGGATGTATAAGCCATTTTGTCACCAGTTTGGGTTCCGCTCGTTCTTCCTCTACGGGGAGCAGTCCGTATACCCGCGTGAGAACACGGGCACGCAGCTCGTCAGCTACGAAGCGATGATTGAGCGCACCAACCCGCGTGAATTCGCCAATATTGACAACCTCTACGCGCAATCGGGCACCACCCAATCCGAACTGCTTGATTGGGCCAACATCCAGTGGGCTGCCCGCTCGTTTGTGGGCAACGAAACGATGGGCTACAAGGTGACGGTGTGTGAGCGCGACATCTCGATCTATTTGGCGTTGTGGTTTGGCGGCCTGCTGTACGCGTTCTTCCGGCGACGGGTGCGGCCAGCCCCGTTGTGGTTGTGGTTCCTGTTGGGCATCGGGCCAATTGGCATTGACGGGTTTAGCCAACTGCTTAGCTACCCGCCGTTTGAGTTTTGGCCGACGCGTGAAACGCTGCCCATGTTCCGTGTGCTGACCGGGGCCACCTTCGGCTTTATGAACGCGTGGCTGGGCTTCCCGTATCTGGCCATGACGTTCGATGAAACCCGTGCTGACCTGGAGCGTAAGTTCCGTCGGGCTGGCATCGCCTACTAAACCGCTGCACACATCAACCGCATAAAGCAAAAGAGCCACCCCTTGCGGAGTGGCTCTTTTGTTTTGCCTAACTTAGCGATGGATCAACCACCACCGCCCAGGCCCGGCTGCGTTGGCGGCGGCACGGGTGTAAACGTATTCGTGGGGGGCGGTGTATTCGTTGGCAGCGGTGTGGGTGGTTCTTCACCGCGACCGATGATCTCGATACGGAACCGATTCGTCTGGGTTGAGCAGATGTCATTACCGTCATCAGCTTCTACCGTAATGGTTCGTCGGCTGGTTTCACCGTCCAGAATACCGTCGGCAACACTCGCCGGAACATTGACCGACCAGCTACCATCGGCGTTCACCGTCACCCAATTCACGCCACCCGTCTTCGTGAAGGATAGCGTATCGCCATCGTCATCGTTGAACAGGTAGTTCAGGTTCTGGTTGCTGTTGGGGTCGCTCGGTGCGTCGAAGGTCAGCCCGTTGCGCGTGTCAATCACGACCAGGATGTCGTTGTTATTGACGGCTTCAGGGCGTGTGTTCGTGGCGCTGTTATTGATGTTGAAGGTGACCAGCGCGGTGTTGCTGTCTGCATTACGTGAGTCTTCCGCCTGATAGGTGAAGGTATCGGTAATGTTGGACGCCTCACAAATCGGGTCAGCCTCCGTCGGGTCGTAGTCGAACGTGCCGTCGCAGTTAACCGTGACGCTTGCACCCTGTGTTGTCGTAACATTCCGTTGGCAGTTGTTCACCTCAAGCGGGTTGTCACCGCTATCCGTAAAGCGTGCCGGGTCACCACTGGCTGCATCTGCGGGGGTACAGGGGTCTTCTGAGCCGGAGTTTGCTGCCACAAACGATGTATCCGCACAGTCTGTATCGTTGACCAGCAGGCCCGTATTGGGGTTGCTTATGCTGAAGACGGTGGTCGTGTCTGACACGTCGTATTCATCGTCGTTGGCAATCGGTGCCTGATTATCATTTGGCAGCGGGGTTGCAGTCGGCACGGTCGGCTCCGGTGATGGTACATCTTCAAATCCGATGTCCTCTTCGTCAATATCATCACAGTTCACATCAATCGTGGATGCGTTCAGGTCAGATACAAGGAAGCCGAAGTCGTCGTCGGTCAGGTCATTGCCTGTGAAGTCTAGCCAGAAGTTCAGCGTGGCGTTGGCCGGGATGGTGTACGGGCCGGCCCACGTCCCGTCGTCTTCACTCACCGTGGTGTAGATGTTCGGGTCGTCTAGCGTGCCCTCGTTGTTGGTGAGGGACACAATGCCCGTCCCGTTGTTGCCGTTGCTGCTGCTCCACAACAGCGTACCCTGCGGCGGCGTATCGCCACCCACGTACACACGCTGGAGCGCCAACGTGCGCGTACTGTCACCCTGGTAGCGATCTTCCCACGGCCCCCAGGTGATGTCGAAGCCGTCAATCGTGACGGGCGCGTCCTTGCTGTTGGTGACGAACAACTGTACCCAGCCGTTTTGCTGGAGCGCGTTGTTGCTAGACGCGAATACCACCTCGCCCGTGTCACACTGCAACTCTAAGTCTGGGTCAACGTTATCCGTCGTATCCGATTCGAACACTAGCGGCGGGCACTCTTCCAGCGTGAGCGTGTCACGAATGCGGAAGGTCGTACCATCGAAAGCAGCCAACGGCAGCAGGTTGCCTAAGTTCGTCGGGCCGCTTTGGAACTTCGCCTCGAAGCGAATCTGGCTGTTGGCGGGTATCGTCAACTCAACGGGAAGCGCGCCGGGGTCTTCAGCCGAGGTTGTGTCCGTATTCGGCACAAAGTCTGACCCGTTCCATTGCGTGTCGCCACCCAGTTCAAACTCATCGAAGAAGAACCCGCTGTAACCGGGTACCGGGTCTGGCGTTACCCCGTTGGCATAATCGTCACTCGTCCAATGCAAATCCGTCGAAATCAGGCGCGCATCGGAGTTGCTCGTGTTTTCGAAGATGAACGTTACACTCCCTGGATTAAAGCCAATCTCTTGATCGCTGCCTGTGAAGCTGGTGTTAAACCGCACAAAGGACACATCAGCACACTCAAACGCCGCCTCTGCCACAGTCGGTGTGACGCTGGGAGTTGTCGTTGGGCTGGGCGTGTAAGTTGGCGTGAAGGTATTCGTCGGCACCGGTGTATCAGATGGTGTTGGCGTGTCTGGTGCCAGTTCGGTTAGCTCACTATCGGGCAGGGGTTCGCCGCCCAGGGCACCCGTCTGGCTGGTTGTGCTGTAGAACGATTCCACAACGGCGGAGCGGCGGGCGTGCATCGGGATGAAGCGGGCCAAACCGAGCGGCGTAATCAGCGGGTGATAGAACGTCACCTGAAGTTCAACCGTGTTGCCTGGGCCACCGGGGTCAATCCAGCGAACCATCTCGTTTTCCTGGCCAGCAAACTCCTCATTGAGGAAGCAGGCGGGCATGTCGGTGAATTGGTTGTACAAATCACCGTCAGCAACCACCATTTCTTCCACCCACTCGCGCAGGTTATCCGGCTCGTTTTGATCGTTAAACACGACCCCCGGCTCATAAACTGGGATTGCGAAGCGCTGGCGGTACTTGTCATCGCGTGGGTCGCTTTCGTCCATGCCAATAAAGACTGTCGCGTTTTCGTTGATGACGGGGCGATTGCTGCACATCGTCACCAGGAAGTACGAATCGAGTTCGCCTTCACTAAAGCTGGGTTCGTCTTCGTCCAGGTAACCGCGAATACCCGTTGGCGGCAATTCGGAAATGTCCAGGTTCGGGTGCATCGGGTAAATCGGATGCCATACACTGTAGAGGAAGTTCGTCAGGCGAAGCTGAACTTGCTTAATCTCCTCATTGTTGATGTTGGTCGTATCGTCACCGTCTTCGACGGCAGCGCGATGCGCTTCAACATCGTAGTCACCGATGATGGCCTCAATCGGCATCGGGTTGATGGCCAAGCCACCTGCCCCCTGAATAGCACTGGCATAAATGGACGGTATGCGCAGCAAGTCCAGGCGCAGGAATTGATCGACCGCGTTGACGCGCTTGATGATGTTGTCGGGGTCAGTCGGGTCAATCTCTTCCAAGAACGGCTCACACTCATGGCCCCACCACGTCCGGAACAATGCCTCACCCGCTGTCAAATCGTTTGGGGCGCGCTGGTCTTCGTAGATGCGAACCACATGCCCCACATAGTCCTCTGCTGGGCGAAAGCTGCGTGAGGCACCACTGCGGTCATCTTCATGGCATGGCACAATCGACTGTGAGTCGTTAGTACCATTTTCAAGTGACTCATTCAGGACAAGATCCCCAAACTCGTCAAAGTACTGCCCCGTACTCGCATAACGTGCAGCGACACGGGCCGCGTTCTGAATCGAAATCCAGGCCTGAAAGATGCGCCCGAACTCGATAATGCCAAACATGAGGACGAGCAGCAACGGAAGCGTAATCATAAACTCGACAAGGGTTTGCCCCTTACGAGCTTGTGGCTCCTGCTGGTCCTTCTGCACTTCTGATCCCATAAGATAAGTCCCTCAACTCTGTATAATCGAGATGAATTGCTAACTAAACTGCCGGGGTACACATCCCCCCGGCAGCACGGTCGATGTTTACGCTTATCCCGTCAGACGGGTAAACAGACGGCCTGCAATTTCGTCAAACACGTCTGTCAGTTCGTCTTCGTCGGGTGCATTCCAATAGTTGCCATAGCTTAACCCGGTGAAGCGGTCACCATCCGTCGTCCCTGGTGTGCTATATGACGTGGGGTAGTCATTGTTCACTTCGTTGTTATCGCCCACGTCTGCAATGTAGCGCAGCAGTTCTTCACCCAGGCAGCTTTGCAGGTTCGCTTCGCACAAGTCATCCTGACCCAGGCCGGCGTCCGGTGAGTTATCGTATTCAAGGTTGAAGCCAATCGTGAAGATGGTGGGCAGCAGCGTCAGGCTAGACGTACCCCGGCTGAGCGACACAAAGTCGGCCCAGTCGCGGGCATAGTCGTCTGCGTCGTATTCGGTTTCACAAGCGTCGTCGTCAACGCTCGTACCATCGTTGTAGTCGTCGTCTGCGCCGATGGTTTGCAAGTTGACGCCACGGATTTCTACAGCCGTTTTGCCCTCTTGCCCGTCAACTTCCGTATAACAGTAGTGACGCTCACTTGGGTTTTGGTCAGCACAGAACGGGTCTCTGCCGTCAGCACTGGCGTAGCCAATAGGGTCGTCTACCGAACCAAACGGGCAGAAGCCGTATGCGCCATAGAGAGCAGGCTCAGCATCCGGAGCAGCGCTAAAGTCTGAAGCACCACCGTCACGCGCATAGGGGTTGCCCGGTTCAATATTCCCATTAGTATCTGATATGGGGTCAGTGGCACCGGCTGCACCGTCACTCAAGAGTACGATAACCCACACAGCGCCCTCCGTCCGCACCGTGTCCGGGTCGAGCAGGGCGTTGTTGGCCTGACGGAGCGCCGCCCCGACGTTGGTACCCCGACACTGCCCCGACCGCTCGTAAGACCTGAAGCCCCACAGCGTGGAGTCGGCACCAATCGCATCTTCCAGCGCGGGCACCCAACCCGCCTCTGAGCGGAAGGGCGGCAGCATACGGTCTTCGGAGGTGCCATCACCACCCGCGAGCGCACTGTGACCAAGATACGGTAAGATGCTCGGTTCGTCGTAGGCCCACAACGAGTGCTGGCGGGGCAGCGCGGCGTTGTCATAGCCGCAACTATCGAACACCAACCCGGCCCGTGTCACCGCACCAACGGGTACGTCCTCGTACTGTGAGTCGTCTAATTCGGTGCTGTAGCCATTTTCATCAATGCCCGCACTGTAGCCTGTCCACAGGAAGCCCACTCCTTCATCTTCTTCGAAGGCAGATATTCCGTTATCATCGGAATCCGAGTGGTAGAAGTTCGGCTCTGCCCGCACACCCACAGCCCGGTTGAGCAGGTCAACCGCCAATTCACGGTCGTCCATCATCGCGGGTTCGGGGCCAGCGCCGTCAGGGTCTACAATCATCGCGCTCCGGTCAAATGTTACAAGGGCTACGCGGTCACCTGCGAGGAAGTCCACGTTATACAGAAAGCGCGTACTCGCGTCGCGGGCCTGCTTGAACGGCTGACATACCAAGTCGTAGAAGGCAAAGTCATTGCTTGACAGTAAAAGAGGATCACCTCCGACGCCAGGGTTATACTCGCTGGAATCGTGGCGAATGTCGATGTCGGTCAAGTCATCCGCGTCAATATCCAGCCTGGCAGCCGCCGGGTCGTTACAACAGCCATAAAAGCGGAAGTTTGACTCGAACATATTGTTCCAGTAGGTATAGGGCGTACCGCCCAGCAACTGCGTGAGTTGTTCAGACTGTGAGTTTTGGGCAAGGTCAGGATCGTCGTATTCTGACACCAACTCGTAGCCATTCGTGACAGCAGCCGACGCCGCAAACCCGCGAACGGGGTTCATCTGAATGCGGCAGTCCTGTCGCATGTCGAAGTTTTCTGCATAAGGGCTTGTACCCGAACCTCCCACAATGCCCGTTAGCTGCGGGTTGGTGGTCACTGGTATCGTCGTTGTGCCGTCTGTCCCAACAACGTAGCGATCAAACCCAGGGCTAAACAAGGTTCCGTCTACAGTCAATTGTGTCGGGTCATTAAATCCGTCACCATCACCATCTGACCCCGTGTTGTTACTGATTTCCCCCGGCGTCACTTCACTCAAAAACGCTAGTCGGAACTCATTTATATCCGTAATGGTGCCGCCTGCCGCCTGGTATGCCGCGAACATGCCATCAAGGTCTGGCGGCAAGTAGCGATACCAGCGGGCGTCCATCCCGTTGTCTTCAAAGAAGAAGTAGTCGTAGTCGTCCATCGTCGTGTCGTACAACATAGACTCGGACACGTCCAGCACAATTACCACGTCTAGCGAGGCGGTTTCACTCACTGCAGCAGCGGTCAATGTGAACGTTTCTTGCCCGAACAGGTTCATAAACGTGGTCGGTACTTCCACACTGGCCTGCACCCGAACCAGCTTACGCCCGCTGCCATCGTCGCATACCGCGTCGTAAACGTCGTACTGGTATTCGATCTCTTCGAACAGGTCTTGATCTGCGGGTGAGCGGTTAGCTTCGGGAATGGCACGAATGCGCTCGTATTCGGTGTAGTTGACGTTTGTCTCCAGGAAGTCGTCACTGGGGTCTTCTGGATCGGCACCGCGATTATTCACCTGCTCAGCCGTGCGATCCCAGGCCGCAGGCACACTGGTGCAGGTGTCCACTAAAACCGCAGCGGGGTCAATCCCGTGGAACTCAAGGAACTGGCGCGCCGCAAACGTGGTGCGCTCAAAGTTCACCTGGTCACTTTCCTTACGGCTAAACTGGCCCGCTGCCGCCACCGCCGCACTGTCAATGGCGCGGCTGAGCGCGTTGTAGCGCACAAACAGCAGCGACAGGTCTGTGACGATGCCCACAAAGCCCAGCAGCACCACAAACCCAATCGCCAACAGCACAATAGCCTGCCCGGTTTGATGGCGTTTGAGCGAGCGTTTAAAGCGTGAAGTCAATCGTTGCATAACGTTTGATTACCTTTACTCTAGTCCACAGCGCAAACGGTTTCGTTTTCTGCGTTGTCCAAAATCAGTATGTCGTCGCAGGTGCGGTCATATTCCAGGTCAAATGTCACTGTAGAAACCGGGAACGCCGCCCAAACATCAATGTAGGTGTTGTTGCCGTCGTCACGAGGCCCACCCGACCCCATCATGCGAAAGATCTCGCCGTAGAAGGGCAGGTCTAGCAGCAGGTCGTGCCGCCAAAAGATTTCAACAAGAACGAGTCCCTGACGCTCTGGCAAGCGGTTGAGGTCTTCTTCCCTAATAATCGTGCTGCCAGGATTTGCAGTATCAGGGATACCCTGTAGGTTCACTAGCGCTTCAAGGCGGTGCAGGTTCCACTCAGACCCGAAGCATTGGGAGGGATTTCCACCCGAATCCAAAACATCGTGTTCCCAACGGCCCGTCAGCACAAAGCCACGCTGATTGCGGTCGTCCGCCTGACCCGCCTCCCACAACACTGCATCATCGTCGCTGCTGTTCAAAACAGTGAGACGGGCGGCGTCCAGTTCCATCGGGTCAAAGCCGCCGCTGCCGTCCATGTCGAATGGGTCGCGGTGGTCATCGGCACACTCGTTGGCATTCGCCGGGAACCGGCCAGAAACCATCACCTGCGCACCGTTTGCCGTTTCAGCCTTATTCGTAAATCCACCGTTCGGGTTCACCTCAAATGGGCGCTCCAGCCCCTGAATGAACCCCTCACACAGGCCTACATCGTCCGCATCGGTGCAGGTTGCACTCGCTTCATCAAAGGGAACGACAAGGTTGAGCGAAAACACAGACACCACAATGTCATTGCGCGGTATCGGGTCACCTGCATCCAGGCTCAGGCGCTCCCGAACGATACTATCGTCTGCAGCGCTAATGTTCGGGTACACCGTCCGGTCGAGCGGTTCCATTGACCTGAAGGCGGTGCAAGCGGCAATGGTGTAGAAGCCCACGTTATACTGCCCACGCTCTGGGCGGCACAGTGACTGCAACACATTTTCTTCAGGTGGCTCAACCAGGTCGTTATCGTCCAGGTCGTAGTCAATCCCTGTGACCATCCGCAAATCCAGCGCATCCTGTTCAGCGTCCGCACTGATGGCAGCCGCCTCTGGCACGCGGTAAACCCCGTTACGGGTGCTGGTTTCGATCTCAACTGTATCGTCAGGAACGTCATCCCCATTAGTATCGACAGCCTGCGTAATCGAAAAGCTGCCGCCTTCCCAACTGTAGGGGTCACTTTGCCCGGTGGCTTTGGTACCTTCACGGGCACCCTCACGCGTGGAAGACAGCAGAATGAGGTAGTTGTTGGTAAACCAACCAATCTCGGCAATACCCGCCAGCAGCACCAGCAAGATCGGCATAATGAGCGCCATTTCCACAACGCTTTGCCCACGCCCTTGTTTTGGCTGATGTTCGGCGGGAGTACCATCCAATATGCGAATAATGGCTCCCAAAGTGTCACGTATCATAGTGTTATATCCGCCGCCGATCACTCTGTTTTGAATTGATAATAACGAAAAAAGCATCGTCATTGGCGGCCACAAGGCAGCCTGACGATGCTCATACTATACCATAGCGCCCAATAGCAGTTGTTTACGTCCGATTGGGCAGATGATAAGGTTTTGTGCAAATGTTATGTGGGCGTTTCTTCGGTAATTTCCACCCGTGCCGCCACCATATAACCGCGCCGGTGACGCGATAAGATGATCTTTGGGCGGTCGGGGTCGTCCTCAATTTTGCGGCGCAAATTGCGAATATGATTGCGCACCAACGCGGCGTCGCCCACATCGCCAGGGTAACTCCACACGTCCACCAGCAGTTCGCGCGTCGTCTGCCATTCGTTGGGCTTGAGGCACATTTGCTGCAACAGCGCATACTCCACCCGTGTGAGTTCAACTTCCACGCCATCTACATAGGCTTGTTCACTAGATGGCAGCAGTCGAATGGATGGGTTGCTGTTTTCGCGGTGGACTTGCACCCGGCGTAGCTGCGCCCGCACCCGTGCGGCCAGTTCGCGCGCGGCAAACGGCTTGGCGATGAAGTCATCCCCGCCCTTGTTCAGCGCGTCTGCAATGTTGTCTGGTGAGCTTGGCCCTGCCGTTAAAAATACAATCGGCATTTCGTCAAACTCACTGTTCTGGCGTATATCCGCGCACACGGACAGGCCGTTGCGATCCGGTAGATTGATGTCAATGAGCAGCATGTCAGGTGTTGTGCGGGCCAGTTCCGCGAATACACCATCTGCTGACGTTGTTTTTATGACCTGGTGATTCTCTCTTTGCAACAGCGTTGCAATCAGGCTGAGCATCACGGGGTCGTCGTCGGCCACCAGCACTCGATACATACTTCGCCTCCGCCTATGTTATGTTTAGTAACAGTATAGCCGGAATCGCGTTCGAGCGGTGGCATCCACCATGAAATTTTTGTGAAAATTGTAAGACACGGTAATGGGGGCTAGGCTTGGGCTTCACTCTCTATGATATAACCCACCCCGTGGACGGTTTCGATGTAGCGTTTACCGCCCGATTTTTTTAGTTTTGCCCGCAAGTTGCGAATGTGGGCACGCACCAGGTCGGGGTCGCCCGTCTGTGGGGGGTACTCCCACACCGCCTCCAGCAGGTGTACTGGGGATTGCGGCTTGCCCGCGTTGTGCATCAGGTAGCGCAGCAGGCGGTGTTCGGTGGCCGTGAGTTGAATGCTGGAACTGCCCACATGCACCTGGTGCGTCTTGGAATCGAGCCGCAGGTTGTTGACTTCGATGACGCTCTCGTTTTTGGTCTCGCGCAGGCCGCGGCGCAGCAGCGCACTCACCCGTGCGCGCAGTTCCTGCACATGGAACGGCTTGACGATGTAATCATCGGCCCCGGCATCTAACCCCGCCACGATGTCATCCGTCTTGCCCTTAGCCGTCAGGAAGAGAATCGGCAGGTCGATGTAGTCCGGGTTGGCCCGCAGGCGGCGGCAAATCGTAATGCCATCCAGCGCAGGCATAATAATATCCAGGATGACCAGGTCTGGCCGTTCCTTGGCAATAATATCCTCGGCCTCGGTGCTGGCGTTCACCAGCTTGACGCGGATGTCGTCGCTTTCAATGGCCCGTCCCAACGTTGCCAATACGTCCGCTTCGTCATCTACAGCAACAATATATGCCACGTCTTTAATTCCCTTTCTTCACGGGCAAACTCACCTTAAACAGGGCCCCTCCACCGTCGCGCTCCATCACCGTGATCTCCCCACCAAGCCCTTGCACCACCTGTTGGCTGCTGTGCAATCCTAGCCCGATGCGCTCAGCAGACCGGGTGGTGTAAAACGGTTGGAAGATGGCTTTATGGTCTTGCTTGGGTATGCCGCGACCGTTGTCCCACACACTAACGGCAATCAGACCTTCATCAATGGCATAGTGTACATCAATTCCGATTTTTCCGCTTTCATGGCCCACAATTGCGTCACGCGCATTCATGACGAGGTTCAGCCACACATCGCCCAGCATATCGGGCGCGGCCCACAACAACGGCAGCTCACTTGGATATGTGGTGAGGACTTCAATGTTGTCTACCTCCAGGTAGCGGTGAACCAAGTCAAGCACATCCTTGATGTTTTTGACCAGATCAACGGGCTGCGACTGCCCGCCCAAAATACGTTGATCCGCACTGGCCGTTAGCCGACGCACAACCTCAGTGGCCCGCCTGCCGGAGCGGTGAATGGCCGCCAACGACCGATAGAGCCGCGTGCCCTCCTCCACATCCATGAGCAGGATTTCCGCATCGGCCACAATCGTCGTGAGCGGGTTGCTCAGTTGGTGGGCCATCGCTGCCGAAAGCTCGCTTTGGGCAGCCCGGCGCGTTTGGGCAATGACGTTGCTCACAACAGAAACGTTGTGCATGGCTCCGGCTTGTTCGGTAGACCCCGGTTTAACGGCAACCAAACGACACGCTGCAAACCCAACCATTACCTCTAACGCTTGGGCAATCGCGGCCTGGGTTTCCCCATCCCCATCCGCATCAATGCGTAAGGCTGCTGCACCAATCGGCAGGTCTTCAAACAGAATCGGGACGTAAAAGTCAACAAACGTCGAATCGTCGTCCTCTATCTGTATGATCTGCCGTACCTGCAACGCATTCGTCAGCGCCACTGCCGTATCCACGGGCTTACCGTTTACAGCAGATATCGTCTCAAGGTCACAGCCGTCAGCCTGTAAGGTGAGTTGGCCGTCGTCGTTTAGCAAGTAAACCTGCAACGACTGCGGCGCGCACATCTGGCACATTGCGTCTACAAGCTGGTTGATGAGCGCCTGCAACGTGGACGCCCTCAAAAAGGCTTGCCCCTGTTCGATTGCAAAGCGAAATTTGTTGATGACCTGTGTTGAATCCATGCCAGACAAACCTGGCCCCCAGAAATAACTATAACTCAAGTGGATGATGGTTTTGGGTCAGACGGTGGCTTCGCTGGCCCGCTCAAGCGTGACCGCCGAGCAGCGATGTCGTCTTCGATTTGGGTCTCTGCGATTTTCTCGCTAACCGTACCCTTTTCAAGCTGCTCAACCACGTCCTGTATATCCGTCTTGGCGTCCAGCAAATCCCCCATGCGGGCAACACTCTCGCGTGCGTCACGGATAACGTCTGCCAGTACCTTTTCAGTATACTCGCTCAACTCACGTGCAGGTTGATACAGCGGCGGCTTTGGCTCCGCTTTTGTTTTGTCAACTCCCTCAGCGGGCGGCTGTGACGGTGCCTCCTGAGCAGGGGGGGTTGGCGCTTCGGGAGTGGCTGCCTCGCTCTCGGTTGGCTCTACCGGAACTTCGGTTCGTTGTGCCGGTGGTTCAGATGCAGCCGCAGGCGGCTCACTGGCAACAGGCGCTTCCCGCGCTGCTTGTTCTTCCCGGTGGCGCGCCTCAGCAATTGTCGCGTCCAGTTCGTTCACCCGCAAGATAAGCTCTTGCGTAGCCATGCGATGCTCGTTGATGTCCGCCTGGAGCATCGTTTGGCGCTGCTGTGCCCGCTGGAGCCGCTCAACAAAGTAGCGGGCGCGGTCGTCGTCATTGGCGGCAACCGCTTCATCAGCCTGCCTATCGAGCGAGTCAATATCGCGTTGAATCTCGTCTACCTTGCGCGTGAGTTCGTCTTCGTAGTCCAGCGCTTTGTTAATTTGCGCCCGAAGCTCGTTGACTTCGCTGTCGATTTGGCTACCCAGGCGAGAGCGCGGAATGTGCTTGATGGGTGCAGACGCCGCCTTTTGCACGTCTTCCAGCACATCATTCATGCCCGCTTTAATCAAAATGTTCAGCTTTTTGAGAAAGTCGCTCACAACTTACCTCACTTCTCGCCAAGTTTACGTTTTCATTATAACCGAAACTGTTAAGGCACTGCAATGTAAACCGCGTCACAGTTCCCGTCCCAAGCCAGCGCATAGACGGCCATGTTGCCGCCGCCCGCTGCAATCGCCGCCTCGCCACTGGTATTGAATACCTCACATAAGCGCGGGTCGGTCGGGTCATCACCGGGAATTTGATCCGGAAAGGCCATTAAGTATTCGGCATTCTGCGCTTGCATCAAGGCCCAAAGCGCATCCGCATCATTTACGATGTTCACAACCTGTGGACTGACCAACCCTGCAATGTCGAGGATAGGCCGGGGTGTGAAGTACGCCACCGCGCCGATGTCATGCACGGCCAAAAAGTCCTGTGGCGCAATGTTTGCATCTAGCCAACGCGCCGACGCCACCATTTCCTCGTTGATGATGGCGACATCACGCGCCAGTACACCCGGCCCAATCACAACCGCCATCAGCAGGAAGCTCAAACCCGCAGAAAGCGCCAACGACCGGGACAGTACCCGCGCTAGTGTGTTAGTGCTTCGATGCTTAAGCAGCCACAGCGTGCCCACTGTACCGATCAGGATAAAACTTGGCAACGCTGGAATCACATAGCGCCCGTGTTGATAGCCCGCCGGAAGGCGCGCCGCATAAAGCAGCACCAAGGCCACAGGCCATGCCACAAACACCCAGGCGATTGCCGCCGCTGGATTATTGCGCAAACGCCGCCCCAAAACCGTTACAGTAGCGATAGCGCCCGGTAACAAAAGAATCTGTCCGCCTGCCAACAACGGCTCTACCATGATCCATACGCGGCGTGGAAAGCTCAGCGCCAGCAGCGGCGCGTGCTGCGCCTGCTTCGCGGCAGACGTACTCGGCAGTAAGCCGCCCGTGAGTTGCAGGTTTAATAGCAGGTACGGTGCGACAATTACCCCAAAGCCAAGGCCCGCCGCGCCTATCCACAGCAAAGCATTGCGAAACATGTTACGATGCCGTGCCAAAACCGCGATGTAAGCCAGACCACACAATCCAGCAATGCCTATACCTTCTGGTCGTGTAAGCATGGCCAGCGCACTTACAGCACCAAATATCAGGCCGCGCAGCATCACCCAGTGGGGTGAACCGCTGCGTTGGTCGTCCCACTCGCGCCAGGTGAGCAGCGGCAGCAGCAGCGTCCACATTGCAAACAGGGCCGTTTCCATGCCACTGGCTGCCGCCCAAATTAAGTGCCACGCCAGCACAATCAACACCCCCGCAGCCAGGCCCGCGTAGGGTATTTCCGGTGCAATCCGATCTGCCAGCCGTGCGCCAAACACACCCGCCAGCCACAATGCCAGCCCGCCTAGCAGATGCGTCCACAGCAGGTACGGCACCCGCAGCGCATACCCCACCGCCAGCAGCACCGTATATAACGGCGCGGTAGACGCCGCACTCGGCTGGCCAGGGATGAGTGACCATTCGCCGCGTGTGCCCAGGTTGCGCCCATAGGCCTGATGAATCCAACTATCATCCAGGGGGAAGCCCCAGCCCGCCCGCCACAGGTACAGCAGCATCACCGCTGCCGTCAGCGCGAGCAAGACGAGCCAGCGCCACTCATTCAGCCGCTTCAATGCGATACAACCTCACACCTGGCGTGTCTAATGGAATCGGAATCAGAAAATTGGGCGGATTTGCGGGCAAATTCACCAGCGGAGTTGGGGCTGCCCGCGCCGACCCGTCCTGCAATACGCGCTCCAACAGCAGGTAGTCTACGTCGTACTCAGCCGCGATTTGTAAGATCACCTCTGGGGATTCGTTGGGCAACACGACCCCACCCCGCCCGGTGAAAAAGTACAGGCTAGCCGGGTCATTGACCATCACCCGTGCATCGGATGGCACCTCGCGCATCAACCGCTCATGAAATGCAGGCGCGCGCCGCTCTGAGCGGCCATTATGCCCAATATAGACACTCATGCACAACGCGGCGAACACCAAGCCCAATGTCAATGTGCGCTTGGCCTGCACCGGACGCCAATTGCGCCGCCGCTGGGCAATCCAATCCACGACCCCATCCAGGCCGACGGTAGCCAGCGCCGCCCAAAACGGAAACAACGCCGCCGAGGAGTGAAACAGCCCTCCGCGATACCCCGGAAACGGAAACACGAGTGTCATCGCCAAATGCAAACCCAATGCATATATCCAAAAAGGCGTGAGCAGCGGCTCCCGGCGCAGCCGCCACAACCCAAGCAGCATAAACGGCGTCAACAGCACCATCCCCTCGACAGAAACGAAGGTCGCTAGGCCCACACCCAGCGCAATTGACCGCGACTCGATCAACAGTGACCAACCGCCACTGGCCCAAAAGCGCCCCGGCGTTGCGTCCGGCGGATAGCTAAAAATGTCGTTATATTCTGTAAACCAGATGCCCTGCACCCCGCCCGACGCCAGCGGTTCCCCAATAGCTTGCAGGTTGCGAATCATCCAGGGGGCCATAACGATCAGATAGCCAGCGACCAACGCTGCACTCATCACAAACACTTGCCGCAGCCCCAGTGACCGGAACAGCCACAGCCACCCCGCCGCCGCAATCCCCGCCAGCAACAGCAGCACACCGTCCGCCCGGGTGAGGT
>CAWUJQ010000057.1:0-18097 GCA_963922445.1 uncultured bacterium
GCGGTGGCTGTGCGCGGCTTCTGATCGAGCAGCGCAATTTCCCCAATCACCCCACCATCTCCTAAAGTGGCAATCGTCACATCCCCGTTGTGAATGCGCACCGCTCCGCTGCTGACGATGTACATCTTCTCGCCCCGGTCACCATGTTCGAATAGCGTCGTATTCGGTGGCAGGTGCAATTCTTCGGTAATTTGTGCGATGTGATATAGCTCACGCGCATTGATATGCTCAAACAGGTTGGAATTCTTCAGCAGTAGGGTCTTTTCTAGCACAGAGTACATTTTGGCCTCCTGTCGATCCGGTCGGGTGGGCAGCGTTTCAGCAGCCGTAAAGCCAGAACGGGCAATAAGTTGGCGGCTGCGCTGGTTGATTTCATCGGTATTGATCGTGAGTTGTAGGTTCGTCTCCGGGTGGCGGCGGATGTAGTCCAGTGCAACCGCGCACTGCCAGTCATCCCCATAATTGATGTAAAACAACAGTTCATCGTTCAGGGACGTATCCAGATCAGGGAAGTGTTCTGTGCCGATGGTACCTAACTCTGATGGTGAGCGATCCTCAAACAACGGTATCACGATGCGCCGTTCTTCAGCGGATAGCACGTTGTCTAACACTTCCAGCACATTGCCGATGGTTTGTGGGTCGCGCTCCTGTAAGCGATAGACAATGCTGTCGATGTCTGTTTGTGGCACGTCCATGACGGTGAGTTGCAGCAGCGTAGGTGTGAGTTCCTCAATGTCTATGCGAAATGCTTCGGCCAGCAGTAGCTCACCTTCGGCCTCAGCCGTCTCCAACGCAATCCGCAAACTGTACAAACTGCGTGCCAAATTGCTCACTTCGCGCTGCACATCGTCCATCAATGCATTGGGGAGCGCCTCAAGGCGTGCCAACGCCAAAAGGCTATCCACCGTACTGCGATACACTGGACGAATCGGCCACGTCAGCGCCTGCGTTAACGCCACTAACGTCCTATCATCTGGATAGTCCCGCAGCACCCTGGCCACAGCCGCCCGCAACTCGGTTGAGCTGCTTTCATCTTTAAATTGGCTGATGAGCGCTTCACGCACAGATTCACTTGCGTACACCTGCAAGGTTTCCCGCGCACGCTGTTCGGTCACCGGGTACCCCAACGCACGCACCACCTCCGGCAAAATATCTACCTCAGTCAGCCGGATGAGGGTCAAAGTTCGCAGCCGAACAACGGGTTCCCGTTCCAGCAGATAGCGCAGTAATGGCGCATCCACCAACTGATTCGCACTGGCCCGTTCCATGCGCGCAATAAAGTCCAGGGCGGCGCTGCTTACCTCAGAATTGAGCGTTGCCAGCATGGTTTGCAGGGTTGTTACGGCTTGGCCATGATATTTATCAGTGCCCAGCAAATACAAACCACTCGCCGCCGCCGCTCGAATTTCAGCATTGTCACTATCCAAGCGGCCAACCATCAGCGGGGCCGCCGCTTCCAGTTGACGCTTACCCGCAACAAACAGCGCCTCGTCCGTCAGTGGGCCGTCTTCACCGATGAGGTTCAATATCTGCTCGTTTGTGACGATGTCAGGACGGCGGTCGGCCAGCAGAATAATACGCGCTCGAATGAGATCACTTTCCGTCATCGTGAAGGTGTTACGCAGCGCATCTGCCCACGGGTCAATCTGCACGTCTTCGATGACATCCAGCAAAAACGCCCGTTCCAGGTCACTGCCTCCCATCAGGTAGGTGGAGATCGTTTCGACCAGCGCGCTGTCGGCGGTGTCTGCCTGTAAGTCGGTAAAGCGCCACTGACGCCGCTTGACGCTGTCCATCAGCTTGCGCAAGTAACCCCGCTGGGCCGTCACCACGGCAGCCAACCAAATCACGGTGACCGCCAGCACAACTAAACTCGGCAGCCGTTGGTTTTCCGCTGGCAGCAAATACAAACTCACCCCGGTCACGCCCTGTGTGATGGCAATCACGGTGCCGCTGATAAACGGCTTGGCAGCGAGGCGCTGCTCCGGCGGAATGGGCACCCACAGCAGTTCCGTTGCGGTTTCATTGATGGTGTAGCGGGTGCCCTGGTCACCGCCTTTCATCAGGCTGGCTGTGATGAGATTAGGACGCCACAAAAAGGCAGCCGTCGCCATCAAAATCGTTAGCGGCGTAATGAGCAACCCCGCCAGCAGCCCAAAGTTAAGCAGTACCGGCGTCACCACAAACAGGCGCATCACCAGTTGCAGCACCCCCGTCGCCAAACTGTAATAGCCACGATATTCCGTGAAGCCGTCAGCGTCATCGGTGAAGGCGAGGTTGCCTTGCGCCTGGAATTGAACATCAATCGTCGTGGCCACCATAATGAACGAGGCGACGATCAACATAATGGCAATGAGATACGGGTCAAACGTCAACCTGCGCCGTGGCGTTTGCTCAGCGGCAGGCTGCGGGGCCGACGTGCGCGTCATATAAGGCCGCAACTGCCGAATAACCAGCGCCTGAACGACCAATAACACCGCCGCCAGCACAATCACGGCCTGGCTGCCGTAGTTTGCCTCCCCCGGCAAGTTGGATAGCAACCGGATAAATGGCACCAACACCAATCCACCGATGATGGTTGCTAACGCGCCGCCCACGCCCACCAGCCCCAAAATCCGCTTGGACTGGCGCGCATCGAATATGGTGCTGGCTATCAAATAATATTGGAACGTGCCGATGGTCAACTGGCCTAACGATAAAATAACCATCAAAGCCGAAGCCCACTCTGTAAATTGCAAGGCAACCTCAAATACAATGTAAAGTGAAGCAATTAGCACATTGGTACCTGCTGCCAACGTAGCGAGGGGTATACGCCTGGCAAGGCGACGAAACGCGGCGACGAGCGTAATCGTCACGACGGTATTGGCCGCCATCAACAGCGGATAGAATTCGTTACCGTCCCCCGTGACAAACAGCGAAGACGCGGCGTTGTTCGCCATCACGTAAGTCGCGGTTATGAGGAAGTAATAGTAAAAGAGGATGGTAGCCGGGCGGCGTTCTTCTGGTTTTACTTGAATAAAGCGTTGCAACATAGAACCCTACAACGTGGACAGATTGAAGGCCAAGCCGCAATTATGCCCGTGCCTAGCTAAAAGTACAAACTGGATACCTGTTTATTAAAATTCCCAAACACTGTCTACATAGCACAATCTTGCAGAATCACTATCATTAGAAGTCTGTAACCACGAATTTGAAAATACTATCCATGGAGACAACATGAACCGCAGCGATGTATTTGTCTCGTATCGCCGCGTGGACAAGGAATTTACCGTCAAGCTAGACCAAGCCCTCAAGAAAGAGGGGCTTGAAGTGTGGGTTGACTGGGAAGACATTCCCCCAGGCGCGCCGGATTTTAATGATGAAATCCAGGCTGGCATTGAAGGGGCCGACGTATTCATCCCTGTGTTGTCGGCGGCCTTCCCGCAGTCTAAGTATTGCATGGGCGAGCTGCAAATGGCGCTAGACAATAACAAGCGCATCGTACCTATTGTGCTGGAAAAGTTCGACCGGGGCACACTCCCTGACGAAATCCGTGCCATCAATTGGGTGTACTTCACCCCTCACGCGGGTGATGAAAACAAATTCGAAGATGCCTTCCCCCTTCTTATGGAAGCCATCCGCGCTGACCAGGCATACATGGCCGAACACACCCGTTATTTTCTGCGGGCCAAAGAGTGGGCGCAAAATCCCAAAAACCGGGGACTGCTGCTGCATGGCACCGAAGTCCTTGAAGCCGAGCGCTGGCTTGCCGAAGCGTCCACCAAAGAGCCGCCCCCGCTGCCGCTGCACACGGAGTATATGTTTGCCAGCCGCGCATGGCAGCGCAGCCTACAACGACGGTTACTATTGGGTGTGTCGGCGGCAGCTATTTTGTCGATTGCGTTGGCTATCGTGGCTGTATTCTTCTTTTTCCAATCGGTCGAAGCAGCCCAGGCCGCGCAAGCCAGTGCCGTCATCGCCCGTGAAAGCGAAATCAACGCGCAAAGCCTGCTTTGGTCAACTTACGCCACCAACGCCGTCAACAACAACGACGCCCGTCTTGGCATCACCCTGGCGCTGGCCGCCAACCAAATTTCAAGCGCTCCCCCGGCGTTTAGCCAGCAAGCGCTGGCATCGGCGGCCTATGCCCGTGGCCCACGCGCTGTATACACCAGCCGTGACAGTGGCAGCTACTGGTCAATGGACATGGACGCCAACGAGCAATACATCGCCGGGGGATCATCAACAGGCAGCATTGCCCTGTGGGAAGTCGGCGGCAGTTCGACCCCCATTTGGCGACAGGCTGACGCGCACGCGGGCAGCGTATGGGGCGTAAAGTTTCATCCTGTTGAAAACCAGTTAATCTCCGTGGGGGCTGACGGCAAAATCATCCTGTGGGATTTAGACACATCGTCCGTCATTCGCGAGCTTGAAGGCCACAGCGGGGCCAGCCTGTGGGACGTAGACATCAGCGAAAACGGACGTTTTATCACGGCCAGCAGCGTAGACGGCAACGTTTATGTGTGGGAACTGCCCGCCGGCGAACTCATTCACACGCTGCTTTCGGATAATCGCCATGTGTGGACGGTGCAATTTAGCCCGCAAGGCACCTACCTTGCAGCAGGTGGCAGCGATGGCAACGTCCGCTTGTGGGATGGCCGCAGTTTTGAGTTTTTGCGTGATTTGCGCCGCCACTCTGAGGACGTGTGGGACGTTGACTTCAGTCCCGACGAAACGCATCTGATCTCCGGCGGCAGCGACCGGAACATTATCCGGTGGGAAACGGGCAGCGGTGCGTTTGAGTTGACCTACACGGGCCACACAGACCGCGTCCTGAGCGTAGATTATTCTGACGACGGGCGCTTCATTCTTAGCGGCGCTGCCGACTCTGACATTTACTATTGGGATGTAAACTCTACGGCTGTGCGTCAGCGTTTCGCCGGTCACCAGGACATGGTGTGGGCTGTGCAATTGGCTGGCAGGAACCCACAGTTTATCTCTGCCTCCGCTGACGCCAGCATTATCCTGTGGGACATGGAACCCGGTGCCCAGGTGCGTACACTGCGACGGCCCAACGCTCATATCACCAGCGCCGCCCTCAGTCCCGATGGTCGCTTCATCGCTTATGGGACAGAAGACGGTGATGTTGTTCGGCTATCCGCGACGGGTGGCGAAGTCCTTGAATTTGAGAAAGTACACTCCGACCCCATCAACGACCTTGCCTACAGCCCTGATGGGCGCTACATCGTCTCCGCTGGAGACACACGGGTGATTGTGTGGGATGCGCAGTTTGGGTCATCCAGGGCGCGCTTGACCGATCATGACGCCGAAGTGCGCGCGGTCACCTTTGACGAAACCGGTCAGTACATCTACAGCGCTGGCAGCGACAACAAAATGCTCGAATACGACATTGATACGCTTGAGCTATTTGCCTCTATGGAAGGGCTGCACGCGGGCGCGATCTGGGATTTAGCTGTTAATCCCGTCACCGGGGACACGGCCTCGGCCAGTTCTGACCGTTCCATCTCGATCTGGGATATGGTCAGTGGCGAAGGCTACCCCCCCCCCGACGAAGAAGGCCACACCAGCATTATCCGCTCGGTCGCTTACAGTCCCGATGGTCGCTATCTCGTTAGCGGTGGCAGCGATGCGCTCGTCGTGCTGTACGACCTGGAACTGAACCAGTCTATCCCCCTGGCGCGGCACACCGCCCGCGTGAACAGTGTTGCCTTCAACCAATCCAGCACGCAAATCGTCAGTGCAGACGAAGACGGCATCATCCTCATGTGGGACACACGGGGTAACCTGCTGCGTCGCTTCGATGGGCATCGCGGCGCAGTCACCCATGTGCAGTTCAACCCGGCTAACGACACCGAAATCATGTCCGCCTCGCTAGATCAAACGATTATCTTTTGGCGGGCAGATACGCTGGAAAATCTTATCCAGTGGACAACCGAAAACCGGGAGCGCAGGCTGCTCACCAACCAGGAATGCGAGTTCTATCAAATTAGCGATGACCTGGAACCTGAGTACTGCCAGGAAGACGACGATGAAGAAACAGAACCCTTAACGACCGACACAACAACAACCGACTTGGATATTGATGAGGCCCCGCCACAATGAGATACCTGATTCACACCCTGCGCGCAGCCCTGGTTGGCGTTTTGCTACTTGGCGGTGCGGCAACCGCCCAAACCCAGGACGACATCCGTCTTGAATTCCTTTGGTACGATGACGGTACAGAAAGCATTGAGCTACGCCGCCAAATTCAGGCGTTCCAAGCCGAAAA
The DNA here is from genome assembly GCA_963922445.1 of uncultured bacterium. GTDB lineage: Bacteria > Chloroflexota > Anaerolineae > Aggregatilineales > Phototrophicaceae > DAOTTY01. Next base: position 6,269 of record CAWUJQ010000057.1, read on the forward strand.
CCCCGGCGTTACCGTGAACCTGCGCATTTTGAGCAATCCTGCGGAAATCAACTCGCAGCTAAACAACACCATCGGCACACTCACCGCGCCCGATTTGGCGCGTACCAATGTTCCTAGCAACTATCTGGTACATCTGCTGGATATGCGCCCGTATCTGGACGACCCGGAGACGTGGGAAGCCCGCTTCCGCGAGGGCTATCACAACAGCCTGCGCGACGACGCAGCCGATAACGGGCTGCACGGCTACCCCGTCGATATGACCATCAGCGGGCCTTACATTAACCGAACCCTGTGGGAAACCGCTGGCATCCCCATTCCAGACTACGAAAACCGCAACATCACATGGGCAGAGTGGATCACCGCAGCCACGCAGGTACAAGTCGCGCTAGACACCAACGAGCGCGATGTGTACGCCATCGCCTTTGACCCCAGCGGCCACCGCTTTTGGGGGCCGAGCCTCAGCCTGTGCGCAACCTACATCGACATGAACGACCCCTACACCAGCGATGTCAACGTGAGAACGCCGGGGTTCCGTCAGGCAGCCGAACAGCTTAAATCCTGGCACGAAGAAGGCCTCATCCCATCTGAGATTTGGGACACCAACCCCGAAACCCGTATGCCCGCCGATGAGTTCTTCATCGACAATCAGATTGCGTTTTACTTCAGTGGTAGCTGGCAGTTGGCCAACTTCGATGATCGCATCGACGGCTTTGAGTGGGAACCTATACCCAACCCGTCTGGGCCGTGTGGCCGCACCGGGATGATCGGCGGCACCAGCGTGATTGCCCTAGATACCACCGAATACCCCGAAGTGGTATCTGGCCTGGTCGAATATCTGACGCGGGAAGAAAACCTGATCCCGTTCTACGAGCAAAACCTGCTGCTGCCCGGCCACCTCAACGACATGACGGCTGGCCGCCTCAATTACGCGCAAGACGGTGACCGCTTGGCCCTCTTCCAAGCGGAGATCGAAAACGCGCTGCCCGAAGCCTATGCGCTTCAATACCGTCCCGATAGCGCTGACATTCACGGCGCAATTCGTCGCGGTCTTTCTGACATGATTAATCAAGACCTGACGGTAGACGAAACCATCGCGCTTATCGAAAACAGCCTCGCTATCGGCAGCTAACGCCATGTCCGGTCAAGCCCTGTCAGTAAGTGAGTTCATCCGTGAACGCGAACGCGATTGGAAACGCCTGGAACAACTCACAAACCAGAATCGTGGCCGCAACGCGCTCACTGCCGAAGAAATCCACGAATTAAGCACCCTTTATCGCGCAGTCACGTCCGATTTAGCCGTCGCTCGCCGGGACTTCCCCGGTGAGCGGGTGGTGGTCGTCCTTAATCAACTGCTCACACGCACCCACTCGTTCATCTACCAGGAAGATGTGTCCAACAGCCGCAACCTGATTGATTACTTCACCCACACCATCCCGCAAACGTTTCGCCAAACATGGCCGTTCACGCTGGCCGGGTTCCTGCTGTTTGTTGTGCCATTTATCATTGGCTTTCGGCTGGCGTTTGTGAATCCAGCCGTTGCAGAGCCGCTCGGCTTAGCGGGGATACGCCAACAACTGGCTGACCAAACCCTGTGGACGGAAATCCCTCCAGGTGAGCGGCCCGCTGCGATGTCCTCCATCGCGACCAACAACATCCGGGTGGCGATGCTAGCCTATGGCGGCGGCGTGACCCTGGGCATCTTCTCGCTGTATATCCTTGTGTTCAACGGATTATTCATCGGGGCGGTACTTGGGTTGGCCTATCACTATGACCTGGGCTACGAACTAACCAATTTTGTGTTTGCGCACGGTGTAGTAGAGCTATCGGTGATATTTATCGCAGGCGGCGCGGGCTTACAAATCGGCTGGGCGGTGATTCACCCCGGCGCACTCACACGCCGTGATAGCATCGCACTGTATGCACGGCGCGCCGCCGCGTTAGTCGTCGTGGGCATCATTCTGCTGTTAATTTCGGGCGCTATTGAGGGGTTCTTATCGCCTTCGGACGCGCCGTTTGCGATTAAGGTTGCAACGGGGCTGGGTACAGGCGCGTTGATGTACGCCTATCTGCTGTTTTCCGGGCGTGAAAAGCGGCCAGCTACCCGCACGGCTAGGCGTCCGGGCCAGTGAGCCGCTCTGCGGTGGCATGTAACCCTGCGAGGATGGCATCCGGGTCATGCCCCACCGTATCGCGCTGAAACCGAATCGTGCGCACGTCCAACATGATGTAGAGCACATCTGTGGCGTAGCGCACATCGTCACCCGGTGAGGCTTGTTGCAGCAGGCCGCTTATCGTCTGCCGCCACCACAAATGCGCAATGTGATCCAGCGACAAATCTGACTCCACAATGAGCAGGTCTTCGTTGCGCCGGACGAACTCGAACACCTCACCCAAAAACCACTTCAGCCGCTCACCGGGCGTATCTGCATGATGGTCACGCAGATACATCAACACCCGCTCTTGCAGGTGCTGCATATCTTCGTCAAGCAACGCGTGACACAGTTCAGTTTTGTTGGCGAAGTGACGGTACAGAGTGCCTTTGCCAACGCCTGCCGTCTCCGCAATGGCCGTCATAGACACCGCATCTACGCCTTCGGCATCAAACAACTGTTGCGCGGTTTCTAGCAAGCGCTCACGATTGCGCCGTGCGTCGGCCCTGGCCGGGGTATCATCCTCCGGTAGCAGTAGATTACCGTTGTTTAACATGTCCTGACCCTCGTCCTATCGCACTGCACAATCGTTACAGCGTATCATACAACCTGAACACCGCCCACGGGTTGCACGATTTCGGCAGCAACGTCACGGCCAATTTCATTTTTACAGCGCAAACCAACCAGCTTTTGTACTGTATCGGCAGACACATCCTGCACCAACACAACCACTGTCCCGTTCAGGGTGTAGCCGTTGCCGCGTGCGCCCAGCACGTTCGGTAAGCCCAACACGCAATTCACCAGCGCTTCTACGACCTCAGAACTGATGTCGTAGTTATCGCGCAAGCTGGTGTGGCTGTCGTTCATCAGGCGACCCACAGTTGCCACAGCATTGCTGCGCAGCATCTCCGCTGCCAAAATGACCCGGCCATTTTCCATCAGGAAGTGACGCGCCTGATTAAAAATGTCTTGATCCAGGTCTTCTGCATCTTTTTCAAAGCGGCTCATGCTCAGGTCACGCAAGTGCCCCACCCGATAGGCATTGGCAGCGGTCTCGGCCTCATCGCGGCGTGAGCGAACCAGTTGCGTCAGGTCATCCCGCTTGACCCGCGATGACGTATCGACCAAAATCACTTTTGCAGCCTGCGGGAAGGGCACATGTTCCACTTGCCCACTTTGCACATCCACAAGCATTGCCTCGCCCGGCTTGCTGGCCGCTACACTCAGCATATCCGCCAGCCCGCCGTACAGGTCGCCCCAGTCGCGCAGCGCCTCACGCGCTAACCGCGCCATCGGGATCGGGTCAAACGCAATGCCCGACGCGGTACAAAACGCATGAATCACAGCCAAAGCCAGGGCTGCGTCCTCACCCAAACCTGCATCAACAGGTAAATCACTCCCAATAACCCCATCGAACCCAGTTAACTCATACCCGTCATCCAGCAGCGCTTGCGCCATCGCCTTTGCAATCGCAATCCAGGTGGGCACGCGCTCTAACGGAATATTACTGAGGTCGAAGGACGCCTCCTGGTTGACGATCAACGATTGAAGATTGACCTGACTGTCCTCGCGTGGGGACAAAGCGATCATGATGTAGCGGTTAATGTTGAGTTGTAACACATAGCCGCCGTTGTAGTCTGTGTGGCCGCCAATGAGGTTCACACGCCCAGGTGCCCGCACCGTCACCGTCGGCGCTTTACCATACCTGGCCTCAAACGCCTCATTTGTGGTTGTTTGTAACGTCGTCAAGTCAACTTGCTCCAGTTGCACGGTTAAGCCTTCAACTTTCAGCTTGATTGTTAAGTGTATCCTATACAATTCGATGCTGCGAACATTTGAACAATTACAGCCTGCCCGCCATCGTCTCGCACAGCGTTCATATTCGGTAATGGTAGCGCACAAACATGAGATATTTGTTTAAACCAGCCGCCTACTTCCCAACGTTGACGAACGTGTTACAATTTCGCACCGAAATCGTCCCTTTTCTGAGAAGATTATGTGTGGAATTTGCGGCATCCTGAGTGTTGACGCGCCTGTTGAGCGCAACTTGGTGCAGCGTATGTGCGCATCAATGATTCATCGCGGCCCCGATGAAGACGGCTTTTTGTGGCGTAACACCATTGCCATGGGGATGCGCCGCCTCAAAATCATTGACCTGAGTACGGGCCAACAACCCATCTACAATGAAACGGGCGACGTCGCTATCTTCTATAACGGTGAGGTCTACAATTTTCAACATCTGCGCCGCCAACTCACCGCGCAGGGCCACACCTTTCGCACGCAAACTGACACCGAAGCCATTGTTCATCTGTATGAGCAGCATGGCGCTGATTGCGTCAGCCAACTCAACGGGATGTTCGCGTTTGCCTTGTGGGACGGCGCACAAAATCGGGTGCTGTTGGCGCGTGACCGAGCAGGCCAAAAGCCGCTCTTTTATCACCACCGCAGCGATGGCACGCTGATATTCGCCTCAGAGTTACCGACTCTGCTGGCGTCGGGTCTTGTTCCGAAGCAAATCAATCACGACGCTATCTACCACTACCTGTCGCTGCAATACGTCCCTGGCCCGCAAACCATCCTCCAGGATGTGTACCAACTCCCGGCGGGGCACTATGCGCTGTGGCAAAACGGCCACCTGACCCTAAGCCGCTACTGGCAGCCCACCTATACCCCTAAACCGACCCACTCCCACGCTGAGTGGGTTGCCATGACGCGCCAAATCGTGACTGAGGCCGTAGAACGTCATATGGTCAGTGATGTGCCTATCGGTGCTTACCTGAGCGGCGGCGTGGACTCATCCATCGTCACCGCGCTGATGGCACGGTTTGCCGCCGGTCGTGTCAAGTCGTTTTCTATCGGCTTCGACATTGCCGAATACAGCGAAACCGATCATGCACGCCGCATCGCGGAGCGCTTCAACACCGATCACCACGAATTTGTAGTGTCCGGCACAGACGTCACCGACGCCCTGCCAGACGTGGTACGCTTTTCCGGCCAACCCCTTGCAGACACCTCCCTGATGGCAACACTGCTGCTGGCCAAAATGACGCGCCAGCATGTTACCGTCGCCCTCACGGGGGATGGGGGTGACGAGGCCTTTGCGGGCTACACACGCTACACGCTAGACCGCCTGCTGCGTTACTACCGGCTCGTGCCAGAAGCGCTGCGCCTGCAACTGATTCCTGCCATTGCCGCCCGCCTGCCCGAACGCACCGACATTCCAACAGACCGCAACATCGTGGCGGGGGTTAAGCGCTTGGCACAGGCATCTTCCACAACGCACAAAGCCAGCATCATGGCGTGGGGGTCGTTTTTCACGGAGCAGCAAAAGCAGCGGCTCGCCACACCCGATTGGCTTGATTGCATCACCACAACAACGACACCGCAGCATCTGGCAACCCACTATGACGCCGCCCCCGCAACCCACCACCTTGACCGGACGCTGTACACAGATTTCGTCACCTACCTACAAGACGACCTCCTTGTAAAAGCAGATCGTATGGCAATGGCGCACTCGCTTGAAACCCGCGCCCCGTTCCTGGATAGCGACGTGTTGGCGTTGGGTCAATCTATGCCCGTTGGCCTGCGCCTGCGCGGTAAGGTGCAAAAGGTGGCACTGCGGCAGGCATTCGCTGACCTGCTCCCCCAGGAAAACGTGCAGCGCATCAAACGCGGTTTCGGGATGCCGGTCGCGTCGTGGCTGCGCGGACACATGCGCACTTACGCTCATGATGTGTTGACTGACCCACTCACCCAACAACGCGGCATGTTCCAACCGCAAGCTGTGCAAGCGCTGCTGGATGAACACGACGGTGGCCGCTTCGATCATGGCCAACGCATTTGGGCGCTGCTTATTCTGGAATTGTGGCTGCGACAGTTACAAGACGCATCAGTATAACGACATACCCCAGACTGATATCCCATCAACTGTAGTGGGTTTTAACTTTGTTTAGCCGCATCACATGAGTATACTGATTAATGTAACATACCACGTTCGTTCATTCTGTGAGGTAACATCTTAAACAACCGTACTTTTTTCTTCGCAGCTATCGCAGCTGCATGCACGCTTGCCATCGCAATGCTGGCAAACCCGTATACCGGACTCACCCTGGTAGACGCTTTCCAATACGACAGTTCCTCTAGTGGTTCTGGCGATGGGAATGGCGGCGGCGCTAGCGGTGAAGGCAGTCCGCTCATCATCCAACCGGGAGAGACGTTAGGTAACGCGGTCAGTCCAGCTATTGCCGGTGACGGCGTTCGCCGTGACATCACGCTGTGCCCGCTGCGTATAGGGCCGGGCGGTGAAGTGCTGCCGTTTACGTTCTTGGGTGAAGTGCCATCCGCTGGTTACAGTGCAGACGGTGCCTCGGTGCTGTTTGGTGTCGGTGGTGGCCAGGGCGTTTGGGTAGACCTAGCAGACTGCCCGCAAGCTGGCGCGCCTGTACCACCCGTACCTGTCGGCTAGGCCTGCTGCTATAGTTCTGTAGGGTGGCAGTCATGATTTGGCAGCGCCACCTCGCACCTGACGTTTTCAATCGTGACGGTTTTTATAACGCTAATGTAATCCCCAATTCTGGTTTTCTCATTTGTGCGCACAAGCAAATTCGTATATACTGCTCAATGGATGAATTCACATCCGCTTTCGTTTATACGGTTCACTAAATGAGGTGACACAATGAACAACCGTACTTTTCTCTTCGCAGCTATCGCAGTTGCATTCGTATTCGCTTTTGCTTTCGTAGCAAGCCCGTACAGTAGCCTGAACCTGGCTGACGCTTTCCAGTATGGTGGCGGCGGTTTTGAAGCTAGCGTTGAAGGCGCACCGCTCATCGTTGGCGCTGGCCAGCAACTTGGTAACGCTGCTGCCCCGTCTGTTGCTGGTGACGGCGTTCGCCGCAACATCACCGGTTGCCCACTGCGTGACGCACCGGGTGGTAACGTCCTGCCGTTCACGTTCGCTGGTGAAGCACCGTCCGCTGGTTACAGCAGCGACTTCGGTTCTGTTCTGTTCAACATCGGTGCTGGCAACGGCGCATGGGTTGACTTGGCAGACTGCCCGCAGGCTAGCTAAGCATCTCGTTTTGATTCTTTAGAATCAATCCCCGGTGGGGTGCCCGCTGCGGCACCTCACCAACCCTCATTACGTGGTTCTCCTGCTCCAAAAACGCCCAACATTTGATGTACCCCTGCTTTTTTTGGCTGTCCTTGCAATTGCTCTGCAAACGACCGCACCCACCATCTACTACCTTGTCGATAGCACAGAATACGCCATCGCCGCCGATCGTCTCGGCATCGTTCACGCGCCCGGCTATGGCCTATATGTAACGCTGGCTCACCTGTTTACCTACCTCCCCTTCGGAGATGTGGGCTACCGGGTCAATTTGCTGTCTACCGTTTCATTGGCTACTGTTGCCGCCTTTACTTACGCCATGCTGAAAAATCTGCTCAATCAGCCGATTGTCGCCCTGGGTGCCACGCTGACGGTCGTGCTGTCCTATCACATATGGATCAACGCCGTCGCAGCAGAGGTGTATACATCGCAGCTTGCCGTCCTTGCCGCCTGCGGGTGGGCACTCAGTGATGTGTATGCGCGCTCAGACAAGCGTTGGTGGCCCGTTTTGCTGGTGGGGGTGCTGTTCGGTCTCGCTGTTGCTATGAATCCGTCATCCGTGTTTTTAGGGCCGGGGTTAGCCCTCGCCTTTGTCGTGATGCGCATCCCCCTCCACCGGAGCGCGGCGGCGGCGCTCGTCGCGATGGCTGTATTTTTGGCTTCGCTGGTGTACTTCCCGCTGCGCTATCTAGCGGAACCCGCCTACAACGTCGCGGGCACTTATGGGGCTGACGGGGCCTTCAACGCGGTTGACCTGACCACTGTGAGTGGATTGTGGTGGCTGTTGAGCGGTCGCCAATTTGACTCGCTGTTCTTCTCAAATGGCTACGTCGCTTCGCAACACCAACTGGCTGAAGTCGCGCTGCTGTTCTTGCGGAACTTTTTAGGGATCGGTTTGGCGTTTGCAGCAGCGGGTTGGTGGGCCATGCGCCGCCGGGGATGGGCGTGGGTCGCTGTGTGGGTGGCCTTGTTCCTGCCGTACACCTACTTCTTTAGCACCTATGGCGCACCCGACCGCGACACCATGTTTGGTGCTGCGCTGTGGCTGATGGCTGTGCCCATCGCGTTTGGCATGAGTTGGGTCAATGCAAACCGCCGCCAGAGCGTGCGAATTCTTATCGCGCTGGCCCTGCCTGCCGTTATGCTGGTCTACAACTTCCCAATCGTAGACGCCAGCGACACCACCTTCATGAAAGACCGCGCCCAAACGCTCGTGACTGCCATGCCGCCGGACGCCATCGTCTTTGGCAATTGGACGGACACCACGACCATGCGCTACATCCAACTCGTGGAGGCGCAACGGCCAGACCTGGACATCGTCAATCTATACTTCTTCCCCACTGACGACTGGTTGACCTACCTTGACCAGCTCATGGCTACGCCATCAAGCGGGCCAGTTGTTCTGGTCAGTGAGATGAGCTTCAGCACCATGCAAACGCTTTACACCACCTATGACCTGCAACCGCTGCCCATTCCAGCCGAGCAGATTATTGAGATGCGCATTCAATATCACCCACGCAGCATCAACCCGCGCTAACCGCCCTAGCCGAGCATCCGGCTGACCACCCACAACATCATGATCCCACGCGCACTCCAAGCCACCGTTCGGATCCAATTGCTCATCACCATTGCGTTATGCACCGTCAGGTCAAAGTGATTGGAAAGCGCGTTGTGCTGTGGCACGTGGATAAACACGGTTGTTGCCCAAATCACCGCCACCAATGCCAATCCCAGCAGCAGCACCCATAGGGGTACCTGTGGCGGTGGACTAACCAGCAGGAGCAGCGCTGTGCCCGCTTCAATGAGCATGGTTGGCCCCACAACGAGCGTCACCAGTTGAATGTGATCCACTTCATACTGCGGGAACGAATCTGGATTAATGCGCGTGTACAGCGGGTAGTGTACGACCTGCACAAACCAGATCACGCCCACCATGATGAGTGTTGCAGCCAGGTTGAGTAATACAATCGAGTTCATTTGTGTACGGAATTCCTCAAGTTGCACGGCTTACCCCCGTGTGCCTATTTGAACACAGAATGTGTTTCAGCCGCCAATCGGATTCTAGTTGTGTGCCGCCAAAAGCGCCTCAGCCGCAGCCATGCCACTCACTGCTGCGCCTTCCACCCGTGCCCCGTCGAACGCATCTCCGGCAAACGCAACCGGGGCCGGGTCTGCCGTGAAGAGTGTTTTTTCCGGGTGCATATTACTGGGCTGGCTGTAGCGCCACCGCTGCACCTGATACGCTACTACCTGGGCCTCACCAAGCTGCGGGCGCGCCGCTTCAATGAGCAGTTTGGCTACGGCGTCGCGGTCATCTTCGTAGTGGGCATGGGTAAACTCTGGCCCAGAGTGAATGGTCACGGCAGGCACGTCAGAAATACCCTTTTGCTGGTTGTCCGCCATCCACCGAATGGGTTCACCGGGCATAAACAGGCCGCCGGGTTCTGGCAGCGCACTGGGACGGTCGAGCAGGGCCATCACTGCAAAGCTCGGATGGAATTCAATCGCCGCAAGCGACTCAATCACATGCTGGGGCAGCGTGACGTTGCCGCTGCGCATCAAGCGGAGGGTTTGTTCCGCTGGTGGGGTCATCAGCAGGGATGCAGCCGTGTAAGTAACGGCTTCACCTGCCCCTTTGTCCTCTGCCAACAGCGACCAAACACCGTCTATCAGGTCAATCTGCTGCACTTCGACACTCGTCTTGACGTTTACACACGCTGCCAGCGCTTTGGGCGCGCTCGTCATGCCTGTGGCCCCCCGGTAGCGCGGATACTGGCCGCTTGACGATTCGCCTTCTGCACTTGGGAAGCCCTTCGACCACTCTGCGACGGTTGCCGCGTCCAACCAGCGCTCCACATATGCCCGAAAGCGCTCATGGCGCACGGTAAAGTACTGCGCGCCATGATCGAACGATGCACCGCCAAAACGCCGGGTCGCCATACGCCCACCCACGCCGCGCCCTTTGTCCAGCACAGTGACGGCCCAACCCGCATCCTGCAAAATATTCGCCGCCATCAAGCCGGATATGCCTGCCCCGACGATAATAATGTTGTTGTCAGTCATCATGTGTTCCTCGTTTACCGGGCGCGTAGTGTAGCAGCGTACCATGAGCCACCCGTGAACAGACCGTCAGTTGCAGGGGTGCAACTTCCTTGCTACCTTATCCACTTGACGGAAGCGCATACTCCCAGGCGAAAGTGAGCAACCTGCATGACCATTCTTGTTACCGGCGGCGCTGGATACATCGGCAGCCACACCGTTTATCAACTTGTTGAGCGCGGCTATGATGTGGTCGTGTTCGACAACCTCTCTGCGGGGCACCGTCAGGCGGTTCACCCACAGGCTAAGCTGGTACAAGGTGATTTGCTCACCCCCGCAAACATACAACAGGTGTTTGCCGACCACACCTTCGACGGCGTCATTCACTTTGCCTCGCACATTCAGGTAGGCGAGAGTATGAAAAAGCCGTGGCTGTACCTGCGGGACAACCTTCTCGCGGCCTCCAACGTGATGGAAGCGGCGGTTGCCAATGATGTAAAGCGCTTTGTGTTTTCGTCAACGGCGGCCCTCTTCGGGGAGCCAGAAACCATGCCTATCGTCCCGGAAGACCGGGTAGCCCCCGGCAGCCCCTACGGTGAGAGCAAAGCCATCATCGAGCGCTACCTGCACTGGATGGACGAAATTTATGGGATGAAGTACTGCGCACTGCGCTACTTCAATGCGGCTGGCGCTCACCCGGACGGTATTATTGGCGAGGCCCACAGCCCCGAAACGCACCTCATCCCGATTGTGCTGCAAGTGGCGCTTGGCCAGCGCGAAAAGATGTACATCTTTGGGGACGACTACGACACCCCCGACGGCACCGCCGTCCGCGACTACATCCACGTGTTGGATTTGGCCTCCGCGCATATCCTGGCGATCGAAGCCATCAAGGACGGCCACAGCCGCCGCTATAACATGGGTACTGGCAACGGTTACTCCATCAAACAGGTGATTGACACCGCACAAGCGGTGACCGGTCAGGAAATCCCCTACGAAATCGGTGACCGCCGCCCTGGTGACTTAGCGACTCTGGTCGCGGACAGCACCGCGATTCGGGAAGAACTGGACTGGGAACCGAGACACAGCACCCTGGAAAACATCATTGCAACCGCCTGGAAGTGGCACTCCACCCACCCCAACGGTTATGAGTCGTAGGCGCTTACTGCTGCTTTGGCCCTGTGCGCCACAAACGAACTTCACCCGCAAGGCGAATCGTAGGCCGCACCATAAAGCACAGGCTGCCAAACACATACATCCACACACCCAGGATGTAAGTGGCATCACGAAAAAACAGGATACTGCCGATCAAGAACAAAATCGCCGCGGCGAGGTCAACAAGCGTATAAGCGATTTCACTTGTAGAGGATGATTCGGCACCAGCGGGTGTGCTTCTCGGTCGGAAAAACGGCATTGCATACAATTCCTATGGCTTTCACGCATACCGGGCTATTGTACATGGCCCAAGCGCCAACCGGGTGCAATCGGATATTGGGGTGGGTTAGGCAGCGGATTGCCATAACTCGTCCA
>CAWUJQ010000058.1:0-17989 GCA_963922445.1 uncultured bacterium
CGGTCAAAGTTCAAATGGCAGTGTGTATCGACAAGCACGGTTCCCCCGATATGACTACGCGCAGTTTATTAGAGATTGTACTGATCCTTGAGCAGTTGAATGTCGGCTTCCACCATCATCTGAACAAGCTGCTCAAACGTGACCTGCGGCTCCCAGCCCAGGTTTTGGCCTGCCTTCGACGCATCGCCTACTAGCAGGTCAACTTCAGCCGGACGCATAAAACGCGGGTCTTGCGTGACGTAGTCGCGCCAGTTCAAATCCACACATTCAAACGCAATCTCCACCAGTCGCTCCACAGTGTGAGTGCGCCCCGTTGAAATCACATAATCTTCTGCCGTGTCCTGCTGGAGCATCAGCCACATCGCTTTTACATAATCGCCAGCAAAACCCCAGTCGCGCTTGGCATCAAGATTGCCCAGCGGCAGCGTCTTTTCCAGCCCTAGCTTGATCTTGGCCGCGTTGTACGTCACCTTGCGCGTCACAAACTCCAACCCGCGCCGGGGCGACTCGTGATTAAAAAGAATGCCGCTGGTGGCGTGCATGTCGTAGCTTTCACGATAGTTCACGGTAATCCAGTGGCCATAAACCTTAGCCACCCCATACGGGCTGCGCGGATAAAACGGCGTGGCTTCCTTCTGGGGCACTTCCCGCACTTTACCAAACATCTCACTGCTGGATGCCTGATAAAAGCGAATGTCCCGGTTGACGTGCAAAATCGCGTCCAGCATCCGCGTCACACCGAGTGCAGTGACATCGCCCGTGAACACCGCCTGGTTCCACGACGTTTGCACAAAACTCTGCGCCGCCAGGTTATAAACCTCTTGCGGTCGTGACTGTTCTAGCGCCTTCATCAAACTGGCCGAGTCCAGCATATCACCTGGCACCAGTTGAATCTCATCCTGTATGTGGCGAATACGCTCGTAGTTCACGGTACTGCTGCGTCGCACCAGGCCATACACCTCGTAGCCCAACCCCAGCAAAAACTCCGCCAGGTAAGACCCGTCCTGCCCTGTGATGCCTGTAATTAACGCCCGTTTCGTCATGAGTTACTCCACCGCACCGTTGGTACCGGCACGTCTTTTTTGCCTAGCAAATTAATCTGATGTCTACGACCGTGACGACTGTGCCCGTGCGTCAGCTTCGGCCACGCGCATACGGCAGTCTTCGTAGATGTCGCGCAAAGAGGCTTCAAACGTGAAGGCTGGTGCCCAGCCCGTTGCCTGTTGCAAGCGCGTTGCGTCACCCAACAATATCGGAACCTTCACTGGACGCAAGCGCTCTGGCACTGTTTTGACCTGAATGTCGGCGTCTGCAAAAGTCACCAGCGTGTCCAGCAAGTGTTGGATGCTTTGCGCCTGCCCCGACGCAACATTATAGATGGTGCCCGGCGTGCCCTTGTCAATAATAAGGCTGTAGGCCCGCACAATGTCGCGCACATCGGTAAAGTCACGCTGGGCTGTCAGGTCACCCACTTCAATGACAGGTGATTGCAACCCCGCCGCAATCCGTGCGACCTGCATGGCAAAGGCAGGCGTCACAAAGCGTTCGTTTTGGCCCGGCCCAAAGTGATTAAACGGGCGCGCACACATGATGGGCAACTGGTGGCTGTGCTGGTATTGCAGCGCCATCATCTCTTGCGTCACCTTACTCACGCTGTATGGGCTGGTGGGGTGCGGTGCCAAGTTCTCGTGCATCGGCACTTGGTCAGCAGACACAGCCCCGTACACCTCTGCGGAGCTTACCGTCAAAATGCGCGGCATGGGGTCAAGTTCCAGGCATGCCAAAACGATGTTAAGCTGAGCGCGGATGTTATTTTCCAGCGTTTCCCACGGCGCTTCAAAGGAGCGGGGCACAAATGACTGGGCCGCCAGATGATAAATCTGTTGTGGGCGCAGCGTTGTTATCAGGTCACGCACCCGGTGTTCATCGCGCAGGTCTACATGATGAACCTGAACACCTGCGAGTGACGCCCCACTCGACCGCACCGTGCCATGAATCTCGGCACTTGGGTTCACCCCTAGTAAATGACGGGCAAGGTGTTTTCCAACAAACCCGTTGATGCCCGTAATAAGAATGCGCACGTTAATGTTGTCCTGTAGCAGTCGGTAAAAGCGCGGCGTGCATTATATCGAATAACCGCACCCACGCTAGGGCTTACTGATCGAGGGGATAGGGCGCGATAAACACGCCATCAGCCGTCCCGCCACCCGGCGGAACCACAATCACTTCATAAAAAGCGCCATTGGTGAGCGTCGCGCCCCGCGCAACCCCCAACACATCCCGCCGATCCACATCATACACATATAGGTCATAGAGTCCCGGTTGCAGCAGCGCCCATGCCCCAGCCGCGCCATTTTCGACCGCCGTTTCACTTAACCGATTGGTCCCTGCTGGTAGCTGCACTCCGTCCGCGACGGGAGTCGTGCCAGCCACCGCTGTTGCTGTTCCACTTAAGGGCGGCTGCCCCTGCCTGATGGGTGCCCACGCCAGCGCTAGTTGACGCTCACGCTCCAAACTGCCATTAACCAGGCGCACCACGGCCACGGATTCAAGCACGCTTGCATCGGGCAAAGCGCCTGCATCAAATTGACCCACCGTGAAGTTACTCGCGGCAACATCCCCATAGACCAACAGCGTGTAGCGCCCATCCTGCTCGAATAGCCGCTCTGTGGCGAAGATTGACGCTCGTGTTGCCGCCTCTGTGATGGCAATTGGGCTACGGCCTGCAACCAACTCAACCGCTTGGCTGGCCGCACCGGGAACCAATTCACTCTCAATAAGGACGCCGTCTAACACAACCTGTACACTTCTGTCCGTCCCATTGATAACGTACACCTGCGGCGGCTGCGGCTCCGGCGTTACTGGCACCTGCTCAACCCCCACGGCTTGCTCAAACATGAACCGCTCCGCCCGTCCGTCAGTACGCTCCCCAAGCAGCGGAATAAGATAGTTCACCCCCGGCTCAAATTCCTGCACCGCCACCAATTCAACAAAGGTGTAGTCATTTGCAGTGCGGTCAGTCACAAACTCAAAATCCAGGCGTCCAGCGGGCAGGTCAACCTGCGTCGGTTGCGCGTAGGCCAGCGTAATCTGAACGTCTTCGTTGCGCACATCTTCCAAGCGAGGCGTTTCGCTAATCGCATTCACAAACGTAATCCGCGTCTGATCAGATCGCGTCGGGCGCTCGTCCGCTTGAAACGTGACCAAGCGCAAATCGAAGGCTGGCCCAATCAGCATCGCGAACACGGTGTCATCAGGGTTCATCACCACATTCCCTGTAAGCAGGGGTTCAACAACGCCAACATCTGACCCGGCCTGATAAAAATCTACCCTGTACGTGTCAACCGGGAGTTCTAACTGGCCGTTTCTGGCCACCACCTCCAGCGCTTCAAGGGCGCGGTTGCCGTTTAAATACACATCAACCGGGCCAATTTGCTCGGACAGGTTAAGCACTTGCAAGATCACCTGCTGTGGCACCTGTGCCGTAAAGGTTGTGACCTGCGGCGCGTCTACATCACCGTGGACGATCACGGTTTGTGCCTCACCTGCGGCCAACGCCACGGTGAAGGGGGCAATAAGGTCGCCTGCCTCCACCTCATACTCCCCCACAGGCAGTTTCCACTCTGACGACTGTTCACCGTAGGCCAAGGGCGGTTCTGACGTGAGCGCCCGCCCACCAACAGTAAATGCCGTCGGTTGAGACTCTTCTACCGCGTTGACAATACGCACACGGCTGGTTCCACTGGCCAGTGGCTCTACATTTTCATTGAGATAAGTCACTTGGCCATCTGGGAGCAGCAGCGCTACAACGTTCGCATCAGGCTCTAACGACACCGCCGCCTCAAGCAGCGGTGCGTCGTCTGCGCGGCCACCTGCCGTCACCAACCGCAATGTACCCTCTACCGCGTCAATTTCGGACGGTTCAGTGGCTTCTGTATACTCCACACCAAAGGCCACAGCCGTACCATTGATGTAGGCGTCCACTGCTGGCAGCCCCGGCATCAGATGAACCGTGCGGATGTTGGCCCGGCCTGCTGGCGTTGGGTGTGGAGTCAGTGTAGGGGGCGTTGTGGCCTGCCGGGTAACTTGAGTAGGGGCCACGATGGGTGTTTCAGTCCGCACGGGAGCAGGCGTAACGGTAGGCGGCTCCGGTTGGGGGGCACATCCCACCAAGGCAGCCACAATCAACAAACTCAACCCTAGCCAGCGCATCGCCACACCCCTTAGTTCGCTACATTGACGGTATCGAGCGTTAGAATTGTTTCAGCAGTTGCCATAGGCAGGCGCTCACCCGTTTGCCAATTATAGACCAGCGTGTTTAGCTGATAGACCCCCGGCGGCACATCAATCATTTGTATTGCGACATCACTGATAAAGGTAGGCGTCGGTGGCAGGCCGATGTCCTGCTGCGCGACCAGTTCGTCATCACCGAATAACTGAAAGCCAACGGAGTAAGGCTCTGCAAGCGTATCAAGAGCGCGATTCCACTGCACACTCACCATTAAGGTCTCGTCCGCAATGACAATCGGTGTGTGATTGACAAGGGTTACGCGGTCTCCAAATTGCGCGAGTGTAACCTCTGCCGGGCACAACGCGTGTGACCGAGCATACAGGTTAAGCTCCGTGTTGGCCGCCCAAAGCATCCGGTCGCACGCCACAAAGTCGTCGCTGAGTAAGCCTGTGAAGGTGTCATACTGCGCTTCAGGCGGATAGCGCCAGTCCACGCCCAACCAAACGCGCTTGGCATTTTCCGTGTAGGCGCGCATGACGGGTTCGGTCTCAAGCGATTCCACCAACTCAGCACGAATTGGCAGCGATTGCTTGTAGAATTCAAATGGCACCTGCGTTCCCCACGGGAACTTCGGTGCGTGGAAGGCCAGCACGTCAGATGGCTCAAGGTCACGCTCCACTATCTCAACCAGGTCACGCCACGCCAATACGTCACTACCGGCAAGGGTCATTTGGCGGTCGCTCACTGTTACGAAAAGCCCCCATACCACCCACAACGCCACAATCACCGCAGCGGCCCACCGCTGTAACCGCCACACAGCCATCACCGCTGCCGTCCATATGAGGGACAGTATTACCCATACCCCCGCCAAATAGCGCTCACGGCCCGGTGCCAGGACGGGAATTTGATTGTTAACGAGAATAATGAGACCCAGAGTTGCTATCGTAAGGAAGGCAATGTAGCGCTCTGACCGCCGCCAGTCCTGAAGGACGAACAACACCCCCAATCCAATAAGCGCCGCCGCCGCAACAGGGAGGCCGTTGCCAAAGTAGCGGAATGCGGCCCAAACCACACCCGGGGCGTTCATGGCCAGTTCTTCAAGGCGGGCGTTTTCCGTGTTCTTGGCGATGCCGCCTTGCAACATGAATAAGGCTGGCAAAAAGATCACGATGACGGGCACTGCCATCGCGACGGGCAACCACCAGCGCCATGTGGGTGGCCCAAAAAACAGGTGATACAGCGCCAGCGCCAGTAAAAATATCGCAACGAAGTAGTGGGTGTATACAGCCACCAGCGCACCCAGCACGAATATAACCGCCACCGACCATCTAAAGCGCACAGTCATCAAATACCAGTAGCCCCACACCACCACGCCAACCGCCATCATCCCGATGCCGAAGGCACGCGCCTCGTGCATAAAGTGGATGTAGAACGCGTTCGTCCCCAACACCAACGCCGCCAAATACCCTCCCGGTTTGCCAAAAAGGTCACGGCCAGCACGGAATACGAACGCAAGGCCCAGCAGCCCCGCCAACATGGATAGGGCACGCACGGCGAACTCCGTCCAGCCGACAAGCCAACCCCAGGCGTTAAGGGCTAGAAAGTATCCTGGTGCTTGGTCAGGGGCATTGGTCGCGAGGGCATCCCACACATCGCCAAAAGCCTTTGGCCCATAATGTGCGCCCCCCGCGTGCTGGTAGGTTCTGATTTCGTCGTACCATAGTGCGTCAGCGTCCAGGCCGGGCACCGCCAGCCCCCCTGCCAACAACAAGACAAACGTCATCCACCACCAGTCAGGAAGCCGTTTTGAGAGTTGGCTCAAGCAGCAATCTCCGACTAAAAACCGGGCTGTCTCGTTCAACAGCCCGGCCAACAACGTTGATTAAAGCCTAGGACGTGCCGTCAACGACCAGTTCATCAATATCGAGCGGGTCGCCATTGAAGGTTAAGCGCACAAAGTTGATCGAAATCCAACCTGTAACATCTTCAAATTCCACAAACAGCCAATCCCCGGCTTC
Organism: uncultured bacterium; assembly: GCA_963922445.1. GTDB lineage: Bacteria > Chloroflexota > Anaerolineae > Aggregatilineales > Phototrophicaceae > DAOTTY01. Next base: position 6,250 of record CAWUJQ010000058.1, read on the forward strand.
ATTGCGTGCCGTGACGATTAACTGTGTGCCAGACGGAATCAAACCAAGTGATTCGGCTTCCGAACTGGGGTTACGGCGCAGTTGCAAGTTAGCACCCGGGTCAATGTCAATCGTCGCCACCGCCTGATTGCGGAACGGATCGACAGTAGCACGGGCCAATGGCACAACCCCACTGCCCACTTCGCCGCGTGTCGTCTCGTCCTCGAACAGCAGCAGGTCACGCGCCTCCATCTCCTCAAAGTCGATGGAATCGCCACGCCACTGATACTGCACATACAACGTCGATACCCAGCCCATGATCTGGCCGCCATCATCGGTTGTGTACTCGATATATGCCCACTCCGCATCTTCGGCTGCGCTGATGCTCGGCAGTTCAGCCCCGGTAACACCGAAGCCCAGCAGTTCCATCACCGTCCCCGCCTGAATTAGCGCGAGCGTTTCACCCTGTTGGCTGGCCGTGCGGCGAATCTTCAGGTTCACACCTGGGTCCAGGTTGAACACAACCGCCACCACAGCATCTTCGTCAATGGTTGGCGCTGCCACATCCGTGCCCAGCGTTTCACCAAAGTCGTTACTCGGGATGGTCGGCAGGTCAGCCAAACGGGTCGCGCTGCCATCCGGCTCACTCACTGCCAAGAACTGCGCCAGCACCCAGGCTTCAACCTGGCCGCCATCGGGTGTGTTATACGTGACGTACAGCCAGGTGTTATCCGGGTTTAAGTCCTGCGTTTCATCCAGGTCTTCTGCGGGATCGACAAAGTTGTCAATCTCACGCTGCAATTCCTCGCTAAACAGGCCTTCGGTCTGCACAGGCGCGCCTTCACGACCGTTGATAGCCAGCGTTGAACCGGAAGGTGCAAGTCCCAGGGAAAGCGCGTCCGTGGCGGGGAACTGACGAAGCTGCAAATTAGCACCGGGGTCAATAATGACACGTCCCGTCGGGCCATCCGTGGGCGCGGCTGCGGGGGCCACCGTCGGTTGGGCAGCAACAACTTCCGCCGGGGTGGGGGTCAGGGTGACTTCTACAATCTCGACCGCCTCGGCTTCGGTGGGTTCAGCTTCTACAACTTCCTCTTCAACGACCTCGGCCTCTACAACTTCCTCTTCGACGACCTCGGCTTCTACAACTTCTAACTCCGTGACTTCGGGTGCTGCTTCCACAACCTCAGCGGACTCAGGCTCAGTGGCTTCTTCCGCTGCTGCGGCATCAACAACCACTTCGATGCCATCAGCGCCTTCTTCAACCGTCACCAACGCATCCGCGCCCTGAGTTACGGTCAACGCCGCGCTGATGATCTCATCACTCGTGTCGGTCGCAAATATCGTCACATCGTAGTCTCCGGCAGGAACCGGGAACAGCGGCGTGCTGGCTTCAGGCTCCAGCCCAGCAACGATCAGCGTTTCCCCTGCGTAAACATCAACTGCCGGGGCATCCGGTACAGCGTGCGTCAATTGAACAAAGCCATCACCGGGGTTCGGCAGCACAGGCGCTGACAGGACCATGACTTCAGGCGCGCTCACTTCACCGTACACCACAACCGTGTAGGACGTGTTTGTGCTGGGTGCGAACACAATCGGTTCGGGGAACAACGCACTGGCCAGGTCAGTGCCCGTTGGAATCACATTTAACGGCAATTTGATAACGGGCAGGTCAAGCGTGCCGAATGGCACGGCGTAGTCCAACTCGCTGATGACCGGGCGACCGTCAATCAGCACCACATCCACAACCGGCCCGTCCGGGATGGCGTGAATCGCCGTGATGCGCGTTTCACCAACACTAAGCGGATCAACATTATCCACAAACGGAACAAAGCCCGATTCATCAGCAACCACCAGCGTAATCGGGTCTGTGCCTGCTGTGATTGTCTGCTGGAACAGGGCATCATTAGTACCCGCAGCGGTCACCTGGACGTTGACATCACCCGCACTTACCGGGACAAAGTCAGATGCAGCACCGTAGGGCACGCCCTCACCCGTCAATGCACCATCAACGTAGATGTCTACACCTGGGGCACCGACAAAGGCATGGACAAAGCGCACCTGGCCGTCACCCTGAGCGCCAACTAGCGCCACCGAAAGGGCCACAACCAGCAGTGTTATCAATAGTTTAGTGATGTGTTTGGCAAATCGCATAGCAACTCCTCTCTCAAGACGAGGGCGAACGGTTACACCGTTGCCCTCGTGAGTCTCTTCAAAATCATTATGTCAGCACGACCAGACCAGACGTGCTGCGGCTTAAGTGCCTTCCTGCCACTGGTTCAGGTAGCGGTCTTGCTCTTCTGTTAGCGTATCAATGTTGACGCCCATCGCTTCCAGCTTCAGGCGGGCGATCTCATGATCGACCTCGTTCGGAATCTTGTACACGTTGGGGGCCATCGTGGTAGCGTTCTTCACCATGAACTCTGCGCCCAAGGCCTGGTTCGCAAAGCTCATGTCCATCACGCTGGCCGGGTGACCTTCAGCCGCCGCCAGGTTAATCAGGCGGCCTTCGCCCAGCACATAAAGCTTCTTCCCGTCAACGTTGTATTCCTCAACAAAGGGACGAACGCGCTTCACTTCACCCTGGGACATATCCGCCAACCCCTTCAGATTGAGTTCTACGTTGAAGTGACCAGAGTTGCACACCATTGCGCCGCTCTTCATAGCAGCAAAGTGGTGTGTATCCAGCACGTTAATGTCGCCAGTTGCGCTCACGAAGATGTCGCCAATCGGCGCAGCTTCCATCATCGGCATCACGCGGTAGCCGTCCATGACAGCTTCCAGCGCCTTGAGCGGGTCAATTTCCGTGACGATGACGTTCGCGCCCAGGCCGCGTGCGCGGTTGGCAATGCCCCGGCTGCACCAGCCATAGCCAGCGACAACCACCACACGCCCTGCAATCAGGATGTTGGTCGCACGGATGATACCATCCATCGTGGACTGGCCCGTGCCGTAGCGGTTGTCAAATAGATGCTTGGTGTCGCTGTCGTTGACGGCAATCACCGGGAACTTCAATGCGCCCTCAGCGGCCATCGCCCGCAGACGGATAACACCCGTCGTGGTTTCTTCAGTACCGCCGATGAGGTCGTCCAGCAGTTCGGTACGGCTCTTGTGAATGGTGCTGACGAGGTCAGCGCCGTCGTCCATCGTGATATGCGGCTTGAAGTCAAGCGCAGCCTTGATGTGATCGTAGTAGGTATCGTCGTCTTCGCCCTTGATGGCGTAAACCGGAATTTCGTAGTTTGCCACCAACGAAGCGGCCACATCGTCCTGCGTGGACAGCGGGTTGGACGCACACAGCACCACATCAGCACCGCCTACTTGCAGCGTGTGCATTAGGTTGGCCGTTTCCGTCGTGACGTGCAAGCACGCAGCCACACGCATCCCAGAAAGCGGCTTTTCCTGCTCAAACCGTTCGCGGATCTTCCGCAAAACGGGCATTTCTAGCTCAGCCCACTCAATGCGGTAGCGCCCGCCCGTGGCCTGGCTCAAGTCTTTTACGTCGTGTTCAACAGCCATTCTATCTCCTGATACGGCTCGTGAATCGTGATTTTCCGAAAGCGCGGCGCATTCTAGCACAGGTCATGCAGCATGTCGCCATGCTTTTCTGGGTGTGCCTTACGCAGTCACAGAGTCATCCGTTGTCAGCAGCGCGTCTAGCAAACCCTCATCATCGTACTGCGTGCGAAAGCGCTCAACAAACTCAGCCGGGGTAAAGTGATGATTTTGCGTGCCCACGCGTTCAAGGGCGTAGGTTGCACACAACGCGCCCATGCGCGTACACAACGTCAGCGGCCAGCCTTCTGCCAGCCCGCGTACCAGGCCAGCGCGGTAGGCATCACCAACGCCCGTGGGGTCTTTCACATCGTCTGTCTTAAAAATGTCTGTATGGGAGACTGTGTTGCCATCATAGATTTCTGAACCACGCTCACCCTGCGTGATAATCAACACATCCACCATGTCTCGCAGGTTGTGCATTTCGAGGCCCGTCTTTTTGCAGATCATCTCTGCCTCGTAGTCATTGACTACCATAATATACGCCCCTTGAATGCATTGGCGCAGTTGTTCACCATCAAAGCGCGGAATCTGCTGCGACGGGTCAGCCATAAAGCGAATCCCCCGGTCACGGCACTCCTGTGATAGCTGAACCATCGCCACCGGGTCATTCGGGGAGATAAGCACAAGGTCGGGTTTGCCGTCGAACACATCAGCCAGGGTATAGTCATGGGCTAACCCCATGGCACCCGCATAAAACGACGCAATCTGGTTGTTATCCAAATCCGTGTTGACGAAAAACGACGCGGTAAATACCTCATCGCGCACGCGCACTGTACTGCAATCCACGCCTTTCGCTTCCAGGTGGTCGCGATAGTCGCCAAAATCTTGCCCAGCCGTGCCAAAAAGCAGCGGCTTTTGACCCAGCAACGCCATTGTGTAGGCAATGTTGGCACCCACGCCGCCAAAGTGCTTGGTCATCTCATCGACCAAAAAGCTCAGGCTCACATGATCCATATGCCCGTCCACAAAGTGATCGGCAAAGCGCCCAGGGAAGCGCATCAAGTAGTCGTAGGCAATTGACCCGCTAACGACGATAGAATCCATAGTCTGTTTAATTCCTTTATTCTGTCTGAATTGCGTTCCGATTTCATCCAAGCGCCTTATCATAAAGGAAAGAAACGCGAATACAAGCAACCAGAAAGCGCACACATGATGACCACCTTGACCGAAACACGCCTCACCAATGTTGACTTTGGCTTCGATACCGACAGGCTGCGGCGCGGCTACTATGCTGACAAATACTTTGAAAACGTCCGCGCTATTTTGCAGGGCATGGCCCGCGCCAACCAAACCTATGCAGATGTAGGCGGCATCAACCCGCGTGACCTGCCCATTGCCTCAACCGATGTCAATATCGGGGACATCATCGTGGAGGCGCAGGTGTTCAACCGACGTAGGCCACGGGCGCTCATCACTGGGATTGACGCCGCCCTGTGGATGCTGCGTCACGGGACGGGCTACTACGATGACAACGACGACTTTGTGGAAACGTGGCAAAACCTGGACGTAACCGCCGTTCACGATGGCGTGTGGACGGAATATGGCGGCGACCCAATGAATGTGGAAACCGTGCTGGAAGTTCGTGGGCGCTATCGTGACTTTGCCGTGTTGGAAACGACCATCCTCGGTGTATTGGCGCGGGCCAGCCGCCTTGCCACCAACGTCTACAACTTGCAGTCGGCCACCAACGGCAAGCCGCTGCTGTTCTTCCCGGCCCGCTTCGACCTACCCAGCGTGCAGGCCGCCGACGGCTATGCCTATTGGCTGGCGGTGCAGCGCTACAACCAGGACACCGGCCACAATACCCCGCCCCTCGTCAGTACAGACGCACAAGCCGAATGGTGGGGCGGCAAAGGCGGCGGCACCGTCCCGCACGCCCTTATCGCCAGCTTCCTTGCAGATACCACCGCCGCTATGCACGCCTTTGCGAAGTACATCCCAGTGGGTGTGCCGCGCATTGTGCTAGCAGACTTTGAAAACGATACAGTTAAGGCCGCGCAAGACACGCTCCGTTTATACTGGCGGAACTATGTCAAAGCAGTCGAATCCGACGATGAAGATGCCCAACAACGCTGGACGCTTAACGGTGTGCGGCTCGACACCAGCGGCAGCCTCGTGGACAAGTCCCTGCAACCGGACGGCAAACCCGGTGTCAATGAAGACCTTGTACGCACCGTCCGTGATGCGCTGGACAACGCCTGGAAAGCCTGGGATGTGCCTCCCCGCTGGCAAGACAGAGCGCAGCAGTACTGTAAAAACGTTGGCATCACCGTTAGTGGCGGCTTCACTCGCGAGAAAATTGAGCGCTTTGAGCGTGAGGGCGTCCCGGTGACGTCGTATGGCGTTGGCTCCAGTTTGTTCAGCAACGAGAGCAGCTTAGGCACCAACACCGACTTCACCATGGATGTTGTGCGCGTCAGGCTGAACGGGGAGTGGGTACCCATTGCCAAAGTAGGCCGCCAAGCCTGTGACAACAACGACTTGCGCCCCGTTGACCTGAGCATATTCGGCTAATTGCAGGTATCATGAGGGAAAAAGTGACGGGAAAAGCCAATGTCGCTCCTCGACAAAATGAGCCGCAACAACCAGCCAGACGACGACTCACAAAACGGTAAATCCGGCTTTGACAACATTCCGCTTGACAAGCCCCAGCGAAAGCGTGCCGCGCCGCGCCTGCTCGAATCACGGGCGGGGCGGCGTACCATCTCGTTTGGTGCGCTGATTGAGCGGATTGTGACTCAGTTTGAAGAAGAAAACACCCCCGACGACAGTGCTGTTCGCGCTGCAAAAACACAAGCTGACCGCGCCAGGCTGCTGCTGCCGGTCGTTGACTACGTGTTAAGTGTGGAATCGGTTGACGCTGATGATACGGTCAAAGCCGATGTGATGGGTGCCGTCTACAGTGAGGTCTTTGGGTTTGGCCCACTCGACCCGCTGATTGCCGATGAAACAATCACGACCATCACGCTAGAAGGTGCAGACAAGGTCTCCATCCGCTATGGCAACGACGACCTGAAAGCCGCTAACCCTATTTTCGACAGTGACGCTCATCTCAAAAAAATACTGGGGCGGCTGGTGCAGCAGGCAGGCACAGCCATCAACGATGACCAACCGCTTATCGAAGTCGGCTTAGCAACAGAAAGTGACCGCTTCCTGTCCGCAAGCATCGCAGGGCCACCCATTGCCTACACCCTCAATGCCGATATTCGCTTGCACCCCACCGCCGCCCCCACCATTGACGGCCTCATTACGCGTGAAACACTTACACCGCAGGCAGCGCAACTGCTGCGGGCGCTCATACAGTCAGATCATGGGTTTATCGTCGCCGGCCAGCCAGAAAGCGGTAAAACGATGACCCTGAGCGCGCTCCTGAGTGAAGTGCTGAATCCCGGCGCTGCCGTCGCCGTTGAGCGGACAGGTGAAATGCACCTGCCAGATGGCATGTCCCGTGCCGTTGTGCAATGGCCTGTGGGGGATGATGCAGGGGTGACATTTGGCGAACAGATTCAGGCGCAGCTTGAGCAGAACCCGCAGACAATGGTGTTAGACGAAGTGCGTGCCGACGAGCCGCACAGCATTGAGCCGCTGCTGCGCCTGGAAAACGCCCCACGCCTCATCTGGTCGTTTCGGGGCGCTCCCGATAGCAAACGCCTGCTGGCCTCGCTGGGGATGTTAGCGAGGCGGTCTGCCCCAGGCGGCGATGCCGAAGACCTGGTTCGCAGCCTGTTCGAGCGACTGCCGTTCGTCGTCTCTGTACGGCGGCTTGGCGGCAAAATTGAACTGCGCGAGGTGGGTGAGTGGGTTTACGTAGCCGAGTTAGACAGTGTGCGCTACACCGCCCTAATGCAGACAAGCGGCGGTGAGACCAAGGTCACAGGCAAAAAGCCATCACGCCCACTCCCCGGCCTGGAAGCCAACTTTTGGCAAGCTGGCCGCGTTTAGTAGCGTCCACGCCCTGCTGAAAGCTCACGTTCAACCGTCTCAAATGCTTCTTCCACTGAGCGCATGAGGGTGTAGCGGCGGCCTTGAGTCGCCGCTTTTTGCAGCGCCAGCAGCATCGTGCGCGTCACCGCATTGACCCCAACAAAGATGGTACCGCGATAGGATGCGGGAGCTTGCTCTTCCATTGACTCAAACATATCGAAAATGCCAGTCGGGTAATGCTTCACCTGAGCCATATCGACAACAGCGTAGTAGGGGCCGTTTGTTTGTTGGATCAAGGCCAGCGCGTGTTCAGCAGCCGTAAAGTAGTCTTCCGTTGTGAACTGCTTAGCATACGTCCACCACAGTGCGATTTTGCGTTCATCAGCCCACTTGACAGTAACGGTCATGTTCCCCTCTAAGCCCATTGTTTGTAACAATAGCTGCAATGATACAGCGCTCACGTAAACCGGAGGTGAAGATATGGTATGTAAATGCAAACGCAATGTTCTACAAAAAAAGAGTGCCCTTGCGGACACTCTTCGTTGAACCGTGTGCAGCCAAGCGCTTACGAGGCCTGGTTTGCCGCTTCGATGACCGTACGCAGCGTGCTGTATGCCGGGGCTGTGCTGCCACCGGGGATGGGCTGCAAATCACCGTCATTAATGCGCATCAACACGCCCGGTGTGCCCGTAATACCAGAGCTTTGCCCAAGCCGCGCATCCGTCATGAACTGGTCGGCTTCGGCGGCACAAGTCAACATATCGCCAAAGCTGATGTCCATGCGATCAGCAAATTCCTGTGACGATGTGTTCGTCCAGCCACGGCTTGCAAGATCATACATAACATCATGCGCCACCCAGAAGTCCGCCCCCTGATCGGCAGCACACTCCACAAGCTGGAATGAGAAGCCCGTGCGGTCAGCCGTGGGTAACATACGGAACTCAAGCTTGGCTTCACCCGTCATCACATGATTCTCGATAACCTGCTCAACCGTGTCTCGGTAGCGCTGGCAGTGCGGGCAGCGGAAGTCAGCAAATTCTACAATGGTAATCGGGGCGTCCTCCTGCCCCAACACAAATCCGCCGTCGGCTGTGCGCGTTTGCGGAATTTCGGAATAGTCGAACTTAGCGCCGCGCACCGATGCGCTGGACGTACTGAGGGCAATAGCGACACCGGCCACGACCAGCGCGGCAAGGGCGATACCGCCAAACAAAATCAGGCGTTTCGTGTTGGCATTGTTGCTATTCGTTGCGGTCACGTTTGATAAACCTCACCAGTAATATGCTTTGTAGCGGAACTTTAGAGCAAAAGGCACGTGCGAACAATATCCAATCGGCAGGCTCATACATAACTTCACAACTTCACAAACGGGAACAGCCACGGCACCCGCTGCTGATAGTCAAGGTAGGGCTGCCCAAACAACGTAGCCATCGTCCGCTCCTCAAACAGCGACCCCACCACAAAATACACCGTCGCGGTCACAGCGAATGCCAACCCACCAAGCTGCATACTTGGCGTGAACCACAACGCCATCAGCGAAAACAAATACAACGGATGGCGCACCAGCCCGTAAACACCGCTCGTAATCAGTGGCTCGTCGGGCAGGGGCAGCGGCTTACCCTCAAAATAGGCCACCATCTGAGAAACACCTAAAAAGCGCCAACCATCAATTTGCAAAATCGACACGGTTAACCCAACCAGCCCTACGAGTTGCAACAAGCGCAGCACCCACGCACCAACCCCACTCACCTGCCACACCGTCGGCCCCGGCACCAGGAACAGCACCGCGACAACAGGCAAAAACGTTATCACAGACAAAGCGTTGTAGCCCAAACGGTAAAACCCTTCAAAGGCGCGTTCGCCTACACGGGCGCGTAGCCATGTTTTGACAGACAAACGGGCTAAAATGCTGTGTAATATACCAAATACACCCATTGCCAAAATCATCAGTAAAATAGGCATTTTTCACCTGAGGATGAACATTCACAATGCAAGCCACGACCATTATTGCAGCCAAACGGGACAACAAGCCACTCTCAACCAGTCAGATCAACTGGTTCGTGCAGCATTACACCCAGGGCGACATTCCAGACTATCAGGCCAGCGCCCTGCTAATGGCCATTTACCTGAACGGTATGACGCGCAGTGAGACGTTCGATCTTACGATGGCCCTTGCCAACTCCGGCGACCGTATCGACCTGAACGATATTACCGACTTCGCCGTGGACAAGCACTCATCCGGGGGCGTGGGCGATAAAACGTCGCTCGTCGTACTGCCCCTCGTTGCCGCAATGGGCGTGCCCGTTGCCAAAATGAGCGGGCGCGGTCTCGGGTTTACAGGGGGCACGCTAGACAAGCTCGAATCCATACCGGGCTTTAACATCAACCTCACGCCGACGCAGTTCAAAGCGCAGGCCCAGCAAACCGGGTTGGTTCTGGCTGGTCAAACAGGTGATTTGGCCCCGGCTGACGGCAAGCTGTACGCGCTGCGCGACGTGACAGCGACCGTTGAGAGCATTCCCCTGATTGCCAGCAGCATCATGAGCAAGAAGATTGCAGGCGGGGCTAAAGGCATCGTGCTGGATGTCAAAACCGGAGCGGGTGCCTTCATGAAGACGCTAGACGATGCGCGTCAGCTTGCTCAAATCATGGTCGCCATCGGTGAGGATGGCGGTACCGAACTTGATGTAACGGCGGTCATCAGCGACATGAACCAGCCTCTTGGCCAAGCAGTGGGCAATGCGATTGAACTGCGCGAAGCCCTGGATACCTTGCGTGGAGGTGGCCCACCGGCATTCAGAGAACACTGCATCCTGATTGCGCGGCACATGATGATGCTCGCGGGGCGGGGCCAACAGTGGACGGAGGAAGAGGCAACATCCGACGCGCTCGAAGCGCAGCTCGACAATGGTGCCGCGCTCACCAAGTTCCGTGAAATGGTCGTAGCGCAAGGGGGTGACCCCGCCGTGGTTGACGACCCCACTCAACTTGAGATCGCGCCTGTGCAGCACGTCCTGGCAGCAGCGGCTGATAGCTATGTGGCGCGTATTGCCGCAGATGAAGTAGGCGTGGCAGCTATGCGGTTAGGGGCCGGGCGTCCCACAAAAGATGTTGCCATTGACCACAGTGTGGGGTTGACGGTTCACGTTAACGTGGGTGAGAAGGTCACCCAGGGCCAGCCGCTTGTAACCATCCACGCCCATGCAGATAGCCGCGTTACCGAGTGCATCAACGCGCTAGAAGCTGCCATCGACCTGAGCCAAGACGCGGTTAAGCCGCTGCCGCTGTTCTACGATGTCATTCAGGAAGCCTGATCGTCAATCCACGCGGGCACGTTGTCGCCCGCTGCTTCAGGGATGATAAGTTCACCAGCTTCTGTGTAGGTGTATGTCCATCGCTCAGCCGTCAAAGCGGCTGAGGCCTCGGTTGTGGCCTCTCCATTGACCCAAGCCAGCGTGTGCTGAGTCGCCCGATAGGTTTGATAAGCGATGGGGAGGGGCTCTGGCACAAACATGTCAAAGTTGATGTAGCGCTCACGGAAGTCGTCCGGCACAGGGGGGCTGTGAACCACAACCGTTGCCAACGTAGGGTCATCGGCCAGCAGCGGGAATGACGCCAGCAGGCACAGGTCCGCACAGATGTAAGGCACATCCAGCGCGGCAATGTCTGTAATCGCGGTCGGCGGCGCAATCGCATCGTCAGCAATAGCCGTTACCGCAGGCAGCCAATCGCCAACGACTAGGGCATAGGGTTCCAGCGTATCAATAACGGTTTCATCTGCCGCATGGACGCCTAACACCATCACCGCTGCTACCAGCGGGTCATTGTTGAGCGCTCTAGCACGGTCGTGAGCGGTTTCTGTGCTGCCGCCGTCGTCTACGGCAAGCAATTCGAGGTCGGTGCGGCCTACGTCTGCAATGGCCATGCGCGCCGCGTACAACGCCTGATAGCCCACCTCACGGTAGCGCCCCTCAAACGGGGCCAGCAGGGCAATCCGCGTTACATCAGGACTCGTGGAAACAGCGCACCCACTCAACCACAGCGTCAGCGCAATGAGAGCATACGGGCGGCGCACTCAGCCACCACACCCATTTTGCAGGTGCTGCTCATACGTCACCGCAAACTCGTGAAACCCGCTGCGGCTGCACTCTGCGCGGAAGTATAAATAATCCGAGTCCATCGGGTAGATTGCCGCTTCAATGGCCGCCACACCCGGATTCGCAATCGGGCCAGGGGGCAGCCCCTCATACAGGTACGTGTTGTAAGGCGAATCCACCCC
>CAWUJQ010000059.1:0-17980 GCA_963922445.1 uncultured bacterium
GGCGCGACGGTGGATATGGCAACTGAAACCCGTGTAACATTGTGCCGCTGTGGTGCGTCAGATCAGAAGCCGTTTTGCAACAATGCTCACCTGCAAATGCGGTTCGTTGCAGAGGATGTCGCACCGAAAGCGGTCAAAGAAGCGGCCACGGGCGGCAAGCTAACGATTACCGCCACCCCCAACGGCCCGCTCGAACTGGTTGGCCACGTTGAAATCGTAAATGCAGATGGTGAAACGGTCTTCGCAGGTGGCAAGACGTACCTGTGTCGGTGCGGGGCGTCTAGCAGTAAGCCGTTCTGCGATGGCACGCACGCGAAGGTCGGCTTTGAAGCCGAATAAACAAGCAAACGCAATGCAGGAAAGCAGCGGAAATCACATGAATACCGAAAATCTCGAAGTACGCAACAATCCCGACGCCAGCCGCTTTGAAATCGAGCTAAGCGATGGCAATAGGGTTGTTTGTGAGTACAACATCGCGGGCAAGAACATCATCTTTACCCACACCGAAGTACCCGAAGAACATGAAGGTGAAGGGTTGGGTAGCAAGATTGCGCGCTATTCACTGGATTGGGCTAAAGACAATGACTACAAAATTCAGGCGTTGTGCCCGTTCATCGCGGCATACGTCAAGCGCCACCCAGAATACCAACCGTACACATGGGGCTATTAGGCATTTAGCACATTAGCACGATTTTACCCGTGGCTGCACTCGATTCGAGCAGGTCATGTGCCTTGCGTACGTCTTCGAGGGGCAGCCGCTCCCCAATGTGGGGGTGAATGTCACCTGCTGCGAGCATTTCCAGCAGCAGCGCCAGGTCTTCGCGGTAGGCACGCCGATTGCGAGCCACTGCTGACGGCAGATAGTACCCCACGGTGCGACGCCCATCTGGGACGAACAGCAGCAAACCCAGCTTTAATACACCGGGTAGCAAACTCGCCGGGTTGCGCTCACCATTTTGCAGCGCGGCGGACGCACCATACATGACAAGCGTGCCACCCAATCGTAACACCTGGTACGACCGTATCCAGTGATTGCCACCAATAGCGTCAAACACCACGTCTACACCATCCCCGGCCAGCATGACGACCCGATCAACGAAGTCCTCACGGCGATAGTCGACGGGTTCGCCGCCGTATTCCTTCACGATGGCGTGTTTGTGGCGGGAGGCCGTGCCATAGACTTTCAAGCCCGCTTTCTGTCCCAGTTCAACCAGTGCCGTCCCCACACCGCCAGCCGCCCCGTGAACCAGCATCCGCTCACCCTGAACAACACCCGCCACGTGATGCAACATCTGGTAAGCCGTGACGTAATTCAGCACCAGCGCAACCGCCTCTGCCGCGTCCACGCCATGTGGAACTGGCACACAGCGCCATGCTGGGAGCCGTACATAGCGGCTGTAGCCGCCGAACTGGGTCAGGGCAGCCACGCGGGTACCCTTTTGCAAATTCCCCGCGCCATCTCCAACTTTTTCGACCGTTCCAACAACATCGTAGCCGGGGACGAAGGGCACATCTGGTGTATTGGGGTACAACCCCCGGCGCATCAAAACATCAGCAAAGGCAACACCAGCGGCCTCCACGCGCAGCAGCACCTCTCCCCGTTGAGGCAAGATCACGGCGGCATCGGTCAGTTGGAGGGCGTCTGTGTCACCGTAACGTGTGAGTAAAACACGCTGATTCATCAGCGCCTGCGTGTGCGTGCCATTCGGTGACAGTCTGGGATTGGGTTTCACGGGTTGGCTCATGTATTGTTGTCATCGTCATCTGTTAAACGCGCCGCGAGATCGTCCGGCAGGGGGGGGAGGCGACGCGTGGCCGACTTACGCCGCTGCGATTTGACGCGTTTGGGGGGCTGCGGTTTGGGTTGAGTTTGTGCAGCGGGCTTTTCCGTTGGAGGAGATGACTGCTGCGCTGCTGGTCGAACTGGCTTTTGCGGCGGCTTGGGTTGGGTTTGCGCTGGCGGTTTTGAATCTGACGTAACGGTGTTGAGCTGCTGTGTTCGCAGCGGCTGCTTGAGTTGGCCCGTTTTGGGTTTGGGCGGCGGTGGCTTTAGGTCAGATGTGCCCTTTTTGCGCTGCTGGGACAGGGCTTCTTGCGTCTTTGCGTCAAGGTTACCCGTGACCGATTGCCGCAGTTGTCCGGTCGCCACGCGCTTGGCCTTTGACGAAATTCGCGGATCTGTCACTTCCGCTGTGTCGATCATCGCGTGCTTGGCCCGGTCTAGTGCTTCCTGCGCTTCGGGGGTGCCAATGCGCCGGAGCGCAGCCTGGGCGGTGCGTGCAACCAACTCATTCGGGTCGTATAACGCCCGCGCTAAAGGCTCAACCGCCCACTCTGCTTCTAGCCGCCCCAAGATAGCCGCGCCGTTACGTCGCAGATACCACTTTTCGTTACGTAGGGCTGCCAATAGGGTCGCTTCTGCCGGAGCGCTGTTCATGGCCAGTAGGGCTTCTGCCGCTGCCAAGCGCACAGCGGCGGGTTGGCGGCGGTTGCGAAACACAACCACTAACGCAGGAACAGCCGTACGGTCTTTCATTTCCTCAAGGGCGCGCGCTGCTTGAATGGCCAAATCTGGTTGTAGGCCAGTCAGGTGCTGTACAAGCCGCTCTACTCGGCTTTGTGGTTGTTGCTGAGGCGCTGGGGATTTTGGTTTGTCGGACATTAAATGTTCCAGGGCGGCGGCAATGGCCATGCGGGCTTCGGTGTTCACTTCGACATCAAGGGCTGCCTTCAGCGGCTTTGCCGCTGCCTCATCGCCGACGACGCGTAACGCGGCAGCGGCACGTTTGCGTGTTTGTGGGTCGCGGTGTTTGAGGGCCGCTACCAGCCCTCGAACATCTTTCTCCGTTTGCATTGCCCATATGTTCGGCTGATGGTCATTCACAGGGTGTGCCCCAACGCGGTGTGTCGGTCGCTCTCAGGCCAATTGTAACATACTGTGGGTACCGACAACGGTGATTTGGCTAATAGGTGGGGTGGATTGTGCTAATTACCACCCCACCGGCTGGGTTAGGGTTCGCGAATAGGAACGATTTCATCAAACGGGTTGCGGAACGCGCCGGTATCAATCGGCAGCCATCCCTGAGTGACGGTAGCATCGTCACACGCGGCGACCACGAAATAGTGCGTTGCGCGTGGCGTGCGCGCCAAAATTTCGTATTCACCTGGCGGCAAGACGCAGATGGTGTCACCGTTAGGGGTAGCGCCGAGCGGTTGTGGCAAAAACGTTACAAAGCGTGCCGCCTGCTCCGGCACGCCAACGACTGGGGTCGGTTGCGGCGTCACAGCAAGGGGAACGCTATCGCCATCATCACTTTGGAAAGCACCCGCATCAGCAGAAATCCAGGCATCAACGGCAGTGCCATCAACACAGTTGGCCGAGATCAAGTAGAAAGACGTGCCGTTGTTGCGCGCAATAATCGGATAGCTGTCTGCTGGCACTTGGCAAACCACATTGGCTGGGCGCACATCAGGCTGAAAGTAAACCGTCTGTTCCTGGAACGTCAACAGGTTAGCGCCCAATATGGGTTGTGATACGACTTCACTGGGTTCGGCTGCGGTCGCTTCCGTCTCGCTGACGGTTGCAGTTGCCATAGGGAGCGGCACCCCGGTCGCCACTGGTAAACCTGCCTGGGTTACATTACGCAAGCCCCCGGCCTCTTCACGAACGAAACCGATCACAGAGCGACCGTCCTCACAGGTAGCGATGATCTGGACGAATTCCCCAGAGCGGTCACGGCCCACTGCCGCGTCCTCATCCGGCAGAATGGTGCAAATAACATTCGTGTCGTCGTCTTCCGGCAGGGCAAAAATGGGCTGTGGAGCAAATGTGACAAACGTCGCCGTCAGGCGTGCGCCCATATCACTCCGGTCAATCACAGGGACATCGGTCAGATCACCACGCAAAATCAGCAGTTCAGCATTAATCCATCCCTCGAATTCCCCATTGGTCGTCCGCACACGCCACCAGGTTTGCTGCGCATTGACGCCCGTCGCGTCTAACAGCACACCGCCCTCAGCGATGGCCACGGGACGAAAGAATGCGTCGTCACCCTCGCGCACATAAATCGGGGAAAAGTCAGTGATGATATAGCCATGCTTGCGTGTTGGGTCAATGTTGAGCGCGTCTGTGATGACAGGCATCTCACCCGGACTCGGATTCAGCAGGCCAATAGGTGACATATCAACGACAGGTTCAGCGGTAGGTGTTGTGGCTACCGTGGGTGTAATCAGAACGATTGTATCCTGGGCATCGGCAGCGATAACACTGAGCAGGGTGACTGCCGCCACCAACAGGGCCGCTGTAATGTACAGGGCATATGTACCGAGTGATTTCATAGCAAGGCAACTCCTTGTGTGCGAGGACGGTCGTTGCGCGCTATTTTAACCGATTCAAGCTGCTTGCACGAACAGCCCATGAACGAAGTTTTCACAGCTTTCCATATTGTCCCACGAACAGGGACAGGGGGTGCCAACACCCCTGCCCAAATCACATGCTGCGGCTATTGGCTCTCCCTTGCCAGCGCGATGCCGCCCAACACAATTGGAATCAGGCAGCACAGGCCCACAATCCAGCTAAAGCGCATTCCGACCTCACTCGTGGCGGCGGCCCACCCGCGTGTGGTGAGCAGCCCGCAAAGCAGCAGCCCCCCGGCGACTAGGGCACCATAAAACACAACTCGCAAAACAGTCCGGCTTAGCTTCATCGCATTGCCCTCACTTTTTGTCCACCTTGTACAAGAGTATACGACATTGCCGCCGCTGTTGCGTCTACCCGCATCAGGCACACATTATCAAAGCCGCAAAAGTTTCAATTGGACTTAAGACAAGCGCAAACTGGTTGATGTAAAATGCTGATTACGCTCGTGAGATCATCAAACGGAAACCCTATGCGCTTTGCCCTAAACTACTCACCGGAAGCCGCCCAACTCCTTGAGGACGAAATCATTCAGGTTGATCTGTTCAAGTTGCCAGCCTGGGACAGCCTCATTGTTGAAGTGAGCGCAAGCTACCCGGTGTATGTACATTTTCCGCTCACAGCGGGGTCACCTTCGGCGGAGCCAGTGGATTTTGCGCTGGTGGAGCGTTACCTGCGCGAGACCGAATCGACCTATGTGAATGTTCATCTAGGCGTGTCGCACCAAAAAACAATGCCACAAGCGGATATCCTCGACCTGTCACAGCCTATGATTGATGATGTGACCGAGCGTATGAGCCGTGACCTGCACGACATGGTTGCTCGCTTTGGTGCTGAAAACGTCATTGCGGAGAACCTGTTCTGCCTGGACCGAAGTGGCCAGCCCATGCAAGCCTGTACGTTGCCCGATGTCATCACCCATGTGATTGAGGACGCTGGGTGTGGCCTGCTGTTAGATGTTGCCCATGCACAGGTGGCTGCTTTCACGTTTGGGATGCGCTTCGAGGACTATGTGAGCGCGCTGCCAGTGGACAGGCTGCGCGAAGTGCATGTAACGGGTATTGGCTATCGTGACGATGGACGCTTGGGCGATCACCTCCCCATGCGCTCAATCGACTGGGCGGCCTATGAATGGGTCATGGATCAGGTGCATCACAACCCAGATTGGGCGCAACCAAACATCGTGGCGTGTGAGTATGGTGGCATTGGCGAGTTATTTCGGCTGTTTACTGACGCCGACACCATTGCACATCAGATTCCACGTATGTACCGATCTGTCTACCCACAGGGCACACCCGTCACCTAGTGCACCTAATTCCCACTTGAGTTTATAGCAACATTTGCATATCACCTTGACCCACTCTGCAATCACAGGAGTGATGCTACTTTGACGACCGTAACTATAAGACCCGCGCTGACTCGCACACGCTTCACCTACCTCACTTACACGCTCATGGTGTTTTTCGGTGCCATGATTGCAGTTCCTGGGGCAATTATGCCGCTCATTGCCGACAAGCTGGCCCTGACAAACGGTCAGATGGGGTGGCACTTTACCGCCTCTGCCATCGGTGTCTTGCTCGTCGGGCTGTATGGTGACCGTGTGGCAAATCATGTTGGCAACCGGGAGTTGGTGTGGGGAGGTGCCGCGCTTGCCACATTTGCTCTTTTTGGCTTGGTCTATGCGCCAAGTATGCTGTTTTCCGTGCCATTTATCATGCTGCATGGTGTGGGGACGGGTTCAATGGCGCAGTTCGCAACGGCAGCCATTGCAGACGAGTACCCCACGAACAATGGCCCAATTTATGCTGAGATGAACATCGCTGGTGGAGTGGGTCTTGTTGTCGGCCCGATCATCGTTGGCAGCCTGGAGCGATTTGGTGCAGGCTGGGCTTCGACGCCCGTCGTTTTTGCTTTGACCGCGAGTGTGATTGCCCTTGCTTTTATCAACTGTGCCTTCCCACAGCCGCGCAATCGCGCCAAGGATGGCCAGACCATTGCCCCTAAACCATTTCCCACACTGTTTTGGCTGCTGTGTACGGTGCTGTTCCTGGCTGTAGCAATTGAATGGCTGCTGTTTTACTGGACGCCAGATTTCCTAACGGAAGTCGCTGGTTTTGAGCGCACTACGGCTGTCACGCTCATCAGCGTACAGGGTGTGGCAATGGTCATAGGCCGCTTGATCGGGCGTCGCTTGCTGATGTTTATGTCGGTGCGGCGGCTGACGCTGATGTCGTTTGCCGTAATCGTTGTGTTTTGCCCGGTGTATCTATACAGTCCCTTGCCGCTGCTAACCGTTGTGGGCTTGTTTGTGATGGGCCTGGGTATTGCGAACTTGTTCCCGATGGGGCTGACGCAAGTCATGCAAATAAGCGGCGATCAGACGGGCAGGGCCAGCGCACGGGCCACCGTCGCGGGCAGTTCTGCCATTGTGATTGTGCCCAATGTTGTGGGTAACCTGGCGGACTGGGTGGGACTGCGCCCGGCGATGCTGCTCATTATTGTGTTTGGGCTTGCCGCCATTGCCATTGTAGGATTGACCGCAGAGCAAGGTAAGGCAACGCAGGCGCGGGCATCATAGTCTATAATCCCAGGATATTTGAAACTACACCAGGGAAATCGTTATGCCATCCAAAGTCGACATCAGCAAGCGCAGTGAGGTCTTTAATCGGGCCATCTTCCGCATAGAAGAGGCTAACCTGCGTCACGAAAAATACGATGGCACCATGAGTGACGAAATCACTCGCCTTAGCCTGGATCGGGGCGATTCTGTTGCGGCTGTTATTCATCATACCGACACGGACGAAATCGTCCTGGTCGAACAGTTTCGTTACAGCACCTACGGCAAAGACACTGGCTGGATTATGGAACTCCCTGCCGGCATGGTGCGTGACAGTGAACGCCCAGAGGATTCGATGCGGAGCGAACTCATAGAGGAAACAGGCTACACCGTGTTGTCGCTGCATCACATCTCCACGTTCTACGCCAGTCCGGGCGGGTCGTCGGAGCGAATTCACCTGTACTATGCACGTGTAGAAGCCAGCAACAAAACCAGCGAGGGCGGCGGCGCTGAGGAAGAAAATGAGGACATCAAGACGATTCGGATGCCACTATCACAAATCAGCCTGATGTTGGACACCCGTCAATTTGCGGATGCCAAGACGGTGATCGGCTTGCAGTGGGTACTGCTCAACAAAGATCATCTGCACATCTTTTAAAAGACGCTGTCCTGGGGGCGGCGCAAACTGGGCACATCGCGCAGCAGACGGTTACTGTCGCTTGTGCCATCATCCAAAAGCAGGGCAAAGCGGCCTGTGTAGATGTAGGTAATGAGCAGTGTCATCACGCCTAACGCACCGCCCAAGCTCATCCACAGCCCGCCACCGGGGCCACATGCCAGCAGCACAATCCCCACGGCCACGAGCCGATCAATGATCGCCAGCGGGCCGGTCGCCCAGCGACGCCGATCTAAAAAGCCGTGATAGTAGCTGTCAAATAACGCGGCAGATCGCTCAAGCTCGTAGTTACGGCGGGCATGTCGGTAGCGGCGGGTTGCCATCTGGATAGCAAATGGGAGTCGGAACAGCGTCCGCATAAAGT
The DNA here is from genome assembly GCA_963922445.1 of uncultured bacterium. GTDB lineage: Bacteria > Chloroflexota > Anaerolineae > Aggregatilineales > Phototrophicaceae > DAOTTY01. The sequence goes on from CAWUJQ010000059.1 coordinate 8,015, forward strand.
AGATGTAGCTGGCAAACACAATCAGGCTGCTGGCAAACTCCAGGAGGGAGGCTGTGTTAAGCGGGGTGGTGTAACCGCCGCTCATGGGGCTGCTGACCCACGCCAGAATAAGCGCAATCGCGCTCGTCAGGCGCCAATCAATGCGCATTACTGCCGCTTTGCCCGTGTGTTAACGGGCGGCTCAGCATACAACCGGATGAAGTCCTGGGCGGCCTGCCACGCGTCACTGACAATCATCCGCTGAGATTCACTGGGGTTATCAATCACGAAGTCATGCGGTGCATCCGGTAACGTAATGATTTTGTGTTTGTCAGCAATCGGCGTAGCGGCAAGTTCCTGGCGCAGCTTTTCGACCACTGGCGGTGTGATAATCGCATCTTTTTTGCCGTAAATGCCCATGATCGGTGTGTTGGCCTCATGAAATCGGCCAAAATACTTCTGCGGGAAGCCGTAAAACGCTACGGCAACTTCTAGGTCGTCACGCTTGATGGCTGCCTCGTAAGCCAGGCTCCCACCCAGGCCAATGCCCACCGCGGCTACTTTATGGTTGGAAAGGTGATGCGTTTCAAGTACAGACAAAGCGGCGTTAATCCCTAAAAACCCGGCATCACCGAGCTGTTTGACTTGTTCAATGGCTTCGTGATGATTTTGTGGGTGAGCGCCGTTGAACAGGTCGGGGATGATGACGTAATAGCCTGTCGTGGCGAAGGTGTGTGCCATACGCCGGATAATGTCTGTAATGCCCCACCAGTTGTGAATAAGGACTACACCGGGGAACTTGGTACCACGATTGGGCCGTGCCCAGTAAGCGGGCAACGACTGCCCATCGTCTTTTACGATTGAAATGTGGCCGCTGTCGATGTTGTATTCGACATGATCTGAGCGGTAGAGTGGCATGAGGTCGGTTCCCTGGCTTACGATGAAAGGTTGAGTGCGAAGATGTTTTCGCGGTAGCCGTCGGGTTCGGCATCCAGGCCCAGCGTTTTTACCGCGTCTGTGATGGTGGGCATAACCAGCTTGCGATAGCCTTCGCGCTGTGCCCAATCTCGGATGGCGGTAATGAGTTGGCCAGTGGGTGGTTTCGGCGTCCAGCAAAACACATCCGCAAGGCGGGGCCGATAGAGCTGCTGGCGCACCAGTACGTAGGCTTCATTCCCAGCGGCATTCAAGCTTAACCGATGCGTCTTGCGTGCTTGAATCTGCGGGATGACATCCCAGGTGCGTGGCCACAGCGCCTCCCACTGATAGCGGGCACTGCCCAAACGACCAATACACATGTGCCACCCGTCTATCTGACTGGGATCAGGATTGAGGTGTTCGACGGCTTTGTAAAACACCTGCCCGGCCTTCGCTGGCAGTACCAGGCGCTGCATTTCGTCAATCGCGGTCATCCCCCGTTGGGTATAGTAATCAATGACCGCTTCATCATTCACGGCACAGTTAACGGTTACGCGCTCATAGCGGTTTTGCTGGGCATAATCCACAATCCAGGCAAACAGGGCATCGCGGGCGGCTGGGGCTGCATTGACGGTGAAGTGCCCTAAGTGCAGGTGACGACCGTAGGGCGGCTGTTCGTTGCCACCGTATAACTCAGCATAGGCGCGAATGGTTCCATCATCGGCCACAACAACGACGGGTATGCCGCTGCCAAGCCGCAACTGGCTCAGTTGCAGCGCACCTGTTTCCAGGCTCATCCAAGGGCCGCCATGCAACCAGCGTTCATAGATTGACAGCGATGCATAGCTGACGTTTTCTACCTGACCACTTGGGGTCATTCGCTGCCAAACCCCAATGCGCGACCGTGCAAGATCGCAAATGGCCTGAGCATCGTCCAGGATAGCTAATCGTACATCCAACTCCGTCAACACATCCTCCAGCAGTGTCATTATGCTCGTATTCTACCACTCTATGCGGTTGTGCCGCTAAGGGATGGTGCATCGAATTCACATTCGCGATACTTGCCGCAAGCATACTTTAAAGTCGCAAGGCAAGGATAATCTCGTGCTATTGGCAATCGACATCGGCAACACCAACATCTATTTGGGTCTGTGGCATGACGACGAGTGGCAAATCACATGGCGGGCGCGCACCGTGCTGGACAAAATGCCCGACGAATACGCGGTATTGCTGCGCAGCTTTTTAGAGACGGCCAACCTCTCCTGGGACGCGGTGAGCCATGTGATCATCAGCAGCGTGGTGCCGCCGTTAACGGCAGCCTTTAGCGAGATGATCGTCACCTACCTGAAGGTTGAGCCGCTTATCGTTACTCATGAGACCCAAACAGGCATCACTATAGACATTGACCAACCTCAACAGGCCGGGGGCGACCGCATCGTGAATGCTGCCGCTGCTGCTGCCCTGTATGGTGGCCCAGTGATTGTTATTGACTTCGGAACGGCGACAACTTTCGACATCCTATCCGAAGACAACGCTTATATTGGCGGGGCAATTACGGCAGGCATTGGGCTTGCCGCAGACGCCCTCGTCAGCCGCGCCGCGCAATTGCATGAGGTCGACCTGAAGCCGCCGCCGTCATCGGTGGGGCGAAACACCATTCATGCGATGCAGTCTGGGTTGTTTTGGGGGTATGTGGCCATGATTGAGGGACTGACGGTACGCATCAAAAAAGATATGCACACGGAAAAGCCGATTCAGGTGATTGCAACGGGTGGGCTTTCGGTTTTGTTCAACGAACACACGGACGTAATCGACCGCGTGGAACCCAACCTGACCCTCAATGGCCTGCAGATCATTCACGCATTGAACCAACGACCCTAAAGCAAACAACCCCACAGCGTTGTGGGGTTGTTTATGCTCCACCGACTGGATTCGAACCAGTGACCCATCGGTTAACAGCCGATTGCTCTGCCGCTGAGCTACGGTGGAATGCTTTACTGATTTCGGGAATAGTAGCAATAGGGTGGGGGCGTGTCAAGGGAGACCAGCAGCCCAAAACACAGAGAAAGATCGCGATCTGGCGGAAAGTTGCACACCCCCCACCATCGGCGGATAATTATGCTTGATGAGGCCGACGAAACAGATGACCAAAGGATCAGCTCATGGATAGACCTCTTACACTGCCACCGCCGGATTCGGTGATCGAACGGGTGCATGATTTTGCGCGTGACTTGGCCTGGGGTGTCGCTGACGGCCTGTGGGAGCCAATTATTTCCCAGGATACGCACAGTATCTCGCTTATATCGTTGTCGAATGGTCCAAGCCATCGCCCGCTTGACCAACTGCTCGGTAACAAATGGGCTGGCAAGTTTCCCTCAATGCACATGCTTAAAGCATTTGGTTACATCCACCTAACCGACCGCAATGACAATGCTCGGCTGCAGGTGTATACCCTGCAAGAAAAAGCCTTCCAACTGTTAGAAAAGCCGACGCAACAGCCCGGTGTATTCATTTCCTATCGACGGGCAGAAAGCACGCCCTTTGCGCTGCTCATCGAAGCGCGTCTGCGATTGGTCGGGAAGGAAAACATTTTCATTGACAAATTACTCGAAATTGGCGGGGAGTGGCGTGATGAGCTTGAAGTGCGTGTGCGCGAGAGCCATTACTTTGTCATCATCGTGGGGCCGCGAACGTTCGAGAGCGAGTGGATGCACCGTGAGTTGAACTTTGCTCTAGATGCGGGCAATCTGGTGATCCCACTCCTGCAACCTGGCCTGGTACTTGATGAATCGGTACCGCAAGCCATTCGTGACCGTCAGTACATTCGGGTGGAGCGTGAAACCGCTGACGGGTACGAAATCGCCATCAATAAGCTGCTCAATCGGATGGGCTATGCGACGTATTAATCGAGCCGCACGCGCACAGGTGGGGCGCGCTGCTCACCCTACCGAGTCGATTTGTGAAGGAAGTGTTGAGAGTTGGAAAATCACAACACCATTATGACCAATATCTATCAGTGTTTATGTAATTTTATGTTCAGGTGTGCCTTGTTCGTGTCATAATAGAGGCTGTAAGCCTGAAAGTTGCGGGAAGTGCCATGTCTGAGCAAACACAAAACACCACTAAAGTAATTCACTGCCCCACCTGCGGCGCAGAATGTTCGCTTAAGGCCGTTGCCTGCCGCCAGTGCGGAACCGTGTTGCGAGAAATTGACGACCAAAGTGGACGGACGACCGTCATTATGCCCCGCCCCAAAACAGATGTTGATATCGAAACCGATCCAACGCTTGCGGGCACGAGCAAATTCCGGGCCGGGTCTCTGATGTACCTGTCTATTGAACGGGTGAACTCACCCATTGCCCGATATATTCACGCGGAGCCTGTTGTCGTGGGGCGTGAAGATACAGAAATGCTGGGCAAGCAGGATATAAACCTGTCACCCTACAGCGGGCGTGAAAGAGGTGTCAGCCGCAAGCACGCTCAAATTTACTTCCGGGACGGCGAACTGTATATTGAGGATTTGGACAGTTCAAATGGGACGATGCTCAACGGGGAAGAATTGCAACCCTTCCAAGCCCATAAGCTGCGCGATGGGGATGAAATCATCTTGGGCCACATGATGGTTTGGGTCAACTTCTGAGTTAAGCGGGTAAGGTTTCGTAGCGAACAATCTTTGTTTACATTCGTTATACGTACCTTCACAAATCGGCATATCGCGTTATGATTGTACGAGTGTATTTGTAGGTGAGTGAGGCACCATGAGGAAAGATGTGACAGAAAAACAGCGCCTCAACATTTGCCAAGCCTGTGGCGAACAAAACCCACCTGGCACATTGATGTGTCGTAACTGTGGCGCGTTGCTCAGCGATCACCAGGCGGGCGTCACTTACAAGCTAGACCTGGAAGAAAGCCAGCCCGAAGAGGGCGACGCAGCGGCAGCCGAAGCCAACGCAGCGCAACCGTCCAAGTTTGCTGCAGGGTCTACCTTTGCAATCAAAATCCGTGAAGCTGATGACCCTATGGTGTATCAGGCCGACGCTGACAAAACGCTGTTGGTGGGGCGTCGCAACGACAAAGACGCGTTCATCCCAGATGTTGACCTCTACCCCTTTGCTGGGTTCCTGTTGGGTGTAAGCCGCAAACATGCGCTCATCTACCCGCAAGATGACACCCTGATGATTGAAGACCTTGGCAGTCGTAACGGTACGTATGTGGCAGGTGAACGCTTAAAGCCCAACACCCCCCAACCCCTTTACGATGGCGTGCGCGTGAGCCTGGGCAAGCTGCACTTTACGATTCACTACTAAGCCCGATTGTGGGCGACTCAATTATGGGGCAACCTGTGCCCCTGTAATATTGCCACGCCATTGGTTGGCCCTGTTAGCCGTGCTAGCATGGGGCGCATTGACCTATCCTTACCAAGTGAGCAATGATGACATCCCAGGACACGCCCCACCGTAGGTACAACCCGCTGACTGACGAGTATGTACTCGTTTCGCCGCACCGCATGAAGCGCCCGTGGCAAGGCAAGCAAGAGCCGCCACAACTTGATGAGAAGCCGCCCTACGATCCAAAGTGTTATCTGTGCCCTGGCAACAGCCGTGCTGGAGGCCAGCAGAACCCGTCATACGACACAACCTACGTTTTTACGAATGACTTCGCGGCCCTGTTACCCCACCCTGATCCCATCGAAGCGCCTGCCGAACCGCTGCTGCAAGCGGAGGCCGTGCGCGGAACCTGCCGCGTGATTTGCTTCTCACCGCGTCACGACCTCACCCTGCCAGAAATGGAACTTAGCACGATTCGCAACGTTGTGGACGTGTGGGCACAACAGACGGAGGAATTAGGTCAGGAGTATGCCTGGGTACAGGTTTTTGAAAACAAGGGTGCGCTGATGGGGGCATCGAACCCGCACCCGCATGGGCAAATTTGGGCACAAGATGTGCTACCCAATGAAGTTCGTAAAGAGGACGACAACCAACGCCAGTTTTTCACTGAGCGCGGGACTGTGATGCTGGTGGATTATGCCGAACTGGAGGCACGCCTGGGCCAACGTGTGATTGTAGAAAACGATCATTGGCTGGCGGTCGTCCCCTATTGGGCGATGTGGCCCTTTGAGACGTTACTGCTGCCGCGCCGCCACGTCCTGCGTATACCTGACCTCACCGACGAAGAACGCAACGCATTGTCCGATGTTCTGAAACGGTTGCTCACGCGTTACGACAATCTGTTTGAAACGTCTTTTCCGTACTCAATGGGCTGGCACGGTGCGCCGTTCAATGGGCAGGCCAACACCCACTGGCAGCTACACGCGCACTTCTACCCGCCATTGTTACGCTCGGCGTCTGTGCGCAAGTGGATGGTTGGCTACGAGATGATGGGCGAGTCTCAGCGTGACCTGACGGCGGAACAGGCTGCCGCCCGCTTGCAAGCGCTGTCAGAAACGCACTACAAGCAGGCAGCGAAAGAAAGCTAAGACGCTGGTTCTGGCAGTGGCGGGCACTCCGATAGCTCAGTTACCGTGTCTGACCGTACCCAGCCTTCGATGGCCGACCCGGTGTCGAGTTGGGCGCGCACGTTGTACCAAATCAGCACGCTGCCCGTGTCACGCTGCTGCGCAACCACATCTGCGGACTCACCTGCGGGTAGGAAGCCAATCACCCGTGACGTAATCGACGGTAGCGCTCGCACATTAGCCGAGTCCAGCGTGTTGCGCACCACCAGGCGGCACAGCACGGGTTGTGTTGGCGTGGCTGTCGGTGTGTTGGTGACCGTGGGCGTATCCGTTATGGTTGGCGTGGTCGTCGGAGTATTGGTCGCCGTTGGCGTGGCCGTTTGCGTCGGCGTACTTGTGTGCGTTGGGGTGAGGGTATGCGTCGGTGTAAACGATGGCGTGACGGTTAGTGATGGCGTGACCGTTACGCTTGGAGTGAGGGTGACGGTGGGTGTAGGTGTATCAGTCGGTGTGTTCGTCGCCGTTGGCGTTACCGATGGCGTAAACGTCGCCGTTGCTGTTGGCGGATTGACAATCGGACTCCAAACAGGTTCGGTTAGCGCAGCCGACACGGCCAGAATGATAATCACAGAGACAACACCCGCTGCAATCTGCAAAATCCGGCTGCGGCGCATCCCACGAATGTCACCCTCAATCTGCTGAAGTTCAGCCCGACGCCCCAGAATATGGAACGGCTCCTCGCGAACCGTGTCCAGGTAGGTTTGGGCAGGGCCGATAGCCCCCGCATCAAGGGCCGCGTTAGCCCGCTCAATGTAGCGGCTCATCAGGTCGTTGACAACTTGACGGTAGCGCTCGTCCTGAGCGTAGTCCAGCATCCCTCCAAGCGTCGTCCGCGCTTGCGACAGGTCATTGTCGTTGTTTTGGGCGATGAGGGCTGCTGATCGCTCAATGCTCTGGCGTGCACGGTCGAGTTCGCTGGCTTCGCCCCGCGCCCTCAGCAAGTTATCCGACACAGACTGGTTGCCAGGGTCCAGGTTGATGGCCAACTCCAGGCGCTTCAGTGCCTGGTTAATGAGGTCTAGTTTTTCCTCAATGGAAATGGCCGTTTCTGCACGGGTGAGGGCAGCCTGAGCCTGGTCATCAAGTTGCGTTCGGATGCCCTGAAGACGACTGTCGGTGTCATTTTGCAGTTGGGTAACGCGGCTGCTGTTGGGCAGCAGTTGGCGCACACGCGCCACAATCGACTGGATATTTTGAAGTTGAGCGGCCTGTTCCTGTAACGTGCCGCCAATCATGCTTAACTGGACGGACGCCTGTTCACTTTCGTTTTGCACGCGCCGGACGGTGGCAATGCGGTCTTCGGCCTGTGGATCATTCGGCACAACACGCAGCGCACTTTCATAACGGCGCAGCGCCTCTGCCCAGTTGTCCGTTGCCATTAACCGGTCACCTTCGTCAAGCATTTGACGGGCTAACGACAGGTCTTGGATTTCGAGCAGGGCTTGCTCGGCGTCTTTCCAGTTTGGAATGCCGCTGCGCTCGGCAAGGTCACGCGCTTCTCGATACAGCCGTTCTGCCTCGTCATAGTTGCCCGCACGCACCAGCGAATTCGCGCGGTTGTACGATACACGCGCATCAAACGGTATGCGATGGTCGGGCACAACACCGCGAATGAGGTTGTCTTCTGCCTTTTCACGGTATTCCAGGGCAGTTGGGTTGCCCGGTTGCTGCGTCAACACACGGTTAGACAGGTCAATCGTTTGTTGGTAGTCGCCCGCATAATAAAGCTGGGTAATCTCCGACAGCATCCCGTCTATTGCTTCGTTGCTGGCCGCTGCGGGCATAGGTGCCTGCTGGGACGGTTGCGGCGGCGATGTGCGCCCCACCCCGCCATTGCCCCCACCGCGTCGTATTTCTTCTTCTGGCGGATTGTAACCCGATGAGGTTGGATAGCGAGGCGGGGCGCTAGCGGGCGGGTCTGCTGGGGGCGGTGGGACGGGATCGTAGTCGTTGTAATCGGCTAATCCGGTGTCGTCATCCGTGTAGGCTGTCGGCGGTTCAGGCTCAACCGCGGGGGGGATGTCTTGGGCCGATTCGACTGGCTCAACCGTGACATTGTAGCGGTTGAAGATGTCTTGTACGCGGTGCGCGGCCAACTGTGACTGATCTGCTGCGCGTTGGGCCAGTTCGATGGCCTCGGCGTTGTCAGGCGTGCGGGCAAACACATCAGATAGCAGGTCAAGCGCGTCATCCAGGTCATCATCATCGGCTGCAATTTCGATGCGAATACGTGCGCGCCGCAACATGCCGCGCACCTCGGCAGACTCAGCCGCAGCGTCTGAATTTTCGTCTGGGGCCGCTTGGGTGCGACCGCGCCGGGCCACCTCCGCAAAGAGCGCCTGCGCTGCTGATTCATAGGGGGTGTTTTTGGCGTCTGTCATCAACTCGCGGGCTTCGAATTCGAGTTGAGACACCGCCGAGGCGGGCGCGTCTGCGCCCAGCGCACGAATACGCTGCCGCAACGTTTCCAAACGGCTTTGCAGTTTACTACTCATACCTGATCCCGTCCTAGCGCTTCGAGAACCTCACCTGTAGAACTTAACCCATCGTTACTGTGCAGGCAAGGCTTTGACGATGTGAAGCTCTCATCATACAATATAAAATAAATAGGTGCCCAGGAATAACCATGCTCCCAACACTCCCCATCATCCCACGTTACAAACTTGTGATGGCCTATGACATCAAACGAGGGATGCATTCGGTATACTATCGTTACGTCGTGAGCGAGTTTATCCCGGCATTGAACCAAATGGGGATTTACGTCTCGGCGGCTTGGCACACAGAATACGGCAACTACCCTAAGCGACAAGTGGAGTATGTGTGTGACAGCATGGAAACCCTGCATGATGCCTTCGACAGCAAAGAGTGGTACGATCTTGAGTCGAGGTTGCAAGCCTTCACGACCGGGTACACGAAAAAGGTTGTCCCCTACCGGCACGGTTTTCAGTTTTAAGCTGCGACCGCACACCAACACGGAAACGAGTTTCTGGATACGATGATGAGCCGGATTAGACCGCTGTTGCCCTATTATCCTGACTTGCTCGCTGGGTTGTTGATCCTGTCGATTGTGCTGCTGGTGATGGCCTCTTACAGTTTGTGGCGCTCACGCAGTGCGGAACGGTGGCGGGTACGGCATGATTCAGGCATTTGGGGGGGGCGCTTTTTGGTGGCTGGTGTTTCGATGCTTATCTCGACTGTGATTGTGGGCGGCTTTAGCGCGGTGATTATTCTATCCTTTGACTATGTTGATGCGTTCTTCCCGCCGAGCAACCCATATGGCGTAGAAGGGGTAGCCCTGACGGGTTTGCCTGGGGTGGCCACCCTCACAGCAACAGCGGTAGCATCACCGCTGCCGCAAACCGAAGAAGCGTCACCGCAAACGCCATTGCCTACGACGGCTGTGCCAACCGTCACCCTAACGTTCACCTACACACCCTCATCAACAGCAACGCTCACACCACGCGCCTGGAGGGGGCGCACGGGGCGCGCGGGGCGGGCGCGGCGGCCGGCCCGGGCGCGGGGGGGGGGGGGCGGCGGGGGGGGGGGGGGGGGGG
>CAWUJQ010000060.1:0-17962 GCA_963922445.1 uncultured bacterium
TAAAACTCAATCTCTGCGATCTGGTCAAGGTCAATGTCAAAGCCGGAATCATCAGCTACGGGGTCATCGTCTGGCTCGAACATATCCTCAAACGCCCCCGCGCTGACGTTATCCCAACACAGCGACCGGAAGTTACAAAAGCGGCACACGCGCTCTTTTTCGGTTTCATCCACCTTCGGGAACAGCCGCTCTGCACTTACTTCGCGCACAAGGTTTTCTAGCAGCGCCCTATCCGCGTGATACTGGGCCGTGCTATACGCCAAACGCTCCGGTTGTGTGGGGAAGTTCGCAAACCAGTACACCATTTCCACTTGTTCCGGCGCAATGGGCTGCCCGCCGTTGTAGTACGCGCCCGCTTCCACCAACAAATAGCGATACACCACCGTCTGCATTCGCTTTTCCAGCGCCGTCCGGCTCGGAGGCTTGCGCGCCGTTTTCCAGTCTACAATGACCAGCCGCTCACCCGGCTCAGCCGCAATCAAGTCGTATTTTGCTATCACACGATGCCCACCCAGCGGCGCAGACAGAGCTACTTCCGCGTGACGCCGTACAGGTAGCCCCGTTAGCCCATGTTCCAGATAAGCACCCCACCACGCCCGCACCTGCTCATCATGGATGTGCGCGGCAAGCACATCGGCGTCTATACCAACCAGGTGACGGTGTACCAACCGATGAAACCTATCCCCCATCTCGGCGTGGCGCTCATATTCGATTTGATCTGCCGTGATGGGTGCCGGATAGGGCATCCGCTGAATGTGCAGGTATTGAAAGCGGCGGCGGCACTGCATCCAGTCTTGCAGGCTCGTCTGGGAAAAGTGGTGGCCTTCCGGCAGCGGCTTCATTTGCATGGCTAACCCGCATCCTCTTCCGCTTCGCGAGACACATATAAGCTGACCAGCCGCGCCATGATAATCGTCAGGTACAGCACACCCACGATGGCTTCTAGGCTGGCTGCGGAGCGCGCCCACGCGGTTAGCGGAAGAATATCGCCATAGCCCAACGTGGTGAGCGTAGCATAGCTGTAATAAACGAAGGTCTGCCAGGGCAGGAACACTGTGTCGACAGCAGTCGGGTCGGAAAAAGCGTGAACACCCGTCAACTGAAAGGTCACGGTTTCAATGAGGCCGTACACAGGCACGAATATCCCACCCAGTAAGAAATAGACAGCCACCGCCGCGTACAAAACATCTAAACTTACCGAGCGCGCCAGGAAAACAAACTGGAGCAGCACCTTGATAACCATCACCTCAAACGCGGTAAATGCTAGATAGGCAATAAGCTGAACAGGCACATTTTGCTGGTTGAACGCAAATACAAACTGTACCAGCAACCATATCACCGCCATCACGCGCAATACGTGGAAGTCACGCGGGCGCTCACGCGCAATTAGCACCCCGAAGAACACAAACGTCAGGTTCAGGATGTTGTAGGCTATCGTCGGATAGGGTGATTCAGAGAGGGTCATCGGGTATATCGTTTGCACCAGAATCACCAACCCCAACACGTAAATCATTCGCCCGCGAACCGCGTCGTCCACACGGCTTTCCTGTGCGATTGTTGCCATTTGTCTAATCCCCCGCCTCTTGACTGATTTGCGCTTCCCACCATGTGCGCAGGGCAATCATTGCCGTCGCCTCCCGCTGATCGCCACGCCGCCCGGTGTTCCACGTCATGACGAGTTCGCGCCGTGCCCGGGTGATGCCCACGTACAATAAGCGCAGCCGTTCTGCCGCGTACTCCGTGCGCGCCTCGCGTGTCGCGTTGCCCGCCGTATAGGGCGTGCCATCGTGCAGCGCTTTGAGTTGTGCCCGCGCCTCTGCTTCCAGATTGAGTTCATCTTTGACGAACCACTTCTCGCCAATGAACGAGTCATGCGGCTCACCGGATGGGAAGCCGTAGTTGTTCACAGACATCAAATACACACGATCCCACTCCAAGCCCTTTGCACCATGCATCGTCGCCACCGTGACCTTGCCCTTATGCCGATCTGGATTGAAGCCCATTTCATCCTCGCCCAGCCCCAAAAACTTACGCTCGTTTCGGGCAATTTCTGCCAGCCGCTCGGCATAGTCGGCTAAACTCCACGACGTGACGCGCCCGTTGAGCCGATTTTGCTGTTGTGCGATGCCATCGCGGCGCAGCCGCAGCGACAGGCTGTAGGCAACCGCTAAATCGACCTCTGCATGGAAAATCAGGTTGGCAATCGTCAACACCAGTTGATCCACCGGCAGCGAGGCCGCCGCCTGCAATTTGGCCACCTGCTCCCGGAACCACACCATGTGTTCGCGCAGGTCGGGGTCATTCACCACACTGTCCAGCCAATCCACGCCCTGCGGGCTGATGTACGTTTCTACCTGACGGCACGTTTTCAGCAGCTTGACCACGTTGTTGATCTGGCTAATCGCATCGGGGTCTTCTTTTTCGTCCCGTCGGAACACGCGATACACCCGCGCCAGCTTGTCCTGGGCTGTCGGGTCAGCCAAAAACATCAGCACATGATAGATTGACCCGGCCACCTCACGCGTATTGGTTGTGCTGCGCAGCATCTCCACGTATTCCACGTCCGCCGCCTTCAACGCATTGACCATATCGTAGCCGCGCTGGTTGCGTGGCACCAGCACCGCCGCCGTCATATCCGGGTTATCGCGCAGCCACTCCCGCACCGAGCGCACAATCACATTGATTTCCTCAGCGGGCGGGAAGCCATCCCCGTGCATGAAAATGCCCTGCGGGTCATCCGGTGGATTGGGCTGCGGGTCACCGGGCGGCGTTGGCAAAATGTACGGCTGTGCCAGCGGCTCACGCTGCTGTATCGCGCCGTTCGGGTGCCGCTGCGACCAGTCAATGAGGTTGTTGGCCAGGTTGATGATGCTCGGCTGGGAGCGGCCACTGTTGGGCAGTTCCTTTGCCTGCACATCAGGCCGGGCGATAAACTCGCGCAAAAAGCGCGGGTCTGCCGTGGTGAAGGACTCGTATATCGCCTGATTCGGGTCACCCACACGCACCCAATTGCCGTCCGGCCCGGCTAGCTCACTCAGGATGCGCTCCTGCAATTGGTCACTGTCCTGGGCTTCATCTTCCAAGATGTAACGCCAGCGGTCGCGCAGCCGTTGCAGGTAGTCCGGGTCTTCTTGCAGCGCTTTCAACGCCAACCGAATCAAATCCTGAAAGTCCACACCGCCCCGGTAGTTCAGGCTTTGCTGGTAGCGATCATAGATCTGCGCGCACATCTCGGCCAGCGGCAGCGGCATCGCAAACTGATCGAGCGCGATATGTACATCTTCCGGCGACCACATCATATCCTTCGCCTGCCGGATAAAGTTGTTCGCCATGTTCGTCACCAGGTCAGGCAAGTGCCGCTGCTGGATGCTCTTCTTTTCCAGGTGATCCTCATCAATCAGGTCGTCCAGGTGATCGGGCGTGCCGCGCAGCCACGCCTCTGCCGCTGCCCGCAGGATTTCACCCGCCTCGCGCTCGTCCACAATGGTGAAGCCGTCACTCACCCCCACCAATGACGGACGCTCCCGCACAATGTCGTTAGCCAGCCCGTGCAGCGTGCGCACCCGGTAGTCATACCCGGCAATCATGCCCTGCTCTTTAAGTGCCTCCCGAATTTGCCGGGAGAAGTTGCCCACCGCCGCATTCACCAGCGTGACGACAAGCACCTCTTGGCCCGGTTGCAGCGGCATTTCCGTCAGGATTTTGGCTGCCAAGGCCGACAGCGTGCGCGTCTTACCCGCACCGGGCACGGCAGCCACACCCATCCAGCCGCCGCGATAGTTCAAGACTTCCTGCTGTTTAGGTCGCGGGACAAAAGCCATTACGCGGCTCCTTCGTCGGCATTCGACAACCGCCGCAGCATCCCTTGAACCGCGCCCAACAGCGCCCCGCGCTGCTCATAACCCTGTTCACCGAGTTCGCTAAAGCCCAGGTACACCCCTTTTCGGCACCGCCGGATCAAACCCAACACCAGCCGGAACATCGTTTCATTGCGCGTGTAAAACTCGCGCTCGTCCGTCCAAACCCGGTTGGTTATTTCCCAGTCCCACTCGCGGGTGAGGACATACGGATGCGTCAACGGCTGATACAAGCGCTCCCACCAGCCCGTGCCCCCCACATTGAGCCAGAACTGATAATCCACCGGGCGGTTGCTCATCAAAAAGGTGTATGCCGGGGCCAGCAGCACCGTGTTATCGTCCTCGTCACGCTGCCAACTCCGTAGATACTGGTTCGCAATCACGCCATCACGCACCATCTCCACGTATTCCTGAGCCAGCGGCTTGCCGGGGTCAAGGTCACCCATCACCTGCCGGAAGTTGCGCGCACTGTCAATCAGGTTGGCCGCGACGGTGCTGCGCTCAATATCGTCATAGAAGCCAAAGCCGTTGGTCGCCAGCACCTCATCGAACAGGCGGCTCCAAAACAGGTCAATTTCATCAACCGGGTTCGCGATCTGCTCAGCCAGCCAACGGCTTAGCTGTTCAATCTTCTCACCAAACCGGAACGTAATCCGCTCCTGCACGCCAGACGCCAACGCATCGAACGATTCGAGCTTGCTGTTTTTGTACAGCGTATTCGTGACCAACTGCGCCCGCGCCAGGTCAAGCCCTTCAACACTGCTGACCAGGGCACCCGCTACATCGAACTTGTTGGGCGGTGTGCGCCACGCCGGATGCGCGATTTGCGCCCAGGTAAGCAGCGCCAGCGCGGCAGGTTCTTCGCGCAATGCCCGCGATGGGCGATGCGAGCGGTGCGGCACCTGATGCTCTGTCAATTGATCCATTAGCGTAAACCGGAGCGAATCCGACAAAAACGGAGCCAGCACCACAATCTCACCGGGAGCTACCCCGTCCTTATGCACCATCTCCGCAATGCGCTCAGCCACCAACACAATCATATCCGTGTGATAGCGGGGTTGGTCAAAGCCGATGACCTCACGCGGGTCGGCTCTTTCGGGTATAGAGGGCTGCGGCTGCTCTAAGCTAATGGCGAGTTCCACACCCAATTGGCGCAGTTCCGGCGTGGTAACAAATGAATCTAAATCCTCGAAGATGAATGTATCGCGCGAGGTGCCTGCCAACGCCTCTAGCCGGGTGGCACTGTCTGGAGCAGCGCCCAAAAAGCGCCGATATCCGGCCACTGTATCCTCGATAATCAACGCAGATTCCGCCTCCGGTATCCAGTCCAGCAGCAAATCGTGCGTGATGGGTGTATCTTCTTCCGCGTTGTCGATAATCAGGTGACGATACTTGTTGACCAAGTACTCGCGCACAGGCGGCTTATGCCACAAACGCCAAAACAGTTCCACTTGCAGCGAGAAGTCAATCAGGTTGTGCTGGATGCAATAGCTGCGAAAGGCGTTGGCACAGTCCTGCATATGCTCATAGACCGTGATCTGGCTCTTATCTTTATTGCCCCACGCGCTGGTCAGCCGCGCTGCCACCTGCTCATGCGAAAAGCCGACCACCGCCGCTTTGTTCAGGTTGTCGATAATCTGGCTGTAGAGGCGATTGCGGGCAATCGCGACCGTATCGAAGTAAGCGAACTCGTCAATCAGCGGCGTGACCACTCGCGCCATATGGTACTGGGCCGTTTCCAGGGATAGGTACGTTGGGCGGCTGCCACTCAGCCCCACGTCATCCGCAATCAACGGGAAGAACAAATCTACGATCTTGCGCGACAGACTGCCAATTGTGTCAATCGTGATGCGCCCGCCTGCGTCTAAGCTGGGGTCGTCTACCACCTCCTGGTAAGGTGCAGCCAACGCACGTTGGGGCACCATCACCAAAATTTCGTTGGCAAACACCTTATCCTTGGTTAGCAAGCGCAGCATCCGCCGGACGCCGGTTGTGGTTTTGCCCGTCCCGGCTGGCCCCGTCACGACCTTCACGCCGCGTGGCACGCTTTCCACGACAGATTTTTGCGGTTTTGTGAGTTGGGAGACCTTAACCAGCGCCATAAGCGGTGACTTTCATGTTCGTGGAGTGAAACGTTGTGTATTTTCACATTTGCACAGCGCGGCAGACGTGTTCAAATGGTTAACTTCGCGTTATTTTAGCACGTTTGAACCATAAAGAGCAGTCCATTGAGCGAACAAACCGCCGCTGCCGCATCCACCACCAACGAAACCATGCCCTGGGGTTGGGTTGGCGTCTCGCTGGCCGCCCACACCGCGTGGGGAGCCTACCCTGTGTTAGCCCGCTTTTTGCAAATCGAAAGCGGCGTGCCTACGTTTTCCCTGCTGATGGTCGGCAATCTAATTGTGCTGGTGTTTTTGGCACGCTCTCTCATTCGCGGCACCGACGCGCAGGTATTGCGAACGCCTGTCATATGGGTATTCGCGCTCATTGTGATTTTGCGTGCCACAACCAACATTGCGTCTACGCGCTTTACCCTGTCAATTTACGTGCAGTTGGTCACCCAAGCCACGCCGTTCGTCGTTATCCTGCTGAGTACGGTCATCTTCCGCGAAAAGCTGCCCCGTTTTACCATTCCAGCCGTGACGCTGGCTCTCATCGGCGCGTTGATGATGATCGGCACCAACTTTGGCACCGCCCCAGATGACCCCAACCGTCGCGACTGGCTGGGCGTGGGACTGGCATTTTTTAGTGTAGTGATGCTCTCTAGCTACATGGTGATGGTACGCCGCACCGTAAAGAACAAAATCACCAGCGAAACGCTGCTGCTCATCCAACTCATTGTGATTATCGTCGTCAGCGGTGCCATGAGCCTGTTCCTGGGCGAAGACTGGGGCCAATACACGCGGCTTGGCCTGTTTGATTGGGCCATGCTGCTCACGTTTGCCTTTGGTGTGTTCATGGGTGGCAACCTGGGCCAAATCCAGTCGATACGCCACCTAGGGGCACCCTTCCACAGTAGTATGTTGGCCAGCCGCCTCGTGAGCGCGCTAATTTTCGGGTGGTTGGTGCTGGGTGAACGCCTCACATCAGTGTGGCAAATCGTGGGTGCAGCAATTGTGCTAATCACCATCACCTGGTACTTGTGGCAACAGCACTAATTTTTGGGCAAAGCGACCTTCTCTCAATAGAATCAGCGACGTTTTACCAGCAAGCCACATTCAAGGACATTTATGTCAACCGATGTTGTATCCGCTATTTTGTTAATCTCTGGCGCAGACAAGCCCGGTCTCGTCGCTGCCACAACCGAGTTTATCCACAAGCACAAAGGCAACATCCTGGATTTGCACCAGTACGTTGACCAGGCCAAGCAGGTGTTTTTCATGCGCGTGGAGTGGGATTTGACGAACTTCACGCTGCCCCGCGACGCCGTCGGTGATGCGTTCGAGCCGATTGCCTGGGAAAACCGCCTCGCGTGGCGTTTGCACTTTAGCGATGAGGTGCTGCGTATGGCGATTTTGGTTTCCAAGCACGGCCACTGCCTATACGACCTGCTCGCCCGCTGGCAGTCCGGCGATTTGCGTGTCGAAATCCCGCTCATCATCAGCAACCACCCGGACATGGAACCTGCCGCGCAAGCCTTCGGCATCCCCTACTACCACATTCCCATTACCAAGGCCACCAAAGCCGAGCAAGAAGAACGCGAAATTGAACTGCTCAAACAGTACGATGTTGACCTCGTGGTGCTGGCCCGCTACATGCAGGTACTCACTGGGGATTTCATCGCGCACTTCCCCAACCGGGTGATTAACATCCACCACTCGTCGCTGCCTGCCTTCCCCGGCGCAAAGCCCTACCAACAGGCGTACAACCGGGGCGTCAAGGTCATTGGCGCGACCAGCCACTACGTTACCGTTGACCTAGACGAAGGCCCAATCATTGAGCAGGACATCACACGCGTTAGCCACCAGGACTCCGTCAAGGATTTAATCCGTAAAGGCAGCGACCTGGAAAAAACCGTGCTGTCGCGGGCGGTGTACAAGCACTTGCAACACCGCATCCTCGTCTACGAAAACAAAACGGTCGTCTTCCGCGACTAACCAATACAAAAAGGGCACCGCAGTAGGTGCCCTGATGAGATCGCATTTGGCTGTGATGCCCTAAGCGTTAAACACCTGCGTCAGGCGCTCAACACGTTCTACGGCAGCGTGTATCTGGGCGTGCTGACGCATAATTGTTGCCTTGATAGGTGCCATCTCCGTCGGCAATGTTACTTCGTTGATGAACAGCTCATAGGCATCGTCAAGCAAGCCCTCACCGAACTGCACAGCGCTCAACACCGCACCTTCGTCGCCACCCGTAACCGTACTTTTCAAGTCCATCCACACGCGGTGGATCGCGCCTGCCAGCGTGCCGCCGTTGTCGATATCATAGCCCCGGCTTTGCAAAATTTCCGCCAGTTCGGCGTAGTGGCGTTCATGCATCGTGGACATATCATCGAACAGCGATTCTAAGCTGTCGCTATCCACATCTTCGCGGGCGTTTTCAAAGCCTTTAATCGCATCGGCTACAAGGTGACGTTAACTGGTCCAAGCGCTGGAGCGCGTGCTGCGGCTCCTGCGGTGCAGTGGCAATCTGGTTGTTTTCGTAGGGATTTGTTCCGCGTTGTTCGTTCTTCATTGTGTCTCTTTGTTGTTTACCAGTGTGTTTAAAGCGTATCTGGCAGGTGTTAGACCGGTATAGCCAAACGTTTAGCACGCATTTAGTCTCTTACAAAACGTTCCTTAACATGCGCGAACAAAAATCGGCGGGAAGTATAGTTTTAACCGTTCCCCTTTCTGGAGGTATTCAACACATGAAACGTTTTGCAATTTTGACCCTGATGGCTGTTCTGGTGAGCAGCTTCGTCCCGGCTTTCGCTCAGGACAGCGCTGTGACGCTGACCCCGCTGGGCACTTACGAAACCGGCCTGTTCGACGAAGGCGGCGCTGAAATCGTCACCTA
This sequence comes from uncultured bacterium, assembly GCA_963922445.1. Classification (GTDB taxonomy): domain Bacteria; phylum Chloroflexota; class Anaerolineae; order Aggregatilineales; family Phototrophicaceae; genus DAOTTY01. The sequence goes on from CAWUJQ010000060.1 coordinate 8,862, forward strand.
CGACGCTGAAAACCAGCGCGCAATTGTCGTCAACAGCGGTGAAGGCAGCTCCCTGGACTTCCTGGACATTGCCGACCCGACTAACCCAACCCTGGCCTTCACCGTCGATATGACCCCCTATGGCGCTGGCGCAAACAGCGTTGCGTTTGCCAATGGTGTCGTGGCTGTGGCTGTTGAAGCCGAAGAAATTGACGCAACCGGTGTTGTTGTCTTCCTGGACGCTGAAGGCGAAGAAATCGGTGTGGCCGACGCTGGCGTCCTGCCGGACATGGTCACCTTCACCCCCGACGGCACCAAGGCCATTATTGCCAATGAAGGTGAGCCTTCCGACGACTACACCATTGACCCCGAAGGCAGCGTCACCATCGTGGACGTTGAAACCCTCGAAGCCACCCAGGTGACCTTTGGCGAGATGATGATGGACGACATGGACGAAAGCGTCCGCGTTTTTGGCCCCGATGCCACGCCTGCTCAGGACTTTGAGCCGGAGTACGTTGCGGTTTCTGGCGATAGCACCACCGCTTACGTCGGCTTGCAGGAAAACAACGCCATCGCTGTTGTTGACATTGAGAGCGCAACCATCACGGACGTGTTTGGCCTGGGCTTCAAGGACTACAGCCTGGAAGAAAACGCCATTGACCCCAGCAACGAAGATGGCGGCATCAACATCCAAACGGTGCCGGTTTTCGGCATGTACCAGCCGGACGCCATCGCCACCTACGAAGTTGACGGCGAAACCTTCATCGTAACGGCCAACGAAGGCGACGCTCGCGACTACGACGGCTTTAGCGAAGAAGAGCGCATTGCAGACATCACCCTGGACGAAGAAGCCTTCCCGAATGCGGCTGAACTCCAGGATGAGGCCATGCTGGGCCGCCTGCTGATTACCACCACACTCGGTGACACCGACGGCGACGGCGACTTCGATGAACTGTACAACTACGGTGCCCGCTCCTTCTCCATCTTTGATAGCGAAGGCAACCTGGTTTACGACAGCGCCGGTGAATTTGAAGCCATCACCGCAGAGCAGGCTGAAAGCTACTTCAACTCCAACGGTACCATCGAAGACTTCGACCAGCGTTCCGACGACAAGGGGCCAGAGCCGGAGGCTGTGGTTATTGGCACGGTTGGTGAAGCCACCTACGCTTTCATCGGCCTGGAGCGCGTCGGCGGCATCATGGTTTACGACGTGACCGACCCGGCTGCTTCTTCCTTCGTCACGTATGCCAACAACAACATCCCTGACGGCAACGCTGAAGAGCTAACGGCTGGCGACATCGGGCCGGAAGGCTTCACGTTCGTCAGTGCAGACGAAAGCCCGACGGGCAACGCACTACTGATCGTGGGCAGCGAAGTCAGCGGTACCACCACCATCTGGGAAGTTTCCGAAGGCATGATGGAATAGTTTCCATAGCGCTTGAATGACCCAAACGGGGCAGCGCGCTCACGCTGCCCCAACTTTTGAGCAATTTGCACAACAAACCCTCACTTAATCTGTCATAGGCTGCGCAGTTGACATCCCCGCCAACTCGTGACAAACTTCCGCATTGTAAAAAAGCACTAAACACAGCCACACTGTCATGATTTTGCTTGTCGATACCACCGCAACCACCAATACCACCCATCACCACCGACCGTAGCGGGGTTGCTTTCGTATACATTGTGAACTCACACCCCGCTCAGCGGGGTGTTTTTGTTTCTTATATCGACTCATCTGTGGAGGATTTCTCGTGGTTGCACAACAACCTGTCAGCCTAGACACACCCGAATTTGCCCAGCCGGAAGGCGTACGCATTCCGCAAAATAACTATCCCGGCAAGATGATGGCGATCCCGCCGTCGCGCATGTTCTTGATTAAAGAAGCACTCAAGAAGTACAAAGAAAAAGCAGGGGCAGACGCAGCCACCTACGACGCCAGCCAGGGCGACGGCGGTGCCAGCCTACCCGGTGTGCCGCGTGACATTTTGGAGCGTGCGTTTGAACTGCAAGTGGAACACGGCACGGGCTACGACAAGCCGTGGGGTACACCGCTGTTCCGTAAAGTTGCCAGCGAACAATACTGGAAGCTCGAAGCTGCATCCGGCTGGACGGGTGACAACATCATCTTTACACAAGGTGGCCGTGACGCCCTGCAAAAAGCGTATAACGCGGTGATTACGCTCGGTCATGGCAATGTAGGCGACCTGCTGGTCGTGTCTCGCGTGCCGTGGATTAGCTACAACTGGGGGCCGTATGGCGTGGGCCTCAATGTGCTACGCGCCCCCGGCCAGCCAGAAGAAAGCTGGCGCTACACCCCGGAGAGCATCAAAGCGACGGCAGAATTCGCCAAGCAGCAAAGCCGCAACGTCGCTGCCATCGTTATCACCTCGCCCGATAACCCCACAGGCCGCACCATCCCGGTTGAGGAGCAAATTGAACTGGCGCAGGCTGCCCTGGAAAGCGGCTACCCTTACGTCATCCTGGACTGGATTTACCACTACGTGACGGACGGCGCACCGTCCGACATCAATAAGCTGTTGCAAGCCTTCAGCCCAGAAGACCGCGACCGCCTCATTGTCTTAGACGGCATCACCAAGAGCCTTGGCGCGTCCAATATCCGCAGCGCGCACCTGCTGGCCAGCAAGGACGTGGTCAAGCACATCAGCAGTCAGGCGTCCCACGGCGTGATTCCGAGCTTCTACGCGCAAGCTGTGGCGATTGCGGCCTACGAAAAGGGCTTTGGTGAAGCTGCCAAGCCGCTGATCGAGGCGTGCAGCCAAAGCCGCCAGGTGCTGAAGAACGCACTGTCCGACTATGGCCAGGAGTTCATCATCGGGGACGGCTACTACGCCTTTATTGACGTGGAGAAGTATGTGAAGGCGGGCAACTATCCCGATACGCACGACCTGCTCACCTACCTGGGCGAGAACTACGGCGTTGTCGTGGTACCGGGCGTGTACTTCTCTGATGCGGGCAAATACTGGGTGCGCTTCTCCTACGCCACCCCGCCGGAGCGTACACAAAAGGCGATTGACCGCCTGTTTGAGGGCTTGAACTCGCTGCTGTAATCTGGCATCTGATTTGGTCGTGGGCGCAATGGATTGCGCCCCTACCAATCAAATAGGATCGTATGACACAGCACGTTGCGCCCAATCCCCTACCCTTGCAGGTTTTTTAAACCATTCTGCAATCCCAATCGCTAAGTCTGCTAAAATGGTGAACAGCCAATGACCAGACATCTAGCGGGAGGGACTATGCCGTTTGAGGCGTTTATCACACGGGCACCGGACGGGCGCGAGCAAGACTATGAAAAGGACTTCGAGCGCGAACCCGTCATTCAGGTGGCCCGCGCCCTCTACGAACATTTCGGCCAGGGGTCAAAATACTACGCGCTGCTGGCTAACCTGGACTTGCCGACAGGCAAAGCCGAACACACCCGCCAGATTGACGCGCTCATCCTGAGTGAGGATGGCCTGGGCGTCATCGACTTTAAAAACGCGCTGGCTCCGTTCACCCCCACCCTGGACGAACAACCCTGGAAGTACGAAAACGGCAAATACGTCACATCTGGCAGCAAGAACAACCCCAACCCCTACCACCAGATGCTCGGTCAGCGCGAAGCCGTCTACATGAGGCTGGCCCAACTGACGGCCCACGTCAATGAGGCCGAACTGCCTAAGCCGCTGCGCGAACACTGCGAACGCAAGCTCAAAAGCAAGAAGTCTAATAAGCACTTCTACCACTTTGAGGTCGCCGCCCGCTGTGTACTGACGGGTGCCCGCTTCGAGATTGGCGAGTTCAAGCGGGAAAAGCACCAGCGCTGGTTCGACATCATGTGGCTGGATGAAACGCCCGACTTCGCCAAATCGCTGTCGTTCAACAAGGGACTCACCCTGTCCGAAAAGCTCATCCGCACCCTCATTGACGACCTGTTTGCGCTCTCCCCCTGGGTGGAACTCGAAGGGCTGTACCGCAAGCCCTACGCCTACCTCAAGCGCTTGAGCGACAACCGTACCGACCCACTGCTATCGACCATCGTCACGATTGGCCGCAGCAGCGACCTGGATGTACGTGTTATGCCAGAGATGAAGCACGTCTCACGCCGCCACGCCATTATCCGCCAAACGCCCGACGGCTCCGTCATCCGCGACACAGACAGCACGCATGGCACCTGGATCAATGACACGCAACTCGAAACAGGCGGCGAACGGCCACTCAAACACAATGACCTGATTACCTTTGGCAGGCTGAAAAACGGCAAAGCCAGCCCATACTCGGTGCAGTTCCGCTATGAGGACGCCACCCGCACCGAACTCCCCGAACTGGAGGAGACAATGGGCATGTTCTCGGTTTCCGAAGAAGAACGCTTTTTCGATGACGATCCACACATTCCAGGGAGCGACAGCAATCATGGCTAACTTACCCATTCGTGAACTCATCCTCTACAAGAGTGGGATTGGCTATTTCGTGCGAGCGGGCGAGTACAGCGGCGACACGCTCACCATGACCTTCGACCAGGACGAGATCAACGACGTACTCAAGAGCCTCAACGTGATCGATCAGAGCGGTGGGCAGGTCATCGGCATTCACTACGACACGCCCACCACCGCCGCTGACCGCCTCGCCAACAACTCGCTGCGCCTGACCGCCACCGAAAGCCTGCACTCCCTGCTGCGCGACCTACGCGGGCGTTCTGTCAAGCTGACGTTTGAGCGACGCGGCCAAACGGAAACGGTCGAGGGGCAGGTCGTCGGCCTGGATGTGAAAGAAAACGTCACCTGGGTAAGCGTATTGCAAAGCGATGGCCACCTGCGCGTCCATCGGTTAGATCATCTGCGCGATTTGCTCATCACAGACGCCGAAGCCAACACCGACCTAACCGACTTCCTGGCAAACAACCAGAGCGAAAGCGAACGGCGCACCGTCCGGGTGCAGTTGAGCGACGGCGACCACAACCTGCACATCACCTATGTTGCACCGAGTCCGAATTGGCGGGTGAGCTACCGCGTGATTGCCGACACCGACGCCGACGAAACCAGTGGTGAGGCGCTGCTGCTGGGTTGGGGCCTGTTCGACAACCGCATCGAAGACCTGGATAACGTCTACGTGACGCTGGTGGCAGGCAGCCCCATCTCGTTTCAGTATGACCTGTATAGCTCCAACATCCCGGAGCGGCAGCGTGTACAAGATGCGGGAACGAGTTCACAGGGGCCAGTGGGCTATGATGCTGCTCCACCGCCGATGCCGCAGCAGGCCGCGCCCAAAGCCGCAGGGAAGCGCCGGGGGCGCAACGATGACCTGCTTGCTGAACGACTGGCCGATTTTGGTGATCGAGAGTCCCCGCAATCATTCGAGGATGTCGAGCTGTCCATGTCATTCAGGGATCGTGTGCTAACGCCGCTGGGTCGGGCGTTCAACAATGCCTTTGAAGACGCCAACGCTCGCCGTCAGTTAGACGAACGCATCGAACGCGCTGCTTATCCTGCGCGTCCCAGTTCTGTAACAGGGAGCGGTGTGGCGGGGTCGCTGTCGTCCAATACCACCGGGCGCGAATCCGGTGAGGTGTTCCAGTACGAAGTGACGCAGCCCGTCTCCGTCAAGAAGGGCGTGTCTGCCCTGGTGCCCATCATCAATCACGGCGGCATCGGCTTTCAGCGCGAACTGCTTTACAACAGCGCCAAAGTGCCTAATCACCCGGTCGCCGCGCTGCGCCTTAAAAACGAAACCGGCCTCACCCTCGAAACTGGCCCCGTCACAGTAGTAGAAAACGGTGACTATAAAGGCGAGGCCGTCGTGCCATTCACCCGCGACGGCGCAGAACTCTACCTGCCATTTGCCGTTGAACGCGGCGTCGTTATCAACGAGATAAACAAGCCCTCGTTCAAGGAGGCAGGCCGCTACATCAAAGACCTGGAAATGGTCGAGGAAAAGCACCATCGCCTCAAAACGATGTACGCCATCACCAACAACACCAATAAACCAAAGACGATCCGCATCGAAGCGGCAAAACAGAAGGACTTTGACCTTTACGAGAGTCCCGAACCAGAGGAAGAAACCGAATCCTTCCGCCGCTGGACGGTCACCGTAGAGGCAAATCATCGTTTTGAGTTCGTTGTGAAAACACGCAAAATCGTGGAACACAAAGAGATTATGGCCGCCGGCTGCAATCCGCTGGCGCGCATACTAGCCTGGGGTATGAACCGGGTACACGGAATTCGCATTGTGCGGTAGGTTGATTGGACTGCATCGAAAGCTGTATACTTAAAGTATTGCAGGCCGGGTTACGAGACCCCGGCCTGTTTTGTTCCCTCAAACAAGGAGTTCACAATGCAATATCGCTATCTTGGCCAAACCGGGATGCAGGTCAGCGAGTTGTGCCTGGGCGCAATGACCTTTGGCCGCGAAACGTCGGAAGAAGACAGCTTCACCATGATGGACATGTTCGCAGAAGCGGGCGGCAACTTCATCGACACAGCCGATGTGTACACACGCGGCGTGAGTGAGGAAATCGTGGGTAAGTGGCTGCAAAACCAAACCCGCGAAGACTACGTGATTGCGACAAAAGTTCGCTTTCCGATGGGTGAGGGCATCAACGACCAAGGCGTCAGCCGCAAACACATCATGGACGGCATTCACAACAGCCTGCGCCGCCTGCAAGTCGATTATATCGACCTGTATCAGGTTCACTGCTGGGACTATGGCACGCCCATTGAGGAGACGCTGTACACGCTCAACACACTGGTAGAACAGGGGTTGGTGCGTTACATCGGCCTGAGCAACTACAAAGCCTATCAGATTCAAAAGGCGGTGGATGTGTGTGCGGCCAACGGCTGGACCGTGCCCATTAGCCTGCAACCCCTCTACAACCTGCTCGACCGCTCTCTAGAGTGGGAAATCGTGGAGGCGTGCATCGCCAACGGCATCGGCATCATCCCCTGGAGTCCGTTGCGGGGCGGGTGGCTGAGCGGCAAGTACCGCCGGGGCATGGAGCAGCCCCCACAGGACACACGCATCGCCAAAGCCGAGCAAGAAGGTTGGTTAGAAATGTGGAGTAACTACAACAACGACCGTACCTGGAACATCATCGACGCGCTGGTCGAAACGGCACAGACGCTAGAGAAAAGTCCGGCCCAGGTCGCGCTCAACTGGGTGAAAGACCAACCCGGCGTGACTGCACCCATCATCGGTGCCAGCAAAACCCATCACCTGCAAGACAACCTTGCATCGGTGGGCTGGTCACTCACTGCTGAGCAGCGCGACTACCTCAACACCGTTAGCGCAATGCCCGGCCCCTACCCATATGACTTCATCGAAGTTGTGGGGTCAAGCCGCCGCCGCTAATCTAACGCAAAACGCGGGAGCCGTGATGGCTCCCGCGCTTGTATGCTTCGATTCAGCGCTACCTGCGCGGAGTGATTACTCCAGTTCGGCGGTCGCTTCCATTTCAGCTTCTTCTTCCATGTCCTCTTCGGACATTTCTTCCTCAGCCATGTCTTCTTCCATGTCCTCTTCAGACATTTCTTCTTCCATCATGGCTTCTTCGGTAGCTTCCATTTCGGCGTCAGCCTCTTCTTCGACGGCTTCTTCCCCATCCAGCGAGGACAGGTCGAATTCGATGAACCAGGTCTGGAATAGCTCGTCCAGCGTGCCGTCAGCTTCCATGTCAGCGATGACTGCGTCGAATGCTGCCGTCAACTCACTGCCTTCAGGGAAGATAAAGCCCAACTCTTCAGATGTGAGCGGCTCACCAACGAAAACCAGCTCGTCCGGGTTCTGCTCGATATAAGCCTGACCCGCTACGTTGTCGATAATCACAACGTCTACGTCACCGGCCAGCAGCGCCTGCACAGCCACCGGGAACGTCTCGAATGCCAGAATGCGCTCTTCACCGACGATGTCAACCGCAGCGTCATAGTTGGTGGTCGCCGGCTGGCTGCCTACGAGGAGTTCCTCGTTTTCGGCCAGTTCATCAGCGGTTTCAAAACGGTCTTCGTCCGTGCGAACCAGGAAGAACTGGCTGAACTGCACATAGCCCGTGGAAAAGTCTACGATTTCTTCGCGTTCTTCCGTGATGGTGATGCCATCAGCGGCCATGTCGTACTCGCCCTCGCTCACCGCCAGGATCATCCCTTCCCAGGCAGCTTCCACGAATTCCGGCTCACAGTTCAGGCGGTCGCACATCTCGGTGACCGCGTCGTAGTCCCAACCAGCCGCTTCATTGGTGCTTGGGTCGATGAAGTTAAACGGCGGGTAGGCGTTTTCCACAGCCACGGTGATGGTCACACCGTCCAGGTCAGGAAGGGCACCTGTTTCTTCGGCCTCTTCCATCATCTCTTCGGTCGCTTCCATGTCCGCCATGTCTTCTTCCATCATGGCTTCTTCCGTGGCTTCCATGTCTTCTTCCATTGCAGCGTAGGCGTCCATAAAAGCGTCATCATCCAACAATTCAGGCTCTTCGGTCGCACAGTGGTCGGCATACAAGTCTTAATCCGTGGCTTCCATGTCTTCTTCCATTGCAGCGTCTTCGGTCATGCTCGGCGGCAGCAGCACACCGTCAATGACGTGAATCACACCGTTGGAGGCTTCAACATCGGTAGCCGTTACAGTAACGCTACCGTTGAGCATCACAGCCTCGTCTTCAACCGTCACCGTGATGGCTTCACCATTAACCGTCTCAACTTCCAGTTCACCGTCAGCGTCTTCCACAGCCGCCAGCACATCTTCAGCCATCAATGCATCAGCCAGCACGTGGTAGGTCAGGATTGCGGTCAGCGTGTCGGTGTCTTCCAGCAGTTCTTCTGCTTCCAAGCCAAGTGCTTCCAAAGCAGCCTCAAACGCTTCGTCCGTCGGAGCAAACACGGTGAAGCTGGCTTCTTCGTCGCTCAGCGTTTCGACCAAGTCAGCGGCTTCAACAGCAGCCACCAGTGTCGTGAAGTCATCCGCGCCAGCAGCCACATCCACGATGGTGCCCAACTCGGCCTCTTCTTCCATCATAGCTTCTTCTGTGGCTTCCATTTCAGCGTCCATTTCTTCGGTCGCTTCCATGTCTTCAGCCATCATCTCTTCCGTGGCTTCCATTTCGGCGTCCATTTCCTCGGTCGCTTCCATGTCCTCTTCGTCAG
>CAWUJQ010000061.1:0-17917 GCA_963922445.1 uncultured bacterium
GGCAGCTCAACGTACTCACGGAACACACGCGGCACCGCCGCATCTGGCCCAACCACCGCCAGGAACTCCGCCCCTGTGAAACCAAATAATCCCGTCTGATCTACCGCTGCCGCAATTTCTTCAATGCGCCAGCCTTCCAAAATGCGGAAGGGAATATTGCTGCTGTTGGAATCCGTAAGCAAGTTGGCAATCTCAGGGATGTTCAGGCTGCTAGACAGAAAGTAAGTTCCGGCCTCTAGCTGCACATCAATGTCATTAGCCACGGTGTAATCGACAAACAGGTCATCGTCGCGGATGAGACCTTCCAGGTAGAGGTCTTCTGCAATCCGCCGCGTGGAGCTACCCGGTTCCACCACAAAACGGACGGGTAAGCCGTCCTCAGTGAGTGGTGTGTTTAATTCATCTTGACGGCGTGCCAGCGAAATTTGGGCTAGTGCATCGCGCGTCGCTGTGAGCGGGCCTTCCCCTGTCGCCACAAAGATGACAGCGACGCAAGCCACCGCTCCGAATAGTGTTGTCAACGTTAGGATTGCTACGAGTTGTAGCAGCCGTCGCAGCCATTTCATCTGGATAAGCGTCTCGCCTTGCTAACTACGTGTTGGTTCCCGGTGGCTCGGCCAGTCCATCTGCCACCGCATTGATGTAACTTTGCAAAATCACGCGGGCGGCCAGGTCGTCAATGCGCTCATTTTGCTTGCGGCGCTGCTCACGGGCCAACTCTTTTGCATCTGCACTGGAAAGCTGCTCGTCCCATAAAACGACGGGCACGCTTACCACCGCAATCAGCCCCTTCACCCACACCTTGACGATGTCCGCCTGTTTGGTGTCACCTTCATTGGTGGGCACCCCCACCACAATGCCGACTGCCAACTGTTCCTGGGCCAGCCGCTTGATTTCCGCATACACCGCTTCATCAGACGGGCCTTCTATGATGGTGAGTTCACGGGCACTGATGCCAAGCGCATCACTCACCGCCACGCCCACACGCTTCAACCCGTGGTCGATCCCTAACAGCCGCCCTATGGTCATGTCGGTTCCTCTAACTGCACCTGAATGCGAAACGGCAGCAGCGGCATGTGGCGCATCCATGTGGGAGAGAGGCTAATTTGCGGCACGGTGCCCTGCTGCACGTCAAATTGATTCGCCACGTAAGTCAGGGCGTCATTGAGTGATTTGCCTGCAATTTCTCGCTGCACCTCTGCCACGTCCACAGGCTCCACGATGTTCGCCGTCACGGTCATATCAAACACCACGCTGCCATCGGCCATAATCGCGTTCACTGGCCCGCGTGCATATTGAATCGTGGCCGGGTCGATAATGCGGCCACGCGGCACCTGACGACTCAGGTTGGCAAAGGCCACCTGCCGCCCAAACTGCTCGTCCACTGCCGATGCCTCTACAATCGCCCGCATTTCCAACGTCACCGTTTCTGCTGAGGTACCCACCTCAGCACTGAACGTTTTCCAGTCCTGGCGCTCTTCACCGATGCGCACCGTTTCCAGGATTACAAACTGTGATGGCCCCAGCAGCGGTTGCATCTCAGTGAATGCTTGCGACTGGATTTGCTGCTGCACCATAGACTCTAATCGTTCCAGGTCGCCCTCACTGACGGCTGGTGCCGTTTGGCTGCCACCGCCGAGCGTCGGTTCTACATTGCGCACCTCAATCTGGTTGGCGAGTGGCCCCTCGACTGTGTTGATTTGCCCACCTGCCACATTGCCCACCTCACCGGAAAAGTCCTGCAAAGCTTCAATGGGCGCTTCTGACTGGAAGCCCGCACTCGCAGCCAGTGTAACCGCTTCCAATGTACGAAATTGTACCGGAGTTCCCGCGCTTGTGCTGACGACCGTACCCTCCGGTATCTCTACGGCTTGCGCAGCCCGATTGACAAACACCACCTGTCCCACAGCCCGCGTATCGTCTAGCACCTGCGTGCCTGTCGTTTCGATGGTGCCGCTTTGGGTGGTATCTACGCGCAGCACCGTGACGGGCACCACGCCTTCGTCCACGTTCACGTCCGCAGCATCCTGCGAAGCCGTAATCGTGGCGGCAATCTCAACCTCAGCCCGCGCAGGCGTCAGCGTCACCGTGGCCACGGGCACAACCGCATAAGCCACACCCACAACCACAAGCACCAACACAAGCGTTACCCCCACACGAATCAGGTTTTGACGGACAGGGTTCACTTCAACCGGGTTTTTAACGCGGCTGGCTACCTCTTGAAGGTCTTCTGGCTCAACTTCGGTTTGCGGTTTTTGGAAGCGATTGGCAAAGACTTTGCTGCGTCCACGCTTCCAGCGTTTACGGTCGCTCTCGCCAATGGTTTCAAACGCGCTGATGTTCAACTCTTCCGCGTGTTTAGCAACCCGTGCATCATGCGTAACCAGCGCTAACCGGATGGCGCGCCGCATAGCCTCACGCTGCACCAACACAAGGTCAAGCTTGCGCGTGAGAACGGTTCCCTTTTCGGGCCAAACGAGTAGCACAGGCTTCCCACGGAAAAAGGAAAGCCTGTCCCGCACGGAGGTCGCATCCTCGTCGGCTTCGAGTTGAATCAGGTGTGGACGTTCGCTCATGGGCGCTTTGCGTGACTAGGCCAGTGCCTACCCCGTGTAACTATCCGCAATCAACTCACGCGCAAAAGTGAGCGCATCCGGCAGCGCTTCGGCATCCTTGCCGCCCGCTTGAGCCATATTCGGGCGACCACCACCGCCCCCGCCAACCCGCTTGGCCACTTCCCGCACGATGTTGCCCGCGTGCAGACCCTTCTTCGTCAGGTCGTCGCTCACACTTACCATAATCTGCGGCTTGTCCTCAATCACACTACCCAGGACGACCACACCGCTGGCCACCTCATTGCGGAACCAGTCCGCCATTTCACGCATCGTGTTCATGGGGATGTCTTGCAACTGCGTAACCAGCCCCGGCACCCCACCGATGTCTTCCAGATTTTGCATACTCTCCCGAAAGCGGATTTGGGCCAGTTCGCGCCGCAGCTTATCGACCTGCCGCTTGCTGTCCGTGAGTTCCTTCTGAAGGGCGTCTATGCGCCCGCTCACTTCATCAGGAGTGGTGCCCAGCTTGCGCGCAACCGTGTTTAACTTGTCAATTTGACGCTGTGCGTAACGCATGGCCGCCTCGCCCGTCAGCGCTTCGATGCGCCGCACGCCCGCGCTGCTGCTGCCCTCCGTCACGATAACCAGCGAGCCAATTTCCGCCGTTTCACCTACATGGACGCCGCCACATAGCTCGTAGCTGTAGCGGCCATTGCCCGCGCCGTCGTCAATGCTAATCGTGCGGACTTCGTCGGTGTACTTCTCACCGAACAGGGCCATCGCGCCCTCCTTGACGGCTACATCGTAGGGCTTGGTCGCAGAGGTCACCGGATAGTTGCGCAGGATGATGTCGTTGACTTCACCTTCGATCTTCCGGATTTCGTCCGGCGTGACCTTTTCATCATGCACAAAGTCAAAGCGCAGCCGCTCCGGTGCGACGAGTGAGCCGCGCTGCTCGACGTGCGTGCCCAGGTTATTACGCAGCGCCGCGTGCAGCAGATGCGTGCCCGTGTGATTGCGGATCACAGACATGCGCCGCTCAGTATCGACTTTCGCAGTGGCCTTGCTGCCCGGTTCCGGGGTGCCCTCTACCACCTCCCCCAGATGCACAATCAACCCGGCCACAGGCTTGCTCATCCCCTTGATGTCAATCGCCCAGCCGTCGCCCTCAATGATACCTGTGTCGCTCACCTGACCGCCCGACTCCACATAGAACGGCGTCGCTGCCAGCACAACTTCCACATCATCGCCGCTAATCACGCGGTTTACCGGCTGCCCGCCCCGCGTCAAGCTGACCAGTTCGGTCTCGACTGTCGTTGCGCCATAAGGATCGTAGCTCACACCATCGTCAGCTAAACGGCCATCCGCTTTGAGTTGGTCGAACAGGGCAGCATACGCTTCAGCAGTAGCCATCGTGCCCATTGCCTGACCGGCACCACTATCCAGCGCGTGCTGCTCTTCCGCTGCCTCAAAGCCTTTCATATCCACGTCGAAGCCGCGCTCTTCGGCAATGTCCCGCGTCACCTGAATCGGCAGGCCGAGTGTCGCCTTGAGGAAGAAGGCTTCATCACCGCTCAGTAGCTTCTCCCCAGACGCTTCCAGTTCGTCTAGCTTGACGGCCAGTTCTTCCAGGCCGCGATCCAGCGTGCGCCGGAACATCTCTTCTTCCTTGGTGATGGCCTTTTTGATCGCATCAGCCTTATCAACCAATTCCGTGAAGTGCCCGCCCATTACGTCAATGACGGCGTCAGCCACCTCCGCCAGGAACGGGCGATCAAAGTCGATTTTGCTGCCAAAGCGCGCCGCCCGCCGGATCACGAGGCGGCACACAGAGTCACGGCCCTTGGCACCGGGCAGCACCCCGTCAGAGATCAAGAAGACAGCCGCCCGCACATGGTCGGCAATCACGCGATACGGCACAATGTTGGCATCACGCTCTGCATCGGATTGGCCCGTCATGGCCTGCGTTTTGGCAATAATCGACGTGAACAGATCGGTCTCGTAGTTGCTCTCCACGCCCTGAATCACACTAACGATGCGCTCCAGGCCCATACCCGTGTCCACACCCGGCGCGGGGAGCGGATCGTCGTATTGGCCTGTGTGTTCGGGGTCAGGCTGTGTGCGGTTGAACTGCATAAACACGAGGTTCCAGATTTCCAGAAAGCGCTCGTCTTCTTCTTGCAGCAGGGTAATAATGGTGTCTTCGCCTGCTTCCGGTGTCTTGTCCCAGTGAATTTCGCTGGTCGGCCCGCACGGGCCGGTATCCGCCATCTGCCAGAAGTTCGTATCCGGCCCCATCCGGGCAACACGCTTGGGGTCTACGCCCACGTCTTCCGTCCAGAACTTGTAGGCATCGTCATCGTCTTGATACACCGTGAACACGAGCCGATCTGTAGGCAGGCCATAGCCTTCGGTGAGCAGCGCATAGGCAAACTTGATCGCGTCCCGCTTGAAGTAGTCGCCAAAGCTGAAGTTGCCCAGCATCTCAAAAAAGGTGTGATGCCGCAGCGACGGCCCCACGTTTTCCAGGTCGCTGTGCTTACCGCTAACGCGCATACACTTTTGCGATGTGGTTGCCCGCTTATAGGGGCGCTTGTCTAGCCCCAGGAACACATCCTTGAACTGCACCATACCCGCATTCGTGAACAGCAGTGTTGGGTCATTGGCGGGCACAAGCGAGGAGGACGCAACATGCTGGTGGCCCATCTCTTCGTAGAACTCTAAAAACATCTCGCGGACTTCCGCGCTGGTCATCTGCTTCATGGGGCAGTCTCGTCCTTTGGGTGTTCCGTCTGGCTTAAGTCGCGCTGATTATAGAATCTTCGTTCAGCATCAACAAGGCATGTGCTACAATCCTCGTCACTTAAATTGACTGACTACCCACATCAGAAGAAAGCGCAGGTCATGGCCACCCTGGACGAACAAGTCGAAGTGTTGATGTCGGGCGTCGAATATGGCGACCCGAAAACAAAAGAAAGCATGACAAAAGAACTCCGTGAGCGGTTGGAGCAGGCCGAAGAAGAAGGCCGCCCGCTGCGCGTCTATTGTGGTTACGACCCGCGCACATCGGATTTGCACCTGGGCCACACCATCACCATGCGCAAGCTGCGCCAATTCCAAGACTTTGGCCACGATGTGACCTTCCTCGTTGGTACGTTTACCAGCCTCATCGGTGACCCATCCGATAAGGACAAGGCGCGTGACCAACTCACGGCAGAGCAGGTGGACGAAAACGCCCGCACCTACGCGGAGCAAGCCTTTAAAATTCTGGATGAGAAGAAAACCCGCGTCCGCCGCAACGATGAGTGGCTGTCCCCGCTGGACTTTGCCGACATCATCCGGCTAGCCAGCAACTTCACCGTGCAGCAGTTCCTTGTGCGGGAAAACTTCAGCAAGCGCATTGACGGCGGACAGGCCATCTACCTGCATGAGTTCTTCTACGCGCTGATGCAAGCCTACGACGCCGTCGCCCAAGAAGCCGACGTGCAGGTCGGCGGCCAGGATCAGTTGTTTAACATCCTGGTGGCGGGGCGCAAACTGCAAGAGGGGTTAGGCCAAAAGCCGCAGATTGCCATCATCATGGGCGAATCGCTCCCCGGCACAGACGGCAGCCTGAAGATGAGCAAGAGCCAGGGCAACCACATTCCGCTGCTTTCTACCCCGCAGGAGATGTTCGGCAAGGTGATGAGCGTGCCAGATGAGGCCATGCCGCTGTTCCATAAGCTCATCCTGGGCTGGGCACCCACCGATGTCGATCAGCTGAGTGAGCAGGTCGCGTCTGGCGAGAAGCACCCCAACGAGGTAAAGATGAACCTGGCCCGCGAAATTGTCGCGATTTTCCACAGCCCCGAAGACGCACAGGCCGCCCAGGAGAACTGGGATGCCGTCTTCCGTAGTGGCGACGGCTTGCCCGAAGACATGCCCGAAGAAGCCATTGACGGTGATGAGGAGCGCGTGCTGGATATTCTGCGCCGCCTGAACATGGTCGGCAGCGGCAAAGAAGCCAAGCAGTTGATTAAACAGGGCGGTATTCAGCTTGACCAGGAAGCTGTGACCGATAACAACGCGTCTGTCACTGCGGACAGGCTCCCGGCGGTGCTGCAAGTGGGCAAGCGCAAGTTCGTCCGCCTTGTCAAGTAGGGTAAACCGCACAACCGATTAGCATTCAAAAAGGCGACCCGACACGGATCGCCTTTTTTGTACCTGATTGTGATTGATGACTACTCGCGCGCGGCAGAAATCTCGCTCGCGTTCAACGTCTGCACAAAGGTTGTCACATCCACCGAGTTAATCACCCCGATAAAGTAGTGACTGCCCGGCTGCATACTAAAACCCAGTAGTTCCGCCAGGACGGTCTCGGCATCCCCGTTGGCGGTCACGGTGATATCGTAGTCGCCTGCCAGCAGCGTGAACGACTCACTGCCGTCGTTGTCACCCAGCGTGCCGGGGAAGGCCAATGTACTCACGAATACTTCCTCATTGACCAGCACATCAACCGGCTGGCCGCCAGCCGAGGTGTACAACACGGTAAAGCGTGCTTGCCCGGTGGGAATTGGGCTGTAATCTTCCGCGATGACCTGCGCGTTTAAGGTGTTGTCTTGCAGCAAGCCGACAGCCGCCACCGTAATCCAATCGCCCGCACCAAGCTCAATTGCCACCGGCCCGATGACCGCCTCGTCAAGCGAGGTTTCGGCTGGGGCGACCGCAATGTTATACCGACCGGGTGCCAACGTCATCCACGGCGACAGCGCCGGGTATTCTACGCCCGCTACGCTGCTCAGTTCCCCGTTGATGTACACATCCACAGCCGGGGCGTCCTCACCAAAGTGGCCAACGCGCAGGTGAGCGTTGTCATCGGCGGGTGCTTCTTCGACCATCATTTCGGCAAACTGGTCATCGGGGTTCGTTGACACGAATACCAGTTCCGGGCTTTCGATTAGGCCCGTAGCCGCAATGAACACATTACGCTGTGCGCCGATTTCGACGCCTTCCAGGTCAAACACGGTTGTGTCTGGCGCATCGGTCAGCGTTACTTCGATGTCATACGTGCCTGCGTCCAGGCCAAGGGTCGTCAGGCCATCGTTTTCATCGTCTGCGGTGGGGTACGCCAAGCCCGCTACAATGACGTTACCATTGGCCACCACGCTGACCGGGGTCGTGTTGGGAATAGCGTGGAAAATCGTCAAACGAGACTGCCCCAGCTCAAGATCAGAATAGTCCTCAACAATCACCTGAGCGGTTGACGGCGCAATGTCTTCGCCTTCTACCAGGCCAATAGCCGCTACTGTGTACCAGCCATCAGCATCCAATGTCGCATCTGCCGTGATGACGGCTTCGTCAATTGAGGCACCCGTGGGCGTAATGGCCACACGCAAAGGCCCCGGCGCAACCAACATCCAATCTGAAACGGAGCCAAACAGGTAGTCCGTCAAAATTGGGGCACCATTGACGTAAATGTCAATCGGCCCCGCATCCACCGCAAAATGAGCGATACGCAAGTGTGCGTCCGTGTCCTGGGCTATGGCGGGTAAAGCGCCCAGCACACCAACAAACGAAAAGATCGTGATTAACATAAAACGACGCATATTAAGACTTGCCTCCAGGAGAGTGAAAAAGGTAAATCTGCATCAAGCCTCAATATAACGTTTATTGTTCCGCCAAATCGTTTGGTTGAATTGACGTTTGTTAAGATTTCCTTACGAGCTTACTCCAACCCGGTGACGACCGCGTCCTGAGTGACGACCTGCAAGTAGTACTCCACAACATCGTTGCGATTGACCAACGCAATGAAATAGTGGTTTCCAGGAATCAACTGCGTGTCCAACAGGGTGACAAGGCCATTGTTGATTTCGCCCGCTTCAGTGATCTCTAAATCATAGGTGCCTGCGCTCACTGTCACCGCAACCGCGCCGTTAGCCTCCGTCGGCAAACGCGCCGTGAAGTCAAGCGAAGGCGCAAAAACCTGATCGTTCAGCACCATATCAATAGGCGGTGCGTCTGGCGCGGCGTGCAACAACGTAATGCGGCTCTCTCCGCGTGGGATAGGCGAATAATCATCCTCAACCCGGCGGCCAATCAGTTCGTCGCTATCCGGCGTATTGACGACAACGATCGTATTCCACCCTTCAGCCGCCATCACCGTGTCAAACGGCCTCACAACGGCATTGTCAATCGTTTCACCAGCAGGCGAAAGCGACACTTCGTAAACATCGGCGGGCACACGAATCCAATCCGTCAAACCGACCGGGTCAGCAACCGGAATATCCATCCGTTCGCCATTCAGGTAGAGTTCGAGCGGCCCCGCCTGCGGCGCAAAGTGCCCCACACGCACCCGCGCTACGCCGATCTCACCTTCCGATTCTTCGGCAATGGCTGGCGCAAATTCGGACAGGTCAGTTGTGGTGAACAGTCCCGTCGGTCGGGTAGAAAAACCCACCGCCGCGATGAAGTAATGACGGTTTGCGCCCAATTGTGTGTTATCTGAGGTAAACAGAATATCGTCCTCATCCAGCGCATCAACAAGGCTCAGGTTATAGCTCCTTGCAGCGTTTTCTTCCGTGACCGCGCCGTCGTTGTCGCCCTCAGTACCTGGGAACGACAACCCCGCAACAAGTTGTAAATCATCCATATAAAACGTCACCGGGCGGCCTTGCGGCACCGCATTAAACACAGTGATGCGCGTGGCACCTGTTGCGATTGGGCTGTAGTCTTCTTCCAGCACCTGAATAAACGTGGTCTCATCCTGTGACAAGCCAACCGCCGCCGCCGTGTACCAGCCATTGGCCTGTGCGTCCAACTCAAACGGCCCTACAATAGCATCATCGACGGAATCGCCCGTGAGGGTGATCGTCAGGTCAAGAATGCCAGGGTCGAACTCCAACCACTCCGAAAGCGTTGGAAACGCAACCGCTTCGAAGGCCAGCTCACCGTTTAAATAAATGTCTACCTCAGACGCATCCGGCACGAAATGCCCAATGCGCACCCGCGCAACACTACCCCCAACATTGCCCGTCGATTGAGCCTGTACGATAAACGGCCCACTCATCAGCACAAGCGCCAGCACCACTGGCACCCACTTCATTGACCTTAGCCTACCCATGCGTGTAATTGCTCCAAACTTGTAACCCCACTGAGCTTTCACAACTACTCCGAATCAGTTGCTTGTTGGGCAGACCACGTCAGGTATTCACGCACCTGCAAGTCGGTATTGCGAATCTTCATCGCCAGGTCTGCCGCGAGGTTGCGCATCAAACGGTAGCCGAGCTGCGGGTACGAATCGCACAAGCGCATGAGCTTCTCACGCGGAATAACCACCAACCTCGCGCCGTCCGCATCCGATTTTGCCCGCGCAGAGCGCAACCCCTCATCGACCAGCGATACCTCACCAAAGGATTGCCCGCGCCGCAGGGTGGCAATCGTCTGCGGTCCGGTTGTCGCATCCTTGCCTAGCACGGCTGGGTTTACCTGAATGACAACCTCACCGTCCGCAATGATGAACAGATCATCACCTGGGGTATTCTCTTCGAAGATAATTGTATTCGGCTCAAACGTCCGCTGATTTGCAATCGACGAGACCAGCGCAATTTGGGTATTGGTGAACTCGTAAAAAATGTCCGCTTGCTTCAATACAACGTCCGACATGCGGCACTCCTACTCTCTTTTGTGTTGGCACATAGACGGATATTGTAGCACACACAGCGCATACGCAACAAAAGCCCCACCCACCTTGACAATCACCATCCTGACCCCTTATGATTTTTCGAGACCTATCAATAACGAGACCCTAGCCCAATGGCTAAAAAACACAAACCAACCAAACGAGACTCTATCACGTTACACGAAGCCCCACACCCCTATCCCATTTGGGGCCGTGAGCATATTGACGACGGCTCACTCGCACAAATGAACGCCGCCATGCGCTTACCGGTGAGCGTCGCCGGTGCGTTAATGCCGGACGCCCACGTGGGTTATGGCCTGCCCATTGGTGGTGTGCTGGCCACCGACGGTGTCGTGATCCCTTATGCGGTGGGGGTCGATATTGCCTGCCGAATGCGGATGACGATCTTTCCAGAGTCCGCAATTGTAATGGGGCAGCAGCCCGGTCGCTTTGAAAAAGCGCTGACCGAGCAAACGCGCTTTGGTGCGGGGTCTACCTTCGACAAATACGACCGCAGCGAACACCCCGTGATGGACGACCCCGACTGGGACGCCACCCGGCAGCTTAAGTCACTCAAGGACAAAGGCTATGCACAGCTTGGCACCAGCGGGTCGGGCAATCACTTCGTTGAATGGGGCGAGTTCAGCCTAGAAGCCGATGACGCGGCGCTGAACCTGAAGCGAGGTAAATACCTGGCGCTGCTTTCGCACAGCGGGTCACGCGGCGTGGGCTATTCGATTGCCAACTACTACTCCGATGTAGCCAAGCATATGCACCACCTGCCCAAAGAGGTACAGCACCTGGGCTGGCTGCCGCTGGAAAAAGAAATTGGTCAGGAGTACTGGCTTTCGATGGAACTGGCCGGGCGCTACGCCGCTGCCAATCACGAGGTGATTCACAGGCGCGTGGCCAAAGCCGCCGGACTCAAACCCGCTGCGTCGATTGAGAACCATCACAACTTCGCCTGGAAAGAACCCTACATAGACGATGACGGCAATCAACATAAGGTGATTGTGCATCGCAAGGGAGCCACGCCAGCCGGACAAGGCGTGATGGGCATTATCCCGGGTTCAATGGGTGATGCGGGCTACGTGGTACGCGGGCGCGGTGTGAATGCCTCCCTCAACTCCGCTTCCCACGGGGCGGGCCGCAAGTTCAGTCGGCGTCAGGCTAAACAGACGATCACCGTGAACGAGCAAAAGACCTACCTCAAAGAACGGGGCGTCAAACTCATTGGCGGTGACCTGGACGAAGCACCCCAGGCTTATAAGTCGATTGATGAGGTCATTGCAGCCCAGTCCGACCTGGTTGATATTGTGGGCCGCTTTTCACCTCGCGTCGTGCGCATGGACGGCAAAAGCAAGCGCTAACACAAAACGGGGACTGCCTCTCGGCAATCCCCGCTGTTAGTTCTAGTCGCCTGCGGGTTCAGCAACCCGGCTGGCAATTTCCTTGCGCACAACAGGCGCGACCTTCGTCCCCAACAGTTCGATAGCGTGCAGCATGTCCTTGTGCGGCATACTGCCCACACTCAATTGCAGCAGCAACCGTTGATGCCCGAAGAGTTCGTGCTGGAACAAAATCTTCTCGATGATGTCGTCCGGCGTACCGACGAAGTTGGCCCCGCGCAGTTCAGCACTCGCTTCGTACTGCTCACGGCGCATAGGCGGCCACCCGCGTTCGCGCCCGATTTTGTTCATGGCGGCCTGAATAGGCGGGAATGACAGATCAAGGGCGTGCTGGCGTGTGTCTGCAATGAAACCGTGCGAGTTGACGCTCAGCGGCAGCGTGGCCGGGTTGTGACCGTACTCAGTTGCTGCGCGGCGGTATAAATCCGTGAATTGGCGGAAGCGCTCCGGCATACCGCCGATGATGGCCAGCGCCATCGGCAAGCCCAAACTGGCGGCCCGTACAACCGATTGCGGCGTGCCGCCCACACCCACCCAAATCGGCAGTTGCTCCTGCACCGGGCGCGGATAAATACCCATGCCGCCAATCGGCGCACGATGATGGCCGCGCCAGGTGACGTGTTCACTGTGGCGGATCGCCAGCAGCAGTTCTAGCTTTTCGGTGAACAACTCATCATAGTCGTTCAGGTCATAGCCAAACAGCGGGAACGATTCGATAAACGAGCCACGCCCTGCGATGATTTCTGCCCGACCGCCGCTTACAAGGTCCAGGCTGGCAAACCGCTGGAATACACGCACCGGGTCATCCGAACTCAGCACAGTCACAGCACTACTCAGGCGGATGTTCTTCGTCCGTGCCGCTGCTGCGCCTAAAATCACCTCTGGCGCAGACGCAACAAACTCCTCGCGGTGATGTTCACCCAGGCCATAAACATCCAGGCCAACCTGATCGGCCAGTTCAATTTCTTCCAGTAGATTGCTGATTCGTTCCTGTGGGCTGAGCTTGTGCCCCGTGCGCGGGTCAGGCGTTAGTTCCGCAAACGAATACAGACCGATTTCAAAGTGTTGGGATTGGTGGGTCACGTCACACTCCTCGATTGCCGTTGTTAAGGTTACACTACACGTATATCAGACAGCACAACAGCCGCATATCTACCTTAGAACGATGCAAGAATACACAATAGACGAATTGATCTGTACTTGTATTGCGCGTCAGGTGCAAAACGGCGACATTTTAGCGCAGGGTATCAATACGCCGCTGGTCATGGCCGGGTACATCCTGGCGAAATGCACCCACGCCCCGGATGTAACCTTTGCTCCGGCCATCGCTCCCGGCATCGCATCAGCGTGGGGGCCGCTTGGCATCACCACCATCGAGGCCACATGGCTCGAAAACGCCCTCACACCCGTCGGGTTCGATACCGCCGTGGCCGAACTACTGCCCCGCTACCACCCAAAGGAGTTTTTCCGTCCGGGGCAGGTGCAAGCGAACGGCAGCTTTAACAATCTTGCCATCGGCACGGACTACCACAGCCCGCGCCTGCGTCTACCGGGCAGCGGCGGCATCCCAGATGTAACCGTTCACTCGGATAAGGTCTACCTGTATGTGCCGCGCCATTCGCGGGTGACGTTTGTGCAACAGGTGGATTTTGTCAGTGGATTGGGGCATGTGCCGGAGCGCAAGTGGGGCAGCGGCCCACGTTACCTTGTGAGCGACCTGGGCCAATTTGATTGGTCAGGCGGCGTCATGCGGCTCACCCACACCCACCGCGGCATCACTGTGGAGCGAGTCCAGAAGAAAACGGGCTTCCCGTTGCTGATAGCCGATGATTTGGCCGAAACAGCCCCACCCACGACTGAGGAACTACGCTTGCTGCGCGAAGAGATTGACCCGCTTGGGGTGCGTCAACTGGAAACGCTCAGCGGGGCGGCTCGAAAAACGCTGCTCAGGCAAATTCTCGATGCCGAACAGCGCTAATTGATTATTGACCACTCACTGATGTTGCGCAGCCTATCGGACGACTCACCAACAAACCCAAGCTGCACGCCGTCTACACGCTCGTTGACCACATAGGTAAACAGCGGGTAATACAACGGAATCGCCACAGCGCGGTCAGCAAAGGCAAGCTGAAAGTTACGGTAATGCTCAACACGGTTGAGTCCGAACGGGTCACGGCGGGCACGTTCCAGCGTTTCACTGATGCGCCTGTCGTCTACCGCCCCGTAGTTATCTCCGTCCGGGAACTGCCCCTGATGCCAAAACGAGTACACGTCCGGGTCAGCACTGTTACCCAGGCCCAATTCCACAATAGCCGTGTCAAAATCACCCGCGTCTAGCCGCTGCCGATATACCTCGGTGCTTACGGCCTCTACCTGTGCCTCAACGCCAATTTGCGCCCACTGCCCCACCATCTCCTGCGCCACATTGACGAGCGCCGGTTCTTCGATGACCAGTACCGTGAATTGCAAGGTAGCACCGGTCGGCTCAGCCGCCTGTACTTCCTCCGTAGCGTCCGTCGTCTCGACGGGCAAGTTTGCCTGCTCAATCAACGTGATGGCCTGCTGCGGATCATAGCCCACCACGCCTACGTCTGCCGCGTGCGCCCAAGACCCCGGCATCAGCGGGTTATCGGCTGCGACGGCCACATTTAGCAGGTGCCGCTGCACAATTGAGCGGCGGTCAAGGCCGTGGGTGAGCGCAGTCCGCACCCGCTCCTCGCGGAAGATGTTAAACGGCTCGTCCTCTTCTGGTCGTCGCCAATTGAAAATCAGTGTGCCCAGGGTGGGTTCCAGCTTGGTGTAGACGTTTGAGTTGGGCAACCCAATCAGCAAAAGCCGCTGGCCGCTGGCATCACTGGCCAACCCATCCACCGCCCCGGCTTGGAATGCGCCCAAAGCCTCATCGAACGTGGAATAAATCTCAAAGCGCACGCGCTCAACAGCGTAGCCCGTTTGCCCTTCCGGGCGTTGACGAAATACCGGAGCCACCCTCAAATCAACAGCAGTCACGCGGTTGCCGTCCCCAGTGCGGATGGCCTCACGCTGATAAGGCCCGGTTCCGACCGGCGTCAGGTTAAACGGATGCGAGGGTAAGGCCGCCGCTGCTGTACCGCCCAGCGCATGTTCTGGCAAAATGCCGATTCGCAGCGCATCCAAGAAGCTGCCCAGCGGTTGCGTCAGCCGAAAGCGCACAAGATAGTCGCCAAGCACTTCCGTTTCTACCGTCTGCCAAAACGCCCCCACCTCCGGGTCACCGGGGAAGTCCGGTGAGCGCAGGATAGACATCGTAAAATCCACATCCCGCGCCGTGAAAGGCGTACCGTCGTGCCACAGCACATCCTCGCGCAGTCGGAAGACGTACTCGCGCCGGTCATTAGAAATCACCCACTCTGTTGAGAGGGCAGGTTCCGGCTCACCATACTCGTTCGTGCGCACCAATCCCTCAAAGATTAACGCGGTAATCGCATCTTCTGCCGGATTCAAGCCGCGCAGCAGCGGGTTCAAGCGCCGCACCTCCCCAATCAACGCCTCACGGAATGTCGGCACGTCACCAATAACGGGCGCAGCGTCGCTTACCTGAACGTCTTCGGCTTCGGGTAGGGGCAGCGGCGTTGCTGTTGGCGCAGTTGTTGGGGTCGGTTCTGTGCTTGGCTGGACGGCCACTTCGGTTGGCGCAGGGTTCGGTGTCAGCCGCTCTGATAGCGCAAACCCTAGCAGAAACACAGCAAACACAAAAACCAGCATCTGCCAGCGGAATCCACGCAGCATAAATTTGTATTCCTATGCGTTCAAGACGAGGCGAGGGATCGTTCGGGTGGGGTGGTCGGGCGGTAGTCAGTCACCGCCCACTAAGCCTAGCCGTAGAAGGCAAACGCCAGGATCGAAATGCCAACAAACGCGACAGCGAGGCCAATCGTAATCTGATAGAGCGTTTTTTCCAGGCCGCGGCGGGTGCGGGTGACACCCATTGACGCATCGCCACCCATCAAGCTGCCCAGGCCGCCACCCTTCACCTGGAGCAAAATCAGCCCCGTCAGCAAGATCGAGACAATGATCGAAGCGATTTGCAGTGTTACATTTAACATGGGCGGGTGTTCTCCGTTGCACTCAGCAAGCTAACAAAAAGCCCACGCAGTCTAGCATACTGCGTGGGCGGTGTAAACGTTAACCGATGTGACGGCTACTCTGTCGTGTCCATCGCCATTTCACCAGACTGAAGGAACTCGATAGCAGCCTGTAGCTGCGGGTCCTGCGCGAGCGATTCGGGGTCTTCCAGGTCAAGGATGATGCCCCCTTCAGGGTCCCAGTCTACTTCGACGTCCGGCTTAATGCCCTGCTCGTGAATCCAGTTGCCTTCTGGCGTCAGCCAGCGCGCAATAGTCACACGCACGCCGCCCCCGTTAGAAAGCCCCTGCCAGATTTGTACTGTACCCTTACCGAACGTCGTCTCTCCGATGATGGTCGCGTTGTCCGTGTCCTGCAAGGCACCCGCCATCAACTCAGACGCACTGGCACTGGTCTCGTCAACCAGCAAGATCACCGGAATATCCAGGTCAATGAAGTATTCCGACTCGACGGATAGTTCTTCTGTGCGATCCCCAGCAAACTCCTCACGCAAGATAATACCGTCTTCCTGGAAGGCACTCGTCATCTGGATGGCGCTTTCCAGCGTACCACCGGGGTTGCCGCGCAGGTCGAGGATAATACCGTTGAGGTTACGCGCATCCAGTTCGCGCAGCGCCTGCTCAAACTGCGGGTAGCTTTGTGAGCTGAACTCAAACATGCGGATTAAGCCAATGCCACCTTCGAGTTCGGTAAACTCAACCGTCGGAATCGGAATGCTGTCGCGCACAATGGCTTTTTCAACTTCCTCGCCTTCGCGCAGGAATACGATGTTAACCGTGCTGCCACGCGGGCCGCGCACGATTCCAGCAAGTTCAAGCTGGTTGTAACCCACCACATCTTCACCATCAACAGTGAGGAAAATGTCACCCACGCGCACATCGGACGCCTCCGCTGGTGTGCCCTTCATGACATTCGCGACCTCAATGGCACCCGTTTCTTCCATTGTGCGGATCATTACACCGATGCCTTGAATCTCACCGGAAATGTCCTCGTCTAGCAGGCTGTACACATCGCTGGTCATATAGCCCGTGTATTGATCGCCCGTCGCTTCTAGCATCCCGCTGATGGCCCCCTCAACCACCGTGTGAGTGTCCAGGGGATCAAGGTAGCGGTCGCGCAGCAGATCGTAGGCTTCCCAAAAAGCCTCAAATTCCTTCTCTTCTTCTGCCGTCAAGCTAACCTGCACCGCCGCTGTGATGTTCGTCAAATTCCCAAGTAAAAATCCAATCGTGAACACCATAACCAGCAAGGCTGTGTATTTGATGCCCTGAGCGTGTTCACGCAATTTGCTCAACTTATTCATCCAAACTCGCTCCAGTTTCATTTAGCTTAGGCTATTATACATGTGAAACGCTGTCGTGGACTGAGAAGTTATGTAAGAGGTAGCGAATGACATTAGAACAAGCACAGGCCGTACTCTTTGGCCTCGCCCTGGGGGATGCGCTGGGGTGGCCAACGGAGTTTAAATCTATGGCACGCATCAAAGCAACCTACGGGCCAAACGGCATCCAAGAGCCTCCCGACCCCGCCCTGTACACCGATGACACACAAATGACCTTCGCCCTGGTAGAGGGTTTGCTGGATGTGGGCCTTACTGCCGACCTAGACACACAGATGAACGCGGTCGGCAATCGCTTTGTAGAGTGGATGAATACCGCGCCATCACGTGCGCCGGGTAACACATGCCTGACGGGTACCACCCGCTTTGAAAACGGGACGCCGTGGCGCGAATCGGGCGTGAAGCACTCAAAGGGCTGCGGCAGCGCGATGCGGGTGGCCGCCATCGGCTATCTATACCAGCACGACGAGGCCAAACTGGTCGAAGTCGCCCGTGCCAGCGGCATTATCACGCACGGCCACCCCGCTGCGATTGCCGCCAGCATCGCCGCTGCCTACCTCGTCAAGCTGGCGCTAGATGGCGTTCACCCAGACGAGTACGCCCGCCGCATGCTTGCCATCACCAACGGCATCAGTGACGCGTTCGACCAGGCGATTTACCGCGTGGGGCAGGCGCACTTCGCCAGTGAAGAACGCTGCCTCAATCACATCGGTCAGGGCTGGGTAGGCGAAGAAGCCGTCGGGCTGGCGTTGTGGTGCGTGACCCGCTACCCTGACGACTACGTGGCGTGTGTGCGGCGGGGTGCCAACAGCGAAGGCGACAGCGACAGCAT
>CAWUJQ010000062.1:0-17901 GCA_963922445.1 uncultured bacterium
CGGCAATATCGCGGATTTGAAGTTCGTCTTTTTTCTCTAAAACCAGGGCTTCCATGTCAATTTTATCCTTTTGTTTCTTATCCTCGCCAGATGATGACGATGCCAATGACCAGGGCAATAACGCTTGCAATCCACAACGGGGCAACGGCCTCAACAAAGCGCATCCACAGCAGGTGAAGGGCAATCCACGTAATGACGGCAATGAACACGCGGTCAAATGCGTTCGTTTTGATCGGCAGGAACCCATTGCGGCGGGTTCTTGTCGGTGCTTGGGTCGGTTGGTCGATGATCTGTAGCATAACTAGTCCTTGACTGCGCCGAACGTCAGCCCGGTAACAATGTAACGCTGCGCAAACAACACAACAATGGTCGATGGGATCAGGGTTAGCGCACTGACAGCCGCCATTTCACCCCAATTTGTGCCCGTCACGGTGACGAATTCCGCCAGGCCCGTTGTGATGGTGCGGGCATCAAAAGCCGTGAGCGTTGCTGCAAATAGGTACTCGTTCCAGGCAAACACCCAACTCAAAATAAGCGTCACGGCCAGCCCTGGCGTCACCAATGGCACAATAATGCGTGTGAGTACGCCCCAGGTGGTTGCACCGTCAACGTAAGCGGCCTCGTCAATCTCCGATGGAATGGCGTCCATGATGCCCTTCATCAGCCAGATGGCAAACGGCAGATTAAACACACAATACAGCAATATCAGGCCAATACGCGTGTCGTATAAGTCCCAGCGGCGGTCAGTGCCTTCAAAAACGATGACCTGCGTAAACAACAGAAATAAGGGTAATAGGAACGCGGCGGGCGGGGCCATTCGCTGTGTGAGCGTGGTAAAGAAGATATTGTCTTTGCCAATCAAGTCGTAGCGAGACAGCGCATAGGTCGCCAAAACAGCCAGGAACGTCACCAGCACCGCATTGCCCGTCGCAACAACAATGGAATTCCACATATAGCCGCGAAACGTCTCGTCGTTGATGACGTTGGTGTAATTTTCTTCATAAAAGGAGCTAATAATAAAGCTGGGGTCGTCGAACAATTCGACGCGGCTGCGTGCCGAAATAACGATCATCCACATGATGGGGATGACGGTAAACAGGGTCGCAATAATCCAAACAGCGTATTTGAGGACGTTACGTGCAACTTTGCGATAGTTCATAGTAGGGCACCTCTAACTGGACTTGGAGTTTTCAGGACTGTGGGTGAGCAAGACAAACAGCAGCCAGCAGATCACAATGGTGAAGTACAGCGTCAACAGGGACATTGCCGACCCGTAGCCGTAGTCTGTACCAGGGAAAACCACGCGGAAGATATGGATACCCAATGTGCGAGTGGCAGTACCGGGGCCGCCGCCGTTGGTTAGCATGTTGATTTCGTCAACCGTGCGCAGCGCGTCCATAATGCGGATGAACAACACCGTCAAAATCACCGGGCGCATCATGGGCAGCGTGATAAAGCGGAAAATCTGCCAGTTGTTGGCTCCGTCCACCTGGGCGGCTTCGACCGGGTCTTGTGGCAGGGCGGAAAGGCCCGCTAGCAGGGTCAGCGTCACGAACGGCGTCCAATGCCAGATGTCCATGACGACGATCATCAAAAACGCCTGCTCCGAACTGGTGCCGATGTTAAAGTTGATGCCAAACCACTCATCCAAATAGAAGGGGATGGGGCCAAAACCGGGGATGGTCATCAAGCGCCAGATGGCACCCACAGCAATCGGTGCAACCATCAACGGTACCGTGTGAATCAGGCGAAAGAGCCAGCGGCCTGGGAATTCTTCCACGAGTAGCTGGGCCAAGATAAACCCGATCACAAATTGGCTTAACACGGCGAAAATGGTAAAGCGCACCGTGACCCACAATGCATCTAAGAAGCGCTCATCAAATACCAGTTCGCGGTAGTTATTAATGCCGACGAAGGACATGTCGGTGGCAGCGAAGATGTTCCAGTCGAAGTAGCCCACGTAAAGCACGTAGATGAATGGGACAATGCCCACGATGAACAGAATCAAGAGCGTTGGAGACAGCAACAGCCATCCAACCCGGTTAGAACGCATAGCGCAGCTCCGTCATTTTTGGCCGAACAGTAGATATGACACAGGCTGGACGGTAGCGCCCAGCCTGTATGCTTCAGTTTAACTTTAGCGGTGAAGTGCTAAAGGGTGATTTACTCGCCGTAACCGAGGGCGACCAACTCTTCATCTACAGCAGCAGCAGCCATGTCTAGGGCTTCTTCTGCGGAGATTTCACCAGCGATAGCCTGGTAGATGAACGGAGCGATAACCTCACGGATTTGCGGGTGGAACGGGAAGGGCGGTGCGCCAGCGAACAGGTAGCCCTGGTCGCGCATCAGCGTGTAGTAGCCGTTGGTCGCGGCGTCCGCTTCAATCAACAGTTCCGTCTCGTAGGTGCTGTCCATCACAACGCGGCTGGAAGAAGCAGCCCACTGCGGCTGTACGTCCGGCAGGCCAACAAACTGCATCCACAGCAGGGCAGCTTCCTGGTTCTGGGAAGAAACGGGCAGGCCGAAAGCGCCACCGTCGTAGTAACCAATGTAGCCCGTACCGCCTTCAACCTCGTCCAAAACGCCATCAGCCAGCGGCGGTAGGGCAACGCCTACGTTGCCAACGATGGAGGAGCGGTCAGCGTCAGTTGCGATCCAAGCCGCGTTTTCACCGTAAACTAGGCCCTGGGCAGCGCGGCCAGCAGCGAAGCTTGCTGCAACTTCGTCCCAGGTGCTGCTCGTGGACTCCGGCGGAGCGAATTCCAGGTTGCCCAACCACCAGGCCAGGGCTTCCTTAGCAGTATCGCTGTTCATTTCACCACCGTTTTCAACGGAAGCCTTGAAGTCTTCGCTGATGCCCCAGTTGTAAATGCCATAGGTTGGTGCAACAGACTCGAAGAACTCGTAGAAGGACGCCGGGTGACCGGAAGCAGCCTGAACGGTGGTACCCCACAGGTCGAGGTCGTTGGCTTCGCCGTATGCAGCGAAGAACTCAGCGATTTCGCGGTATTCAGCGTGGGTGGTTGCCGGAACCAACTCACGACCGTACTCTTCCTCAAAGGCAGCCTGAATGTCAGCGTCGCCGAACAGGTCGGTGCGGTACAGGTATACCTTCACGAAAGCTTCCATCGGCACACCGAACACGTCGCCGCTTTCAGCACCACGGAAGTAGTCAATGAACGTGGTGAACTCACCAATCTCAAAGCCAGGGGCAGCCAATTCGGGGTTGGCTTCCAGGGCCTCAGTCAGGTTGACCAGGTACTCGTTAGCCAGGTAACCGTAGATGATGTCTTGCTCAATGTAAACGAAGTCGTAGATGCCGGTGCCAGCTTCCATATCACGGATAGCCTTGTCGTACATCTGGTCCCAGGAGGTGGTTTCCAACTCAACTTCAATCCCGGTCAGTTCTTCGAACTGCGGGGCCAGGACTTCACGAACGTAGTTGGACGGCGGGGTACTTTCGGTAACACCGCGGAGGGTTACGCCTTCGAACTGGGCACCTGCTTCTGCCCACCAGTCGGCGTCAATTCCTTCCATCATGTCGTCCTGAGCGCTAACAGCACCGAAGGCCATCAGCATGACAGCGAGGAGCGATACTAACGTTACAAACTTACGCATTTTTTACCTCATTGTTATGAATATCAGTAAGTGTAGTGCAAAAGACTTGCTACATTTATAGGGCGCAGCACAGTCGTTGCCCTACGCACTTGAGATTATATGTAACATGACAACGAATTGCAAATACTTGCTGTGGGTGAAATTTCACCTATTTTGGTGATTATCAGAATGGGGTGGGCGCTCCTCAACGGCTAACCTGCCGTAATGCCGCCATCGACGGGCAGTGCCACACCCGTGATGAAGCTGGCCTGTGCGCTAGCCAGATAGTAGATTGCCGCCGCTACTTCTTCCGGCTGTGCTACACGACCCAGCGGGTGCTTATCGGCCCAGCGCGCTTCAGCGCCTTCACCAAATGTTTGCCACGCCGCTTCGATCATAGGCGTTTGCACACTGCCTGGGCACACACAGTTAACGCGCACACCATCGCGGGCGTGGTCAAGTGCCATAGCGCGTGTTAGCTGAATCAGCGCGCCTTTGGATGCACAGTAACCTGGCGCTTGAGGAAAGCCGACCAAGCCCGCGTAGGACGCTACATTAACGATATTCCCCTTGCTGGCAATGAGGTGGGGCAGCGCGTACTTGCTCAGGTAAAACGCGCCGTTTACGTTGACATCGAACTGGGCGTGCCATGCATCAACAGAAAGGTCTGCAACGGTTGCCTCGCGCACGATGGTGCCCGCGTTGTTCACCAGCACATTCAAGCCCCCAAATTGAGCGACGGTGCTGGCAACGGCACGCTCACACTGCACGGGGTCACGCACGTCACATTCGATAAACACCCCTTCGCTGCCTGCTGCATCAACGGCTTTAAGCGTTCCTGCCGCTGTATCGGCATTGCGGGCAGCGATTGCCACGCGTGCCCCGGCTTGTGCAAATCGGAGGGCCGTCGCCCGGCCAATCCCGGAATTTCCGCCAGAAATCAACACAACGCGGCTGGATAGGGGGGGTGCTGGTGTTCCTGTCATGATGTGTCCCTGAGTTCAGCTAGGCACTTGCTTGAAATTTTGTAATCGCCTGTTATACCTTGCAGCGGACGCTGCCGGATTGAGTTTCCCCAAATAAATGTATCGTTGGGCGCGGTGAGTGTTATACTCGGCGCTAAACGATGAATCATAGCATACAAGGATGGCAGTCATCGAAACGGTTGGCGGGCGCTATTTCCTACAGACGAAGATTGGTCAGGGGGGTATGGGCGAGGTCTTCAAGGCCTATGACAAACTCACGGCTGAATTTGTTGCTCTCAAGCGGTTGCGCCCAATCGTTGCCGACGCTGGCCACGACGATACGGCCTATAACACGCTCGCCCAATCACTCATGCGGGAATTTCACCTGCTGTCGTCGCTCAAACACCCCAACATTATCGACGTGAAAGACTTCGGCTTTGATGAAGCCGCTAAGCCTTACTTTACGATGCACTTGCTGGACGCGCCGCGTGGTTTGCTGGACGCCACAGTGGGCCTGCCCCTGGCAGCCAAACTGAACTACATCATAGATGCCCTGCAAGCGCTCATCTACTTGCACCGTCAGGGCGTGCTGCACCGCGACATTAAGCCGAGTAATGTGGTGGTAGATGCAGCCGGCAAACTGCGCGTGTTGGACTTTGGCATTGCGACATCGGGGGATTATGCCACAGACATCGTTGGCACAATGAATTACCTGGCACCGGAACTGCTGCTCGGTGAGTCGGTTAGTGTTCAGTCAGATTTGTACAGCGTGGGCGTTATGGCATACGAGGTGCTGGCAGAAGCACCGCTCTTCAACACCACAGGTACGCGCTCAATTATGATGGACATTATCCAAAAGCAACCGAACCTGGATATGATGAATGCGCCACTATCGGTGCAAACCGTGATTGGTCGCTTGCTGCTTAAGTCACCGGGCTACCGTTACGGTGATGCGTGGCAGGTGATCTTGGCGTTGTGCCATGCGATGAACTGGACGCCCCCTGACGACACCGCCGTCCGCGAGAGCTTTTTACACGCATCAAGCTTTGTCGGACGCCAGGATGAAATTGCCCAGTTAATGGAAGGGCTGCAACGAACGCGTGACAGTCACGGGTCATCCTGGATCGTGAGCGGTGAATCGGGCGTGGGCAAGTCGCGTTTGTTGGAAGAGCTGCGCGTTCAGGCGTTGGTTGAAGGGCACACGGCGCTGCGTGCGTTCGCCGTTCAGGATAGTGAACAGTACAAGGTATTTGAGACGATTGTCGCCAATTTGCTGTTGACGACGCCTGTCACTGCCGAAGAAGCGATGGTGTTGCGCAAAGTCGCGCCTGACGCAGAGCGGCTCACAGGGCATGATTTGACTGACGCAAATCCGCCCACCCCAGCAGACATTGCGCGGCAGTTGCCACAAACGATCAAAAACGTCATCCTCCGGCAGACGAAGCCGCTGCTTATCATCATTGAAGATGTGCATTGGGAGCTAGAAAGCCTGGACTTGGTGCAGGCCATCCAGGCCAGCATTCAATCGCTGCCCATTATGATTGTGTGCAGCTATCGCAGTGACGAAAACCGCTACCTGTATGGGCGGCTGGCCCAGGACTCACGGCACATTGTGCTGTCTCGGTTTACCCGGCGCGAAATCGCGACCCTGGCGTCGAATATGTTAGGGAGTGCTGGCACCAATCTCGCCGTGTTGCAACTCATCGAGGAGCAGTCTGAGGGCAACATCTTCCTGATGATTGACCTTATTGAGCTGCTGGCTGAAAACATCACCAACATGGAGGATATTGACCAGGTTGAACTGCCCGATTCCGTCATGTCGGCCAGCTTTCAGGCGATTGTGAAACGTCGTTTGCAGCGTGTGCCGCTAGACTACCAACCCATGCTGCGGCTGGCTGCTGTGATCGGACGTGAAATCGACTTTGATTTATTAGAACACATTGACGGTGAATTCGATTACGAAGAATGGCTTTCTTATAGTGGTGATGCAGCGTTACTGACAATCGAAAAAGGCCAGTGGCTGTTCGCTCATGACAAAATACGCGACGGGCTACTGACTATGGTTGACGAGCATGATGTTATCCGTATGCACCGCGAGGTGGCCGAAGCAATTGAGGCTGTTTACCCCCAAGACCCAGCCCACGACTTACCGCTACTGGAACACTGGCACGTTGTGGGGGAACTTGAAAAGGAGATTGACTACCTTCATAAAGTAGCGCGCTCCGTCAACGTGGTGGACGCCAGCTATCTAATCGACCGCACGCTGGAACGGCTGCCGCAGGATCATCCAGGCCGGTCAGCCGTGTTAGACCTGTACGCATCAGTGATGCGCAATCAGCAGGCCACAAGCCCCGATGACAACCCAGATGCATCCTCTAGTTGAATACCGAAACGACAATAGCCGTCACAATAACGACAGCCACAAACGCCAACAGCCACACCCAAATAGCAGCACGCTGCTGTTCCCCGCTTA
Organism: uncultured bacterium; assembly: GCA_963922445.1. GTDB lineage: Bacteria > Chloroflexota > Anaerolineae > Aggregatilineales > Phototrophicaceae > DAOTTY01. Next base: position 7,036 of record CAWUJQ010000062.1, read on the forward strand.
GCGCCTCATCCACGAAGAGTTGTAAGTGGTCACACGTGAGGCAGTGGCGCGCTTTGACGCCCATCGTTACGTCTGGGCGCAAAAAGCGGAAGCCGCGCCGGTAGGTCATCGGTGTGACGCGGCTGACCACACCCCACTCAAAATAGGTGCTGCCGCAAATCGCACACGGATGATCCTGCGCTTTGACATCATAACCTTCAATTTCATAATCGCTCATGAGCTAGGTTGCCTCTATTGCCGTGGTCAAAGTCGCACCATAATATGGCGCACTTCATGGAGATTTAATGGCGGATTTGGAAGTGAGTCCTATTCAGCAACGTGGATGGGGTCGGCTGGGCTGGGCACTGTTGGCGCTGATCCTGGTCGCCGGTGGTTACGTTTACAGCATCGGCTATGACCGGGGCTTGCCGCTGCTAGAAAGCCGGGACGAACGCCGCAACCTGCACGAAATCTATGCAATGCGCGGCATCACCGAGGATGAACTGTGGAAACCCGGCTATCCGCCGGGGATATTGGCCGTCAATTATGGTGCCCAACGCGTGACCGAGTGGGTCACCGGGCTGAGCGCCGTTGAAGCGGCGTGCGATGTGATCCGCAATGTGCGGTTGGCAGGTATTCCGGTTAACTTGCTGAGTGCGCTGCTTATTGCCCTCATCGCGGGGCGGTTGGGGGGCAGCCTTGCTGGACTCATTGCAGCGGCGGCGTGGTTGTTTAACCCGGCTATTCTCGATCAAACGCAGTACGCCTTCCCACAAACGTATGAACTCGTGACGTACCTGGGGGCGTTTTATTTTGCGCTGTTGGCGTTGGAAACTGAAAAGCCAGCCTGGGCGTTGGCAAGTACGGTTATCGGATTGATAGCGGTGATCTTTAAGTACCTGGCCTTTCCAGTGCTTGGACTCGGTGTGGGTGTGAGCTTGTGGCTGACTCGCCGTAACGTAGGCGCATGGCTCGGCGTGCTGAGTGTGCAAATCGTCATGATCGTTGTGTGTGCCGTCTGGCTGCTGGTGGGGTATGACGCCTTTCGCTTAATCGACGCGGGCCACGAGGAAACGGTTAACGTTGTTGCCGGTTCGGGGTTGTATAACCTCCTCAACCCGGCTCTGATGGCCATGCGTGCTAATCGTCTGCTGACACAAACCGGAGTACCTGCGCTTGCTGTGATTGGGCTGTTGATCGCTGGTGGGATGGTCTACTGGCGGCGCAGTGATGCAACCCGGCGCGTGGCCCTGTTCGCGCTGGCTGGCCTGACGCTGCTGCACCTGCTGATGGTTGTGATCACGCTTAGCCCAAACTTTGACGGCTTCCGCCAGAATATCCCCGTTTCGGGCTACCTGATTGTTATGCTCGCTGTCAGTTTGATTGCTCTTGCGACGGCATTGGGTGAGCGGTTGAAGCGCCTAGCCGTTGCCTATGCAGCTTTGGCAGTGGTTTGCGGTCTTTGGTTGGTGCCGCAAACGGTTGGCGCGTGGAACTACGTCAACCTGCGGGCGCAGCCCGCTTCATACGCAGCGTTTTCGATGTGGGCAGGGGATACGCTCCCGATTCGTTTTGACGCGAACGAGGAAAAGCTGCTTGCCCTGGATGAACGTGTGTTCACCCGCGTATGGACGTGCCACACCTTCCCGTTTTACCCGGCGGTTGAGCCTGGTGATGTGACCGCACAGCCGATTGACCAATGGCGCGGCGAGGGCTTTGCCTTCGCGCAAACGGATGCAACAACAAACGGGCAGGTCAATCGCGATGAGATGACGCTGCTGGCTGAGTTCCCGCCGGGGGGTGCAGCGGACGGTTGGCGTTCGTGGCGGCGCGGCCTGGACGAATATCGTTTGCAGGTGTGGCATTTGTGGCCCATACAGCATCCCCTTGATGTTGTGTTTGCCCACCAAATCCGGTTGAGTGGGTATACCATCGAAGCCGAGACGATACAGGCAGGGCAACCGCTCACGTTCTGGCTGTACTGGGAGCCGCTGCAACCTGCCGCTGCTGACTATCGTGCGTTTATCCACATCACCCCACCCGACGACCCGACAAGCATCCTGGCACAGGGTGACGGCCCCCCGACAGGCAACCCCTTCCGCCCGACAACAACATGGGGCCAACCAGGGGAGCATATCGTTGCGGGGCGCTTTGTGGTGGCCCTCCCCGGTGATGTGACTCCGGGTGCGTATCAGGCTGTAATTGGACTGTATGACCCGGCAACGGGCATTCGTCTGCAAACGGACACGGGTGCTGATTCAGTGATGGTGCCGTTGGTGGTCATGCCGTAGGGAAGCGCAACGGCGCGTCCATCACAGAGTCTTCATTCTACGATTTCAGCCGGGGCAACGACCTCAAATTGCAGCTCATCCTCACTCGAAGTCAAATCTACGAGGATGTGGTCACCGTCTTCTACCTGCCCGGCCAGCACCGCCGATGCTAATGGGTCTTGCAGTAGCCGTTGAATCGTGCGCTTGAGCGGACGCGCCCCAAAAACAGGATCAAAGCCGCGCTCTGCCAGGAAGAACTTCGCATTTTCCGTCAATTCCAGCGTCAGGCGGCGCTCCGCAATCAAGCTGCGCAGGCGGCCAAGCTGCACCTCCACAATTTGCGCGATGTGTTCACGCGTCAGGCTGTGGAAGATCAGGATTTCGTCAAGGCGATTCAGGAACTCTGGCCGGAAGTGCTTGTCAAGCTCACCCATGACGGCCTCGCGCTTTTCGCGGGCCTCGGCGTCGATGGGCAGCCGCTTGATAATGTCCGTGCCCACGTTGCTCGTCATGATGATGACGGTGTTGGTGAAGTTCACCGTGCGCCCGTGACCGTCCGTTAGGCGACCGTCATCGAACACTTGCAAAAAGATGTTGAACACCTCCGGGTGCGCCTTCTCGATCTCGTCCAGCAGCACCACGCTGTACGGGCGACGGCGCACCGCTTCAGTAAGCTGGCCGCCTTCCTCATAACCCACGTAGCCAGGAGGGGCACCAATCAGGCGGGCAATCGCATGGCGTTCGCCATATTCGCTCATGTCGATGCGCACCATCGCGTTGTCGTCGTCAAACAGGAACTCCGCGAGAGCGCGGGCCATTTCGGTTTTGCCGACACCCGTCGGCCCCAGGAACAGGAAGGTACCGATGGGGCGGTTCGGGTCTTGCAGGCCAGCCCGGCTGCGCCGTACTGCTGCGCTCACGGCCCGCACAGCGTCTTCCTGGCCGATAACGCGGTCATGTAGGCGATCTTCCATGTGCAGCAGCTTCTCGACTTCGCCCTCCATCAGCCGCGACACGGGAATCCCCGTCCAGCGGGAGACGACAGCCCCGATTTCGTCCGCGTCTACTTCTTCCTTGAGCATGACCGTACCGTCTTCGCGCTGTTGGTCAGCCGCTTGCTCAGCCGCAGTGAGTTCCTTTTCCAGTTCGAGCAGCGTGCCATAGCGCAGCCGAGCAGCCGTGTTCAGGTCGCCCTCGCGCTCGGCCTGCTCAAGCTGAACTTTGGCCTCATCAATCTGCGTCTTGATGTCCCGAATCCGCTGGATGACGCCCTTTTCACGCTGCCACTGTGCCGTCAGGCCGTCCAGCGTTTCGCGGATGTTGGCGATTTCGCCTTCGAGTTCGTCCAGGCGACGGCGGGAGGCGTCGTCGCGTTCTTGCTTGAGCGCTTCCCGCTCGATTTCAAGCTGCATAATCTGCCGCTCCACCCGGTCGAGTTCGGCGGGGCGGCTGTCGATTTCCATCTTGAGGTTGGCGGCAGACTCGTCAATCAGGTCGATGGCCTTGTCCGGCAGTTGGCGGTCAGGCAGGTAACGCGCACTGAGTGTTGCCGCCGCAATCACTGCGCTGTCCTGGATGCGCACGCCGTGATGCACTTCGTAGCGCTCTTTGAGGCCGCGCAAAATGCTTATCGTGTCTTCAATGCTCGGTTCGTCCACAAACACAGGCTGGAAGCGGCGCTCTAGCGCGGCGTCCTTTTCGATGTATTGGCGATACTCGTCCAGCGTCGTCGCGCCGATCATGTGCAGTTCGCCGCGTGCCAGCATCGGCTTGAGCATGTTGCCTGCGTCCATGCTGCCTTCGGCACGGCCAGCACCCACGATGGTGTGAAGCTCGTCCAGGAACAGCAGAATGCGCCCCTCACTGTCCGTGACTTCCTTGAGGACGGCCTTGAGGCGCTCTTCAAACTCACCCCGGAACTTAGCCCCTGCGACGAGACTGCCAATGTCAAGTGCAATGAGCGACTTATCACGCAGGCCCTCTGGCACATCACCGTTGACGATGCGCTGGGCCAGCCCCTCCGCGATAGCGGTTTTACCCACACCCGCCTCACCAATGAGTACCGGGTTGTTTTTGGTGCGGCGGCTAATTACATGGATAAGGCGGCGAATTTCCTCGTCGCGGCCAATCACGGGGTCAAGTTTGCCGTTGCGCGCAGCGTCGGTCAGGTCGCGCCCGAACTTCTCCAGGCTCTGGAAGGTGCTTTCCGGGTCTTTACTCGTCACGCGCTGACTGCCACGCACGGCCTTAAGCGCGTCCATGACGGTGTTTTTGGTCACGCCCTGCTGGTTGAGGATGCGCCCGACGTTATTATCTTCAATGAGGGCCAGCAGCAGATGTTCCGTGCTGACGTAGTCGTCGCGCATTTGCTTGGCGATGCGCTCGGCATTGTTAAAGACGTTGAGTGCAGCACTGCCCAGCGAAATTTGCACGCTGCTGCTGCCGCTCACACGCGGGTACATGCCCACCTGACGGTTCATTTCCGACAGGATGGTGGCGTCACTGGCACCGATTTTGGCAACGATCTGCGGAACCAGGCCGTCGTCCTGCTCCATAAGGGCAACCATGACGTGGGCGGGTTCGATGGTGTTGTTGTTGCGATTCGCGGCAAGGGTCTGCGCTTCGATGAGCGCGTTTTGTGCTTTGTTGGTGTATTTTTCGAGGTTCATAGGCGGTTAGTTTCGGTTCGATTCTCACTACCTATCGAGTGTAGTCTATCGTGCCTATGATCGGTATTTAATTCTCGTTAATTTTACATCGGTGCTTCGATGTTGCCTAAGGGCACAGCAGCACTGATGCCCCTAAGCCATATCACAGGTCAAGCTATTGCTTGCGCGGCTGCTCAAAATGCTGTCACTGTGACGATTTGAGGCGGCGCAAAACCTTCCTCAAACCGTCTTTACTCATCACTCATTGCTCGTTACTTCTTACTGAGACTACCCTGCCCGTACCGTCAACTCACAGATGAGAATGTACGACAGCCGCGCACTTTCCACGCGATACGTCCCGGCTTGGGCCTCCCATGTCGCGGAGTAGACCCGTGCCCAACGCTCTGGCTCGGAGGCAATCAGAATTGGGTCAGTGGCACGCACACGCAGTTCTTGATTTTCTACCCGCAGCCGCCCCGGATCAGTACGAAGCGCCGCTTCCATTTCCGGATAGTTGTCTGCTGCCGGGGGCCGGAACTCAAACGTGACAAGTTGGCCTTCGCGCAGCGGGCCGTTGCTGGCTTCGCACGTTTCCATCTGGACGGTGTTGGTGCGAGGGGCGGCGACAAATTCCGTCACGGGGATGGGGTTACACTCGCCGGATTGGGTGACGGCTGCTGCCGCAATCCAGTTGTTGTTGCGCAGTTGGTACCACGTTGCGCCGTTGGCGTCCTGGGTTTGCAGCACAATATTGAGTTCAATGCCTGCATTCAGTGTGTTGATTGACTCATAGAACGACCCCGGCCCGGCTTGCAGCGGCGTGTTGTTGCGGCTGATGACGTAGCGGCAGGCATTATCGGGTACTTCTGTCGGTGGGATGGGCGTGGGCACGACCGCGTTATAGGCCAGAATACGCTGCTCGATTTCGGCGTCGGTTGGCGGCTGCGGGATTTGCACGCGCTCTGGTAGGTTGTTGGTCGGCAGGGCAGCCAGCCGTTCGGCACTCATCAGCGCAACTGGAGCGTCCATCCCCGGCGTGATTTCCGTTCCCGTCGGTGCAATCACGTCACCCGGCAAAATCAAGAAGCCCTCAAGCACGGTGTAGCGCGTCTCAAGCGCACTCGCTTCGATGTAAACCGTCCCGGCCACACGCAAATCCGTCCCGTTGATTAACAGACGGATTTCGTCATCGGGATTGGGCGTTTGCAGCAGCACACCGTTCGCGGCCACATCAGCACCACACAACGCCTGATCCCCCGTTGTGACGGTCATCACCTGGAAGGGGCGCAAAAACGGGGTGTCATCTTCCACAACAGGCAGCTCAAAGATGTTCCCGTCCGGTGCGCCCACATCTGCCGCGACCCAGCCGAATTCCAGCGACCCCGGAATCGTCACCCGCAGCCAGGTTGAGTCCTGATTGCGCCCGTGAGCCAGCACACTCTGCCGGACGAACACCTGCTCCAAAATCTCGGACTGTTGGTCGGGCAAATCACGAATGTTAAGCGTGCCCCGTGCCAATACCGGGATTTCTAGCGTGGGCGGTACGCCATTGCTCACCGTTGCATTGCCAAACGCCAGCACCGTGACGGCCCGTTGTTCTGGGTCGAGGGTGTCTGCACGGAACTGCATCTGCGCGACGGCGTAGTCGGGTTGGTCAAGTGATTCTGTGCTTACAGTCACAGTCTCAGTAAACCCGGCAGGGATAACATCCCCTGCTGTTTCAAACGGCAGCGGGTCACTCCCCTGGAAGGTCGCCGTGACGGTGCCGTTGCCCAAACAGATTTCATCGCGGCCCAATGCCTGACACACTGCCCCCGCCCGCACATAAGAAAGGAGCGCATTAGGCGGGCATACGGCGGGGTCTTGGGCTTGGGCTGGTGAGGGTAACGGTGACACGGCGACCAGGGCCGTCAGGCCAGTGATGATGAGCAGCGGAACGATGGCTACTACGCCCGCTGCACGCTGTGAAATAGACATCGTGCGTACTCCCTATTCGGTTAAACGAGACGCCTTCACTATAGCATTTTCGTTGCCGTAATTTTGTGTGCGGTGGGATGGGCGTATAGTGGGCGTAGGTTGGGCGTGGGCCATGCGGCGTGCGCAATTGCCCTTGCGTGCATACAATGATTGTCATCGGCGTTATACATTTCTTTAGGGGAGCTTCCGCTTATGAGAAGACGAATTAGCCTGATTGCCCCGTTATTCTTCTTACTGGGGGTGGCGGGCATCGTGATTGCACAGACGGGTAACGGCCAGCCGTTCGAGGTCGTCCGGCAAATCGGTGAGCCGCGCCCACAGGCAATCCAGTACAACCGCACGCTTGACCAGTTTATATGGGTCGCACCGGGGGGGCGGTTGCAACTGGTGGACGCCGCCACGCTGGAGGTGCAGCATGACCTCTACACCAACCAGACCTACAAGGCGGTGCAGTTAAACAGCACCGGCACGCTGCTGGCCGTCGCCATTGACCTGCGAGTGGACTTGTGGAACCCGGCCACGGGCGAACTGCTGGAAACGTTCGAGCCAGAAGGCATCCTGGACATTGCAAATCCCATTCAGTTTGCCGAAGACGACGGCTTGCTGCTGGTGAATTCGGTTGTGTTTGCACCGCGTGAACTCCGTCGCAGCGAAAACGACACCGTGATTTTGCCGTGGCTGTGGGATATTCCTAACGCACTGGGGCAGGGTCGGTCGCAACTGCCGAACAGCACAAGCGCTTACGCCTTCTTTGAGTATCGCAACGGCTTCATCATCGGCCCCAATGACCGCGTGATTGCGGCGCGTCCAAGCCGTTTGGAAGTGCTGGACGTGAGCGGCGATGCGACCAACGTCGTGCTAGATACCATCGAGAGTGACCGCTTCGAGCAAGACCCGGTTGATGCGTGGCGCAGCGCGTTTAACGACTACATGTATGTGCTGCCACGCGGACGCGAGTTCGTTCAGATCAACACACAAGACGGCCAAGCTCGCCGCTTAAACTACGACCAGATGGTGACGTTTGGCAAGCCGCTTGAAATCGGGGAGCGTTTTGCCACGGAGGAAAACTCGCTGGCGCAACTGTTTTTGGGTGAGGGCTACCTCGCCAATAACGGCTACCAACCGCTGCAAGTTATGCTGCTGGACGTGCTGGAACCGCTCACGCAGACGGCAGCCACCAATCAGTTCATCATCTACACCATGGACGAGGCAACTGCCCGCTTCAGCATCCAGCGCCTGACGCCAAACATACTCAAGTGGACGATTAGCGATGACCGCACCAAAATCGCGTTCTACCGCCCAGACAACACCATCGAAGCTTATGACATCGCCAGCGGCGCGCTCATCCAGACGATTGAACCCGCCTTTGCGGATTTCGACGGGCGCGCGATTCTAGAATTTGACCCGACGGGCACACAGCTTATCTACGACTTCCAACGCTTTGACCTCGCCACAGGCGATGTGTTATTTGAGGAGTTAAACTACAACATCGGCTTTGATGCTTACTACTTCGACGCGACTAGCGACCGCCTGACCACGTTCAACTACCTGGGCGAAGGCGGTAGCAGCATCCGTTGGTGGCAGTGGGATGTCGCTTCGGGTGAGGTGGTGCGCCGCGAAAACGTACAACTGCGCGGCGAACTCCGTGACACCTGGCACACAGGCGACCGCTTCCTGACGCAAGTGCGCGTCACCCTGAGCGGCGAGAGCTTCACCGCATTAGAAATCGTAGAGGTGGGCAAGGACGACCGCCCGCAGCTAATCATCGACAACTTCCCAAACAAGAGCCTTCAGCGGGTGGTGCCAAGCCCAGACTGGACGCACGCGTTGGCCGTGTACAGTGATAACATCACCGGGCAGACGGATGTGGCCATGTTCAGCTTTGATGAGGGGATGCAGTGGTACATCACTGGCCAGGACTTGCCACCGGGCGGCTTCAACGAGTTCTACTGGGCAGATGACACGACGGTTGTGATTCCGGCGGGGGCGCAGTCGCCCGCGCAGTTCACCATAGACTACGGCCTGGACTATGACGCGACAGGCTTGCCCGCGTGCCTTGCGGACGCCTTCCCGGAGGAGTATCTGCGGTGGGTGCCAGTATGGGAGCGGCGCGTGGAAGGGCTTGGGCCAGGCCAGTTGAACGACCTTACCCGTGACATCTGCGATGCGTTACCGACAGCGGTTCAGGTTGTCGATGAAATCATGACGACGGCAACGCCCACACGTGTGCCCACCCGTCCTGCTGACTTCCGCCCGACGCAGCCAGTTCTCGCCAATATCCCAGAGTGCATCACGCTGCGCTTTGCCGAGGATGCCGAGCAATATGCCGAGGTGTGGCGCGAAATCTCTGCTGGTGTGATGGGGGATGACTTGCTCGAACTAGAAACCATCGTGTGTGAAGGACTCACTGCGACGGGTGGCGGTGGCGGCGGTGCCAACAACTTTGCGAACGGGGCCATGCTCATCAGCATGGACAGCAGCAACCGCATCTTTACCCAGAACGTGCCGCGTCCGGCCCGGTCGCCTGGTGTGCCCTACTCGCTGGAAGTGGTGCGCGTGGAATATGAGCGCTTTAACGATTTCAACCGCACACTCAACGAGCCGAAAATCAGCCCAGACGGACGCCTCATCGCTCAGCGCGATGGGCCGTACATCGAAATCCTGCGGCTGAACAAGGCTTATGACACGATGGCCGCCGAGGCCACCGGAACCGTCTCTGTGATTCTATCGCAAACGCCTGATCCGGTTTCAGTGTCGCTGCGGCCCACGGTTACGCCGACCTCAGAGTTTGTCGGTCAGCCGCGCCCCACCGTCACACCAACGATTACACCCACATCGCCGCCGCTTACGGATGCTGTCATTCCGCTGGAGCAGTTGAACGTTGTCGAAGATTTTTGTCCCGTTGATGCAACGCTTTTCACGCTGGACAGCCCCGCACCGGATTACAACCCGCCGGGTACGCTGTACGCAAGCCCGCTGCGCGATGAAGGCATCTTCAGCTTTGACCTGACAACGGGCGAACTCGTGCGCGACCTGGACATCCCGCAGTGTGGCATTAACTGCAACTACTCCTACGACCAGAACTGGATTCTGTTTGATGGCGACCGCCCGGTTATCACCAGTGCGGACGGCTCTGTTGTGCGCGAATTGGTTGATGGCGTGCGTCAGGAACTACCTATCGCCTCAGCCATCTGGATTTCGGGCACAAACGTGGTGCGCTTTGAGTACGCCTTCTACAGCACGGATGGCTTTGAGCCGGAGTTCTTCACGCGGGAGTATGACCCCACTCAAGACTTCTTCACGGAGCCGCGTATTCCTGCCACGCCGACGCCGCAGCCGCAAATCAATGAGCTGAACAGCACGCAAATCATCGCTGTGCAGCCGCTAGAGCAGCGCTACGCGCTGGCCAGCACCAGCTTCAACACCGGGCGCGGACCCGGCTTTAAGTACTACATCATTGACGCGCAAACGGACGAGGTGACGTACTTTGCGCGCCGCGACTCCCAGACGCAGGACAACAGCATCAATTACCGCTGGGATGAGCGGGGCCGTTACCTGTTCTACCGCTTTTTTGACACACAGGACGAGTGGTTCGTCTTCGATGCAGCCAGTGCGCGTCATTACCGCTATGGTGAGCGGCTGCCAAACGGCCTGCGCTCACGTGAGGGGCGCTATCTGGCAGAGTGGGGTCAACCGGATAGTGAAGAAATCCGCGAGCGGCGTGAGGCCGGGTTACCTATCCCGCAGCTACGGGTATGGGACACGCAAACGGGCCTGCTGCGCCGCTACTGCATCCCAGAAACGAACGATGCCAACATCAATACCCCGCTCGACTGGTCACCGGACAGCCGCTATCTGACGTTCCAGTTCAATCTAGCCGCTAACTACTATGACGACGCACCTACACCCATTCCAGGGACGACGCCAACGCCCTTCTATGGCGTGCCCAACAGCGAACCGAGCTTCCAGGCAGAAATTCCGCGCACCTTCGT
>CAWUJQ010000063.1:0-17893 GCA_963922445.1 uncultured bacterium
GCGCACCCCCTAACCCAACTAAAGTGCCCCACACTCGCCACCCCGGTCGTTGGCTGACGATGATACCCAAGATAACAGCCACTAAAAAGAGCGTCCAAATAACAAATTGCTGCTGATAATTTGCGTCCTGAAACTGCCCACGGAAGAAATCCACGGGGGGTACGAGTGCCAAAGCAATTCCAGCCAAAACGATGACAACAACAACCTTCAGGCGCGAGCTTGCAACCGCATATTGCAAAGACAGCACAATTCCCAGCCATACCCACGTCAGGCGCAGCAGCAATGCTGGCAGCAAAAACGTAGTATTGATGCGTACGGCAGGCAAAAGCGTCAACCACTCCGCCAAATCGTATGCACTCGGTTGCAAGCTCACTCCATCGACAGATAGCCAGGGCAATGCGAGGCCAACAACACCACCCAAAAGTATGAAAACAAGTAACTCGCGATTTTTAAGCGCCGATTTAACCGGCGTAGCTGTCAATTCGGTCAATGATGTGTCGATCTTCCTCGTTGGAACGCTCAAAATAATTCACCATGAAATCACTGCGTCGCTGACGAAGCGCCATTGGCGCTACAGCGCGAATGTCATCAACCCCTACTTCGACTCGCCCGTCAGACGCAGCATAAGCGCGTGCGGCCTCAAACATCGTGTACTCCGCACGATGCGAGTCTATATCCAGGTCTTGCACCAAGTTCAACCCAATCGCTGCGGCCTCGTCCGTGATGAAAGTGTCAATCAGTCGGTCTTGCGCCTGCACAATATCGGCGCGAGCTTGTTCTGTCATTTTCTCCCACTGCTTGATGAAGCTCGTTGGGTTCTGTCGATAAGCTCGCACACGGTGATAGATCGCCAGTCGCTCATCTCTGTCAAAAAGCCCGCGAACGTTCACACGCAAGCCAAAGCGGTCCATAATCTGCGGGCGCAAGCGCCCTTCTTCTGGATTCATTGAGCCGATAAGCACAAAGCGTGAGTTGTACGTACCGGCCCGTGGCCCGCGCCGCACATTGTAGCTGCCCATTGCTGCCGCATCTAGAATTGCATCAACAATCTCATCGTCCAGCAGGTTGACCTCATCCACATAAAGTAGATTGCGGTCAGCACGGCCTAATATCCCAGGTTGCAGTCGAATCCGATTCTGCTGCGCCCGAATTCGTTCATCAACCCCACCCACAACATCATCCAGGGCTGCGTTGAGGGGCAGTTCAACAAGCTTAACCTTTTCATAATGCGAAATGGACTCCCCCGCCGCGTACTTTTCGTAGCAATCAGGGTAGAGCAAATGCGCACTGTCCATCTCCATGTGTTCTGGTAGTTTGCCTTCCGCACAATCGCTGACTTCCATTTCGGGCAGAATATCGGTCAGGCTTCGCACGGCGGTGGTTTTGCCTGTGCCGCGCGGTCCGATCAGCAGCACGCCGCCAACTGCCGGGTTGATAATCGACAGCATGAGTGCAATACGCATTTCAAACTGGCCAACAATCGCCAAAAACGGGTACGGTTGATGCTCAGCCAATCCGAAGTCCGTCGGCTTTGCTGCGAGTATGCCCCGTGCGCCCGCCTCATTTAGCAATCGCAGCAGTGCCGATGATTGATTTTCGTTTTCCAGGCTAGGTAGCAAGTTGCTCATACCAATGAGTCCATTATGCTTTTATAATAAACACAAAGCGTTTCACGAATCACTGTAATAGTTTAGCACGTTGTGCAGCGATGCGCGTGGCGAGACTCAGCCTCGCGTCGCACACAAACGATTTGGCCCCATCAACTGTTAAGCCGCCCCTTCATTGACGCCCAACCGCATTTTCAGTACGATCACATTGTTTATCGCTAGGAACCCACCCATGACGGATTTCACTCAGCCAACAACCGAGAGCCGCAAGGTCGATCACATTCGGATCAACCTGGAAAAAGACGTCCAGTTTCCCAATGTCACCACAGGCCTCGAAAAATACCGCTTTATGCACGAAGCGCTGCCAGAAATGCACCTTAACGACGTAGACACACGCACAACCCTGTTCGGTAAGCAGCTTTCCGCCCCAATATTGATCTCGTCAATGACTGGTGGCACGGATATGGCCCTTCAGCTCAACAACAATCTGGCTATCGCGGCCCAGCAGCACCGTTTTGCAATGGGCGTGGGGTCGCAGCGGGCTGCCATCGAAGACGATACCCTAGCGGCCAGCTTCCGCGTGCGTGAGTTGGCACCTGATGCGCTTCTATTCGCGAATGTCGGCGCGGTTCAACTCAATTACGGTTACACCACCGAGCATTTCCAAAAGGCCATCGACATGATTGAGGCCGATGCGTTGATCTTGCATCTCAACGTTCTTCAAGAGGCGGTGCAACCCGAAGGCGACCTGGATTGGTCGGGATTGCTGTCCAAGATAGAAAAGTTGGTATCCAAGTTGCCGATACCCGTCATTGCGAAAGAGGTCGGCTGGGGTTTTTCAGAGAACACCGCCCGGCAACTGGCCAATGCAGGCATCACGGCTATTGATGTTGCAGGGGCAGGCGGCACATCCTGGAGTGAGGTCGAATATCACCGTGCGCCGACGTCCTTCCACGCCCGCGTAGCTGCTGTATTTGCTGATTGGGGCATTCCTACCTCTGAAGCGATTATGAACGTAAGAAAAGGCGCGCCCGACGTCAAAGTCTTTGCGAGTGGCGGCCTTCGCAATGGATTAGACATCGCCAAATGTATTGCACTGGGTGCAGAAGTAGGCGGTCTTGCTGGCCCATTCTTGAAAGCAGCAGCGCATTCAACGGAGGCAGTCAACGACCTAGCTGAAGCGTTAATTGCTCAGCTTCGCATTGCCATGTTTTGCACAGGCACACGCAGTATCACGGAGCTAAAGCAAACCCCTCTCTACCCAATTAACTAAGGTGTGATGTCGCATGTTCCAAACGTTTGCAAGCCGCTACGGTGATGCCCTTGAGCAGCAGATGAAAGACATCGTTGACTCGTTCGATAGCGCATCCGCTGAATTCAAAACCATGATTCAGTACCCAATGGGGTGGGTCAACGCTGATGCAAGCCCATATGAGGGAAAAACTGGCAAACGCATCCGGCCAATATTGCTACTGCTGTGCTGCGAAAGCAGCGGCGGTGACTGGCACAGCGCGCTACCGGCTGCCGCCGCCGTCGAAATTCTGCACAACTTCTCACTCGTCCATGATGACATTCAGGATGGCAGCCCAACCCGTCATGGCCGGGACACGGTTTGGCGCGTGTGGGGAGAAGCTATGGCGATCAATTCCGGTGACAGTATGTTTGCTCTGGCCTACCGTGCGATGGAACAGCTATCGACGAAATCCCATGATCCTGGCTCCGTCATTGCCGCATGGCGAATATTCAATCACACCGTTTTGGAGCTAACGCGTGGCCAATACATGGACATGAGCTTTGAAACCCGCGATAACGTCAGCGCCGATGAATATCTGTCTATGATTGGCGGTAAAACAGCAGCGCTCCTAGCTGGCATCGCTGAGATTGGTGCCCTGCTAGGCAGCGGTGATGCAGCCCTGGCTAAGCGATATGGCGATTTTGGATTGAATTTAGGATTGGCCTTTCAGGTACGGGATGACATCCTTGATGTGTGGGGTGACCCGAAACAAACTGGCAAAGCGGCGGCGGTCGATATTATCGCCCGCAAAAAATCGCTACCTGTGCTTTATGGCCTGGAGCGCAGCGAAACATTGCGTAAGTTGTATCAACTGCCTGCGTTTGACGACAATATCGTCCGTGAAATCGTATTGTTGCTCAACGAGGTGGGTGCCCAGGACTTTGCGCGAGGCCTCGAAGAGCGTTACTACAGTCAGGCTATGCAAACCCTAAAGGACGTTAAACCCAAGGGCGAAGCGGGTGACTTGCTGACTGACTTAGTCCACACGTTGTTTGGGCGCACCCAATAACCCTAAACCAGATCACGCAGAACACGGTTGCTTACAAGCCGCCCTTTCGACGTGAGGCGTAGCCGGTCGTCCGTCAGTTCCAAGTAGCCATGCTGCTCGTGATATTCGATAGCATTGGCACGGATGTCCAGCAAGGATACGCCAAACCGATTTTGAAACCCTTCAAGGCTGAGTCCGTCGTTGAGTAGGCGTAGGCCCATCATAATCGTCTCAAAAATTTCGTCATCACGGCTGACTGATGTGTGTTCATCAACAGTCACCGTCAGCGGAAAGGCAAGCGGCTCCCAGTCGCTGCTGAGCGCCTCAATGTAGTGGTGCGGTGATCGAATGGTGTGGTAACGCACACCGTTTGCGTAGCCGTGCGCGCCCGGCCCCAAGCCGAGATAAGGCAAATTGCGCCAATATTGCAGGTTGTGGCGGCTCCCATGGCCGGGCAGCGCCCAATTGCTAATCTCATACTGGTTAAGGCCGCCAGCACCCAGGCGCTCGGTCGCCACATCGTACATGTCTGCTGACAGTTCATCGTCAGGTTCTGGAAGCTTGCCGTTCTGAACCCAGTAATCCATTGCGGTATTCGGTTCTAGCCCCAGCGCATACAGTGACAGATGTTCAGGCTGCAACGCAAGCACTGCATCCAGGCTAGCGTGCCAATCATCCATCGTTTGTCGCGGAGAGCCATAGATCAGATCAAGATTCACACTGTCAAACCCCGCATCACGCGCAATCGCCACCGATTGCACAACAGTTTGTGCGTCGTGCAGCCGACCGAACAATTCTAGTTCATGCTGGACAGCAGACTGCACCCCGATGCTCAACCGTGACAGACCCAACTCCCGTAGATTGCGCACAAAGTCAACCTCCAGCAGATCATTCGGGTTGGCCTCAGTCGATACTTCTGCATCGGCTGTCACATCGAAGCCCTTGTGAATCGCTGTAAGAACCCGGTCAAACTGTGAGGCTGTCATCAGTGTGGGCGTGCCACCACCAAAGTAAATTGTATGTACCCTGTGCCCCGGATTGGTCTTGGCCACGGCCTCGATCTCGCGGATGAGCGCCTGTACAAACGGCTCAACCAAATGATCCATGTGAATGTATACATTAAATGCGCAGTAGCTGCACCGTACTGAGCAAAACGGCACGTGCAAGTAAAGCGATAGGTTATTCATCAAGTCAAACTCTCAATCGAAAATTGCGGTTAACACCATGGCTTTTTATACTATCATTAAGTGACCACAATCTAACTGCGCGATGAAGAAACCAAGTGACCTATGCCCGACACGGCACAAAAATTAGGCGGCCTGCCCATCGGCGGCAATCTAGGCACCACCGACCGCAGAGAAGGCCACCTCGCCCCAACACAATCCTTAAAGCCGCAAAAGCATGGGGTTTTACCCCATACCCCACAAGGGGGCATTGCTCCCTACCGGGAGTGTGAGGGCAGCGCCTTCACAGACTTTTCAAATAGCTTCTTAGGCGCAAATACAGAATCCAGAGTTGATTGAGGATTTCGCCAGCGACCGCTACATAGCACAAAACAAGACGCAAGCACCATAGCATCAGCAAATGGTTTATGAATTCAAACTCGTTGACTGAGAAATTGCGGTATTGGCGACCGTTTCCTATAATAGCGTTTAGCAATCATAATCCGACGATACGACGAAGAAACTAAGTGAGCTATGCCAGATACAGTACAAATAGGCGGTGGCCAACAGGGTAACGGCAACACCGGCGGTGAGGGAACCTTAGCCCCTAATACAATTCTCCTCAAACGCTACCGAATCATGGGGGTTATTGGCGGCGGTGGCATGGGCACCGTGTATCAAGCACGAGACCTAAACTTCACCGACGTAAAACGAATGGCCGCCGTAAAAGAGATGTTAACCCTCTCTTCAGACCGCGCCCTGCGCGAGCAAGCACTGGCCACATTCCAACGCGAAGCGAATATTCTGGCTACGCTGGCACACCCGGCTATTCCTAACATATACGACTTCTTTGAACAGAATAATCGCGCCTATTTGGTGATGGAATACATCAACGGCAGCGACTTGGAAAACATCCTCGGTAAAACGCGCACGCTGCCCATGGAAAAAATTGTTGAGTGGACGCTCGACCTGTGTGATGTGCTGGCGTATTTGCATGGCCAACAACCCAATCCAATTGTTTTCCGCGACATGAAACCCTCGAACATCATGGTAGATAGCTTGGGTAAAGTGCGCCTCATCGACTTTGGTATTGCCAAGACCTTTGAAAAGGGCAAACACACGATGATCGGCACCGAGGGATACTCAGCCCCAGAGCAGTACAAAGGCAATGTATCCCCCCTGAGCGATCAATACAGCCTGGGTGCCACGCTTCACCACATCCTGACGCGCAAAGACCCGCGCCTTGAACCCCCGTTTAGTTTTCACGAGCGCCCCATTGCAGAACTCAATCCAGAAGTCCCGCTTTGGTTTGCCGAAACCATCGACCGTGCGCTCCAGTTCAACCCGTCCGACCGCTTTCCATCTAGTGCGGAAATGGCGGATGTGATCCGCGATGGGATGCGTTCCCCGACCATCGTTGTCGAGGACACCGAAGATGAAGACATCCTTGATAACGAAGTCAAGGAAAATTGGACCTTCCAGACTGAAGACGAAGTTCGCTCCAGCCCCACAGCTTACGGCGATACCGTCTACATTGGCTCATACGATAGCAATGTATGGGCTTTGAATATCGAATCCGGCGACTTGGTTTGGAAGTACGCTACCAAGGGCGGTATTGCTTCCTCCCCAGTTGTTGACCGCAGTGCCGGACTGGTTCTGTTCGGTTCAGAGGATAACGCCCTGTACGCGGTTCATCAGCAAACGGGCAAGCTTGTCTGGACATTTCCAACCAAGGACCGGGTACGTAGCTCCCCGGTCGTAGCCATGGATTTGGTCTTCTTCGGCAGCGATGACGGCCATTTATATGCGGCTGTTAGCTCCAATGGCCGATCCATGTGGTCATACGACGCCCTGTCCCCAATCCGCAACCGCCCGCTTGTGTACACAGAAGAAGAACTGGTCATCTTCGGCACAGACATGGGCGAGGTTGTCGGTGTGTCGCTCTCTGGAGAGCGAAAATGGCAATATCGCTCACGCCAACCGATTCTAAGTTCTCCCATTATTGACCCCAACGAGGGCGTATGCTACATCGGCGGTGGCGACGGCTTTCTCTATTCGCTAGACGCCTCAAATGGCATCAACTCGTGGCGATTCCGAACGGGTGGGCCGATTATCTCAACGCCAGCCCTCTACAAGCAGCTTGTTATCTTCGGCTCTGCCGATGGCAACGTCTACGGTCTCGATTCGGGTAGCTCGCGTGAGAAATGGCGCTTCACTGCTGAAGGCCCAATTGTTAGCTCACCGCTTGTACATGGGGAAAATGTCTACATCGGTGGCACAGACACGTACCTCTACTGCCTGGAAGCAAAAACAGGCTACGAAAAATGGAAGTACAAGACAGAAGGTGAGATTACATCCACACCGCTCATCGTTAACAATACGATCATCTTCGGTTCGCTAGATCGCAAGGTCTACGCTCTGCCGATCTATGATTAATCTCGTCTATTCATAGCAACAGCTATGATGATTACCGCACTGGAGTAAAAATCATGGAAATGTTTCGCCGTTTATTTGGTCAATCTGGCGATGAAGGCAGCGAAGAGGCCGACACAATACCACAAGCAGATGGCAATACAGGCAGCATTGAGAACACACCATCGCATGATAGGCCAACCGAAGCGCCGTTGCCGACGGATGGATCCTTAGACGAGGCACAGGCAACCACCGAAGAAAATGTCTCAACCAACGAAGTGCCCGTCGCTGAAGATGCTGTAGAAGCAGACGCCCCCATGCTCTCGATGGAAGGCATTACTCGTAAATTGCCGCTAGAGACGGTTATCGCGTCACGCAACGCACACATTCAATTCGGTCAGTCTACCGATGTGGGTATGGTGCGCTCAAACAACCAGGACTCCTTGCTGACCTTATACTATTCTGGCCGCAGTTCGGACAATAAACCTGATTTTGGGCTGTTCATTGTTGCAGATGGCATGGGTGGTCACATTGATGGTGAACGTGCCTCAGCAATCGTCACGCGAACGGTGGCCCAAAGCGTCATCAAAAACATATTTATGCCCATGATTGGTGACACTGAAAACAACGTTGACCGCCCCCCTTTGACCGAATCGCTCATTGAGGCAATTCAAACAGCCAATTCCGACGTCCTATCCGACGTACCAGAGGGCGGCACAACGGTTACCGCAGTTGCGGTAATTGGTGATTTGGCTTATTTTGCGCATGTGGGTGACAGCCGCGCCTACCTCATCACCAAAGACGGCATTGAGCAAGTTACGCGTGACCATTCGCTTGTTCAACGGCTCATTGAGCTAGATCAATTAACACCAGAGGAAGCTAACGACCACCCGCAGCAAAATGTGCTGTATCGGGCAATCGGTCAAAGTGACTCGCTGGAAGTTGATGCGCTGACGCGCCGCCTGCCACCGAATTCGCACTTACTGCTGTGTAGCGATGGTCTTTGGGGTGTGATTGACGACGATATTATTTTCAAACTCGTCCGAGAACATTCGGACCCGCAACAAGCGTGCGATAAGCTTGTTGCAATGGCAAATTCAATGGGCGGCAAGGATAACATCACCGCAGTCCTCCTCCACCTGCCCAGTTAAAACGACAAGGCCGTGCTATGGAATACATTTACGACCCCTACGTACTACTCGGCGTCAAACCAGGCGCTGATAACCAGGAAATAAACGCTGCTTTCGCCCGTTTGCAACAGGCACTGGCTCCGTCCGAAGCGAAGGGCAAGCCAGGCGCTATTGCGCAGCTTGAGCAGATCAAAGCCGCTTATGCGCTGTTATCTGATAGTCGTAAGCGCTCTGCATTTGATCGACAACGTGCCAGCGATGAACCGGGCACGGGCTTCCAGATGCGCGTCACGCCCAGCAAAAAAGTCATCGAAAAACTAGAAGAACCCCAGGTTATCTACCTACTTGCAGAAATCATCCCGCATTCCAAAGCGAGTCCGGATTCGGCTGCGCCAGTTCGCCGCGATGCTGGCCTCAACCTAACCCTGATTCTCGATCACAGTAACAGCATGAACGGTGTGCGCCTCGACCGCGTAAAGGTCGCCGCAACCGAGATCATTGAGCAGCTATCCGAAAATGACATCTTGTCCGTCGTCGGCTTTAACGACCACGCTGAAGTCGTCATTCCAGCAACGTCAGTTGAGAATAAGCGCGCATTAGCAACGCGCACCCGAATTATGCGGGCTTCGGGCGGCACAGAGATGTACAAGGGCTTGTATGCGGGCGTGCTTGAAAATCGTAAGAATCTGCGTCCTGACCGCGTTAATCACATTATCTTGCTGACGGACGGCAATACCTATGGTGACCAGGAAAAATGCCTCACCTTAGCTCGCAAACTGTCAAAAGAAGGCATCAGTGTAAGTACATTGGGCCTGGGCAGTGAGTGGAATGACGAGTTCTTAGATGAGATTGCGTCAATCACTGGCGGGTCGTCGGGCTTTATTAAGTCAGCCAATGCCGTCGTGTCGTTCTTAAATAACCAGGTCAAGAATCTGTCCAACGTCTATGCAGAGCAAATGCAACTCACGGTCGCCCCCACGCCAGACGTTGATGTAGAAATGACCTTTAAACTCGCACCCAGCCCACAGCCCCTACCAGAAAAGGATCAGGTCATTCATCTGGGTGGAATGCAATTTGAACGTAAAATGAGCGTGCTGTTGCAACTCCAAATCCCGGCTGATGTCGAGGTCGGCACGCTGGACCTTGGACGCGTCGTTGTATCAGGCCGCGTTATTTCTGAAAAGCGCGTTTACACCGCGACCAGTCAACTTAGCGTGCAAGTGAGTGAACAGCCAAGCGTTGAGCCACCACCGAACAAGATTCTCGATGCCCTCGGTAAGCTAACGCTTTACCGCATGCAAGAGCGTGCCAATGATTCAATTGAGCGTGGCAACGTCAAGGAAGCGACCCAGCGACTACAAAACTTGGCTACCCGGCTGTTAGAGGTTGGCCAGGAAGGTCTTGCAAAAGAAGCCTTCGATGAAGTAAAACGCCTGAAAACGACCCATGCACTCTCCGAAGAAGGACGCAAGACGCTCAAATATCAAACCCGTGTCCTGATTGGTGAAGTCGATGGCGGCAAGGATGGCTAGCCAATGATCGTTTGCAGCAACTGTACATATAGAAATCGCGAGGGTTACTTCTACTGCGAAGATTGTGGATTTCCGCTGGCTGACAGTATGCGAGATCGAACAGCAACCCGCCAGCTAGACTCAGAGGAGAATGTCCTCTCGGCAAGGGCAACATGGGGTACAGCACGTCTCACGGACGCTTCGCAGATTCTACTACAGGTCACAGATGCCAAATCACCCATCCAATTGAGCGTGGTCGCACGCAGTGTTGTCGGTCGTGAGGATGTGTCGAGCGACCATCACCCCGATATTGACCTGGTACCTTATGGCGGCCTGGAAAAGGGGGTTTCCCGTAACCACGCGATGATCCAGCGCAGTGAAGATACCCTGACCATTGTCGATATGGGCAGCAGTAACGGCACCTTCTTAAATGGTCAAAGGCTGGTGTCCAATCAACCGCGCGTCTTGCGTGATGGTGACGAAATTCGCTTTGGTAAGCTCGTCACACGCATCTTTTTCAAATAACGGTACAGGAATAAGTTTTAGTATTCGCTTCAGCCGTCGCTATAATAGAGCGACACCATAGCCGCTGCATTGTGCAAAAGCAAGGAAAAGCAGATGATTACCTTAATTCTTCATATAGCGAATTCGCAGCCAGTCATGGTTGACGTGGAGGAGTTGCCGAAGCCGACCGATGCCGTAATTATCGGTCAAAATCCACGTGAGCGCACGGAAAAAGACCTGGAATGGGTTGACGAAGGCGTAACAACCGTGATCGTTCCTTGGTGGCGCATCAACTATGTCCAGGTCATTCCAGACCCGATGGATCAACCGGATTTCCCCGGCCTCTTCCGCGATTAACCCGATCGCAAACCTTAAACCGCAAACGGAGTTACGAATCTCATGACTGGCAATCTGCCGCGCACTGGTAACCGCGATGGTCGCCATATTCTTGTTGTTGATGATGAGACGCGTGTCATCAGCTTCATCCGCATGAACCTCGAAGTGGAAGGCTATCGCGTCACAGAAGCGCACAATGGCATGGAAGCACTGGAGGCAGTACGCACCCAGCTACCCGATCTGGTTCTACTTGATGTGATGATGCCTGAACTGGATGGTTTCGAAACCCTGCGAATGTTGCGTGAGTTTTCTACCATCCCTGTTATCATGCTCACCGCTAAAGGTGAGGAAAATGACCGTGTTTATGGCCTTGAACTCGGCGCAGATGACTACGTCTCCAAGCCCTTCGGCCCGCGTGAACTCTCCAGCCGCATTAAAGCCGTCCTGCGCCGTGCGGAAATGCCATCCGCATCACCGTCACAGGCTATCCTTGAGATTGACGAACACCTCAGCGTTGATTTCAACCGCCGGGAAGTCATTGTAGACGGTGAGCGGATTAAACTGCGCCCAACGGAGTATCGTCTGCTTTACCATTTGATTGAGAACGCGGGGTGGACGGTTCCGCACGAGCAACTGTTGGCAAAGGTATGGGGCTACGAGTACCGCGATGAGGCGCACTATGTACGCCTGTACGTGAACTATCTACGCGAAAAAATTGAGCAAGACCC
This sequence comes from uncultured bacterium, assembly GCA_963922445.1. GTDB lineage: Bacteria > Chloroflexota > Anaerolineae > Aggregatilineales > Phototrophicaceae > DAOTTY01. The sequence continues at coordinate 11,674 of CAWUJQ010000063.1, forward strand.
ATCCTCACCCCGCTACATCTTGACAGAGCGCGGCGTTGGTTACCGCTTTTTTGACTTCAAAAAGGCGAAAGAACGCGAGGAACGGTAAGCTTTTGCAGGGGAGACGACCGTATGCTAGATGCACCTATACAAGATGGCCTCTAGCATACGGCAACTTGGCACCGTTTATCTACAATTCGCACTCAGCCGATAAGATAACATCACCGCCGACTCAGCCCTGGGTGGACGTGTCTTCCGCGTCAATGTGCTCAGCCCGCAGCACGTCAAGCTCTACGTCGAACATCATTAACAAAGCCTCTTTTTCATCCTCAGGCAGGTGGCAGCGCTGGAACGCGTTGCGCGTTAACTCCTCGAGTTGACCTATCGTCAGCCCCTCAGCCTGCGCAATCGCCAGGTATTCATCGCTGATTTGCCCGCCGAAGATTGTCGGCATGTCCGAACTGATGAATAGAGGCACCCCACTCTCGTAAAGCGCCTGATACGGTGCTTTGGCGATGTTCTTGACGTGGTTGTAAGCCAGGTAACGCTGAGCGCCCACGCACAGCGCGACATCAGCGGCTTGCATAGCTGTCAATGTTTCAGGAGACTCATTGATCCCCCATGCATCCACAACGGTATCTAACCCAAGCAGGTCAATTGCCTCGTCGACATCATCTTTTTCGCTCAGGTAAGCCGCCCGCGCCAGCGATTTTTTCTCTGCTGTGCGAAACGCCCGTTCAAACTGATCCAACGACGCAGATTTGTTGGTGCGCTGCCCCACGAGCGCAATACCCACCACACCCCCCTTTTCTGCCGTCTGGCTTGCCGCCCAGCGGGCAACCTCATCTGCACGGCGCGGGTCACTGCGCGGGATTAGCATAATCCATCGCATTTGCACGCCCCATGCGCGCTCAGCACGGTCACGCCCATCATTCAACGCGTTGATAAATGCCTCAAACGTAAAGTCATTGGAAACAAACGACAGTGGATTGACGCCAATTTCCGCATACCGCACATTTTCTTTTGACAGCGCCACACCAACGTCATAAACGGCACGCGTCAGGTCATCCCCATACTGCAACCAGCTTCGCAGCATTTCGATCAGGTCATCAAGCTTCTTAAAATCGGGCTTCTCATACAAATTCAACCAACGATCAAATCGCTTTACGCTCTCCTGCATTTCATTCTGATCCGCAAACATCAACATCGTGTCACGCGGCACAGCGCCCTCTAACTGCAAAAACAGCTCAACCTTAGGCAGTGCGCGGATGTAGCTTTCGACCGTCATTTCGATAATCTCCTGACGTGTTTAGTTAGCAGCAACCCCGTTGACCATACGTTGGCTTTCCCGCTTACTCTCACAAGCGCGGATAAATGCTCGGAACAGCGCATGGGGTCGGTTGGGGCGGCTGGTAAATTCGGGGTGGAACTGACTTCCCAACATGAACGGATGGTCGGGGAGTTCTGCAATCTCTACTAAATTTGATTCTGGATTGATGCCGCTAAAACGCATGCCAGCGTCTTGATAACGCGCGCGGTACTCGTTGTTAAATTCAAAGCGGTGCCGGTGCCGCTCCTCAATCTGGTTGGTTCCGTAGGCTTCTGCAGCCAGTGACCCAGCCTGTATCTCACACGTGTAGCGCCCCAAGCGCATCGTACCGCCCATATCGGTAATACCACGCTGTTCCAGCATCAAGCTGATTACAGGGTGCGGCGCATTGATTTCGAACTCAGTGCTGTTGGCCTCATCCAAGCCCATAACATGCCGCGCAAAATCAATACACATGGCCTGCATCCCCAGGCATAATCCCAGGTAGGGCACCTCGTTTTCGCGGGCATATTTCGCAGCCAGCACTTTTCCTTCCACACCGCGATAGCCGAAGCCACCCGGTACCACAATACCGTCCACATTGGCCAGGAGTTCGCCGCTGCGCCCTTTTTCAAGGTCACCGGAGTAAACCCATTCGATTTCGAGTTGCCGGCCCTGAGCGCTCGCTGCGTGCAATAGTGCTTCTTTCACGCTCATGTACGCATCGTGTAGTTCAATGTATTTACCCACAATGGCAACGCGCACAGGTTTTTCGAGTTGACGCATCCCAGCAATCATCTGCCGCCACTCGCTCAAATCAGGCTGGGGTGTCTCCAACTCAAAATGGCGCACGATGTAATCACCCAGGCCCGCGTCTTCGAGCAGTAACGGCACTTCATACAGCAAATCACTGGTCACCAGCGGAACCACCGCTTCCTCATCCACATTGCAGAAGAGGGCAATCTTCCGTGTGATGTCCTCTGTTACCGGGTGATCGGTGCGCGCCACGATAACATTGGGCTGCACCCCACTCCCGCGCAGCTCACGCACACTGTGCTGTGTCGGTTTGGTTTTTAGCTCGCCTGTTGCACCAATGTATGGCAGAAATGTGATGTGCATGTACAGCGTATCCTGGCGATCCATGCTCATCCGCATTTGGCGAATCGCTTCTAAAAATGGCTGCCCCTCAATGTCACCGACTGTGCCGCCAACTTCAACAATCACGACATCAGCCCGCGTTTCGTGAGCGACCAGCCCAATGCACCGCCGAATCTCGTTCGTGATGTGCGGTATCACCTGAATAGTACCGCCCAGGAAATCGCCACGCCGCTCCTTCTCAATTACACGGCTGTAAACCTGGCCTGTCGTGATGTTGCAGCTGCGATTCAGGCTCTCATCGATAAACCGCTCGTAATGTCCCAGGTCAAGGTCAGTCTCGGCCCCATCTGCCGTTACAAACACCTCACCATGTTGATAAGGACTCATCGTCCCCGGGTCTACATTCAGGTAGGGATCAAGCTTTTGGATGGCAACTTTGAGGCCACGTGCTTTCAGGATGCGACCAATTGCCGCCGCAGTGACGCCCTTCCCGACGGAGCTAACGACACCCCCTGTGCAAAATATATACTTTGGCATCTCGCATTCTCGGCTGTTGTAAAACAAATAGCGGGAAAGCCAATCCAATTGTGTGGCTTCCCGCTGTATTAGAAATCAATTGTAGAAGAAAACAGCTAGCTAGGCCCGGTCTGTTTGCTACACCAGGTTGCTTAGGTCATCAGCAGTACGGCGCATGTCCAAAAAGATCAATCCAAGCTTAGCGCCCTCGCGTACCAGTGTCGTCAACACAGCTTCGTCGCCAACAGACATCAGAATCACGTAGCCACCAGTACCACGCACATAAACCTGATCGAGTAACCCTCGCCCAAGTTCCGTTGCAATCCGCTCACCCAGTGACAGCATCGCAGCAGACATTGCCGACACACGATCTTCTTCAACACCCGCAGGAAGAGACGAGGCCATAATCAAACCGTCGACGCTGACTACCGCAGACGCCTCGATTTCCGGTGTGGTCGACTGAAGCTCACGAAGGCGATCCACCATAAGTTCTGTGCGCGATCTTGCCATGTTGGTGCTCCTTGGTTGGTGAAGTTGAGTGTGTGGGACACTGCCGTATTGGACAGATAAAGTCATTCCTATATGCGCTCGATTATAGCGAACACTTGACAAACAGCAAGTTTCTAATTCAGCATGTAATGCCGTAATCACGGGCCAAAGCCCCCCCACCCGACAGATCGCATGAACAGCTTGCACAGATTGTGGCATAATCTAAGTTCATTCACTTTCGAGTGCATCCCGCAGACTGGAGCTATATGTCTGATTTCCCGCAGCAAACCCGCCGCACAGCAGAAAACAACAGCCGAGAGCGCGTTAATCTTGTACAAAGCGTGGCCGAACGCATCGTTCAAGGGGTGGGGCAAGTCATCATCGGCAAACGCAATGAAATCCGCCTGACCGTACTCGGACTTATCACCCGTGGGCATATTCTCATCGAAGACATCCCCGGTGTGGGCAAAACGATGATGGCGAAGTCACTCGCCCGCAGCATTGGTGCCACCTTTAATCGCATCCAATTTACGCCAGACATGCTGCCCTCAGACGTAACGGGCGTGTCACTGTACAATCAACAAACCCGTGAATTCGAGTTCCGTGCCGGGCCAATCATTTCGCAAATCGTACTCGCTGACGAGATCAACCGGGCTACACCCAAAACACAGGCCGCTCTCCTCGAAGCAATGGAAGAAAAGCAGGTCACTGTCGATGGGGTCACTCACCCCATGCCCGACCCATTCCTGATCCTGGCCACACAAAACCCCATTGAATACGAAGGCACCTTCCCGTTGCCCGAAGCCCAACTCGACCGATTCCTCATCAAGATGCAGCTTGGCTATCCCACACCTGCAGAGGAACTTACCGTACTGTCTGCCCAGCAATACGAACACCCCATCAACAACATGCAGCAAGCGGTTAGTGTGCAGGAACTCATCACCGCCCAACGCGCCGCCCGCGAGATTTACGTTGCTGATGAGATCAAGCAGTATATTGTCTCGATTGTCAACGGTACCCGGCAGCACCCAGATGTTTACCTGGGCAGTAGCCCGCGTGGATCGCTGGCGCTGTTCCGTACCGCCCAAACCAGGGCGGCGATGGCCGGACGCGACTACGTCGTTCCAGATGACGTCAAAGCGCTTGCCGAAGTCACCCTGGCCCACCGCGTTATCGTCGGCCCAGCTGCCCGTATTAAAGACATCTCATCCCGCACCGTCATCCAGGACGTTTTGACCAGCACCCCCGTTCCTGGGGCGTCAGCCCGCTAGGGGTTACTGGTGCCAACACGACGCATTGTTGTCTACCTGCTCATTGGCAGCAGTCTGGTTGCAGGTCTGGGTACAGGTCGCGCTTTTTTCTTTAATCTTGCGTTTCTGTTCGCAGGCCTACTCGTCATTGCCTACGTGTGGTCATTTTTCGCGGTACGCTGGCTGGGCATTCAGCGCCAAACCCAAGCCCGTCGGGCACAGGTCGGGCGTGAACTGGGCGAGGCATTTGTGGTCAAAAACCGCGCCATCTTTCCGCGTCTATGGCTGGAAGTTCGCGACCATTCTGACTTACCCGCCCACCACGCAAGCCACGTCGTCCCGGCTATGGCACCCCGTGGCACCTATCGCTGGTATGTGCAAACGCCATGCCTCGCACGCGGGGAGTTCAGGCTTGGCCCGATGACGATCTTGAGTGGCGACCCGTTTGGCCTGTTTTTGCACCCCCGCAAGATCAGTGCAACATCATCTGTGATTGTTTACCCTGCAACAACCACGGTTCACAAATTCGATATGCCAACAGGCGTCCTATCAGGCGGGGAAGCACAGCGTGAGCGCACGCACTTCGTGACAACAAACGCGGTAGGCGTGCGTGAATACGTCCCCGGGGACAGCTTTAACCGGATTCACTGGCGTACCACAGCCCGCCGCAACAAGCTCATGGTCAAAGAGTTTGAACTTGACCCCATCGTTGACATTTACCTGATGGTGGATTTCTCACAGGCATCCCTCTACGAACACCCCCAGGTACAACGCCTTCGCGGGGATGGCCCGGTCATCCCAACCAGCCAGAGCTTACCCATGTCTACAGAGGAGTATGCCGTTGTCATTGGGGCATCACTCGCAACCTACTTTGTCGGACTCAACCGATCATTAGGGTTCATGGCGTACACCCCCGCCCGTGAGTTCCATGAAGCTGAACGCGGTGAACGTCAGGTCAACCGCATTCACCAAACCTTGGCAACCGCTCGCAGTAAATCTCCGTACACCCTGGCGCAAATGCTCACCCTGGAAACGCCCTACCTGGCCCGTGGGGCAACCTTCGTGATTGTCACCGCATCGACCGACTTGAATTGGGTGACTGAAGCACAAATACTCTCACGCCGTGGGATTCACCCAATGGCTGTACTCATTAACCCGGTATCTTTCGGTGGGTCTCAATCCATGCGTGAAATCAGCGACACCCTTTTGGTCGCGAAAATACCGTCCATCACTGTCAACTATGGCGATGACCTTACGGCTGCACTCGGCCAGCGTGCGCCGATCTAACTTCACAAACAGGATTCCACCTATGGCTGTCACATCAGCGCCAGACGCACAAGACGTCAAGATTCAACCCGCCGAACGCTCCAATACGTACTTGTACGTGTTAGCTTTCACAACTGGCATGACGGCCTTAGCCATTGAACTATCCGCGTCAAGACTGTTGGGCAATGTGTTTGGCACAAGCAATCTAGTTTGGGCCAATATCATCGGCCTGATGTTGCTCTATTTAACTGTGGGCTACTTCATTGGCGGTTGGCTGGCAGATCGCTCACCCAAGCGCACGACGCTCTATCAG